>NZ_WQQB01000028.1:176604-290030 GCF_018785565.1 Blautia sp. MCC283 | reverse complement strand
AGGGCTTGACCAACCAGCCGAGGAAGCGGGCAAGGCAGGTAAGGGTCATACGGGAGCAAGCTTGCTTGTGGACGTATGAGCATTAGCTGACTTGAACATTTGCGAAGCAAATGACATCGAACGACGGAGTCGTGAGATGACCCCTGCTGGAGTAGCCTAAAAGAACAGGCGATGCAGCGCAAGCTGCGAGCCCGTGAAAAAAGGCAAATCGGCACGCAGGTTAAAAATTGATTCAACAAAAATGATTAACCATCAACAAACACATGTATGTAGTTTTCAAGCTACAAAGGAAAGAGTAAAACGGGAGAGAAATCAACACACAGATTTCTCTCCCGTTTTTGTCACATGCATACCGTCACATACAAAAAAGTTTTCCCACACCCCTCATTTACATTCATCTCTCCATATGCTACAATGGGTAAGACCAAAGAAGCCTGAACATTAACCATTGAACTCGATTTAGGCATAAGGAGGAGAGACAATGGGATTTTCCGGATTATTTACAAAATCAAAAAAAATATGGTCTTCTGAAAGCCTACATTGTAGCAATCCTGGCAAGGGGTGCGTTCCATGCGCTCGGCGGATATCTATACTGGATGGATTATATGCCGGATAATTTTCCGAAGTCTCTGACAGCATTATATCCGATCATTTACAATTACAGCTATATTCTTCTGGAAGGAGTACTCACAATTGCAGTGATTTCCATACCAGCAGTATCCAGTGCACTTGGAAGAATGAGGGTAATGGCTACCGGGGGTAACCGTCAGCCGGCAGTAGAGAAATAATTTACATATAATAGGACATAATAAAAAGATCGCGGACCTATCTTTATAAGAGATACATGATAAAGATAAATCAGCGGTCTTTTTTATGTTTATTTATCGGTAACAGTTTTTGCATGCAGTATAGCCACGCTGTTTTGCCTGACTAAGAGTAACCTTATGCGCTCGATTTGGATTCATATTTCCACAGTTTGGAATTCGATGATATTTTTTTCCTGTAGCTGGAATCCACACGGAAGACTGAACCTGAGGCCTGGAAGCGACTTTCTTTTTTACAGTAATCTGACAGCGTAATGTATAGTTCCCGGTTTTGGCAAAAATGATGGTCTTTCCGACACCCCTGGCAGTGACTTTACCTTTGGAATCTACGGTCACAATACGTTTATTCTGACTAATCCATTTAACTTTGCCAGAAGTTCCATTTACCTTTAAGAGTACAGACTTTCCTGTATAAATGGTAAGTTTTGAATTACTGAGAGATGGTTTCCTGACAGTGGCGGCAGAAACGGTAGTTGTTCCCATAGCCGGGATGACAGCAGGTGAAGTTAAAGACAGAGACAATACTAAGATAAGTAATAATTGTTTCAGCTTTTTCATTTGTAAATCTCCTTCCACAGACAAATTTTATAACTTTATTATAATCGAAGTTTTTGAAAAAACAATAAACTTCATATAATTCGAAAAAAATCGACATTATTAGTAACATAAAAGTTAAATAAAACAAACCAAAAACACAAAGAGTACTTTTCTATAAATGAAAGTTGTGCTATGATAAATCAGGCAGAAATTGATCTGCAGGAATATAACAGGCAGATGTTATGCAGCTGAATAGAAAGCACTTCATGTCCTGTGTAAAATACAAAAGAAAAAGCAGAGAGTCAGACTGCAAAAGGAGAGAAAAGAAATGGCAAAGAAAATCGAAAGAAACGATCCGTGCTGGTGCGGAAGCGGAAAGAAATATAAAAAATGCCATGAAGCATTTGATGAAAAAATGGAACTTATGAAAAAGAAAGGATATGCAGTTCTTGACCATGATCTGATTAAAACACCTGCACAGATTGAAAAGATCAAAGAGAGCTGTAAGATCAATATCGCAGTTCTTGATTATGTTGCAGAGCATATCGGACCGGGTGTGACCACACAGCAGATTGATGACTGGGTACATGAAGAAACGGTACGTCATGGTGGAATTCCGGCACCACTTAATTATGAAGGTTTTCCAAAGAGCGTATGCACATCGATCAACGAGGTAGTATGCCATGGAATCCCGGATGAAGAGATCGTTTTAAAAGAAGGAGATATTGTCAATGTAGATGTATCTACCATCTATCAGGGATATTTTTCTGATTCCTCCCGTATGTTCTGTATCGGAGAGGTAAGCCCGGAGAAGGAAAAACTTGTCCGTGTGACAAAAGAATGTGTAGAGCTTGGCCTTGAGCAGGTAAAACCATGGACACCGATCGGAAATATGGGAAGTGCTGTGCACAAGCACGCAGTGGAGAATGGATACACAGTTGTCAGAGAAATAGGCGGACATGGGGTAGGTCTTGAGTTTCACGAAGATCCGTGGGTAAGTTACACTTCCAAAGAAGATACAGGTGTACTCATGGTACCGGGAATGATCTTTACCATTGAACCAATGGTTAATATGGGATCTGACGAAATTTATACAGATGAGATTGACGACTGGACAGTGCGGACAGAAGATGGCCTGCCGTCTGCGCAATGGGAGATCATGGTGCTTGTCACAGAGACAGGACATGAGGTACTTTGCTGGTAAACAAACTCGAAAATTCAGGAAAAAAGTTCTTGCAATAGAATATTATCTAGTGTATAATCACTTATGTTGTGAAAAAAGATGGTCCTCTGTTACCACATGCGTATTAAGAACATCCAGTATAATTAAGGAGAGAAAGACATGAACGAAATTATTAAGAACATTGAGTCCGCTCAGCTGAAAGCTGAAGTACCGCAGTTCCGCGTAGGAGACACAGTAAGAGTACACGCACTGATCAAAGAGGGAACACGTGAGCGTGTTCAGATCTTCGAGGGTACAGTACTTAAGAGACAGGGTGGAAGTACAAGAGAGACTTTCACAGTAAGAAAGAGCTCCAACGGTGTAGGTGTTGAGAAAACATGGCCGCTTCATTCCCCACACGTAGTTAAGGTTGAAGTTATCCGTCATGGTAAAGTACGCCGTGCGAAACTGAACTACCTGAGAGATCGCGTAGGTAAAGCAGCTAAGGTTAAAGAGCTTGTAAAATAATTTCATAAGTAAAGAGGCAGGGACAATAACATTTGCTATTGTCCCTCTTTTTACATCAAGAGGTATGCAAAATAATGATGCATACAGGGGATAGAATATGGGATTAAATAAGAAGAGAAAAATTGAAGATCTGAAAGAAAGCCGAGCTGTTTCCGAAGCAAGGGAAAGACTTCGGGATGACCGCACAAGAGGGATCGTCAAGTGGGTATTTGAGATTATCGTAACGCTGGTATTTGCTGTGCTGGTTGCGATTTCTGCATTTCAGACTGTGACATTGCAGGAGAGTGCTATGGAACCTACGTATTCGGTAGGCCAGAAATTCTTTGTAAACAGAGCATTGTATAAGATAAAATCTCCGAAACGTGGGGATGTAATTGTTTTTAAAACAAGTGCCAGTGATGATGCGGCTTTGCATATCCGACGTGTGATCGGCCTTCCAGGCGAAACAGTTCAGATAAAAGAAGGCCAGATCTACATTAATGGAAATGTTTACGAAGAGAATGGTGCTTATCAGGAAATCGCAGATGGCGGACTTGCAGACAGTGCTATCACACTGGAAAGTGGAGAGTATTTTGTTCTGGGAGATAATCGGAATAACAGCGAGGACAGCCGTTTCAGCGATATTGGAAATATCAGCAAGAAATATATTGTAGGGAAGATATGGTTTACAGTTTCTCCCAAAAGTAAAATAGGTTTTATCAGATAAAAAATGAGGTGAATTATGAACGTACAGTGGTATCCAGGCCATATGACGAAGGCGAAACGCCAGATGCAGGAAGATATCAAGCTGATCGATCTGATCATTGAACTTGTAGATGCAAGAGTTCCGCTTTCTAGCCGTAATCCGGATATTGATGAACTTGGAAAAAACAAGGCACGTATGATCCTTCTCAACAAGGCAGACCTTGCCGATGAGAGACAGAACCGTGCCTGGATGGAATATTTTAAAGAAAAAGGAATCTATGCAGTAAGTATTGATTCCCGTAATAAGGGCTCCATGAAGGCTGTTTCTGCGGCAATCACGGAAGCCTGTAAGGAAAAGACAGAGAGAGACCGGAGACGAGGAATCAAAAACCGTCCGGTACGCGCCATGGTAGCAGGAATCCCGAATGTTGGAAAATCAACATTTATCAATACCTTTGCAGGAAAAGCCTGCGCCAAGACCGGCAATAAACCGGGAGTTACAAAAGGCAAACAGTGGATTCGCCTGAATAAAAGTGTAGAACTTCTGGATACACCAGGAATTCTCTGGCCAAAGTTTGAAGATCAGGAAGTGGGAATGCGTCTTGCCTATATCGGTTCTATCAAAGATGACATTTTGAATATCGAAGAACTTGCTCTTGGTCTCATCGGATATCTGCAGGAGTTTTACCCGGCAGCACTGAGAGAGAGATATAACGTAGAAGAAGGGCAGAAACCTCTGGATATCCTCACTGCAGTTGCAAAGGCAAGAGGCTGCCTGAAAAAGGGTGAAGAGCTTGATTATGAGAAGGCATCCCGTCTTTTACTGGAAGAATTCCGTTCCGGAAAACTTGGAAAGGTGACATTGGAATTTCCGAAAGAAACAGAGGAAGCATAATGGAAACAATGAAAGATATCAAGGCGCAGTTTGCGTCAGCGAAGGAGGGCGAATACAACGCCCTTTTTCAGCATTATGAAAACGATGAGAGAAGCGGTGTACAGAAGCTGATTCAGCAGTACCGCAAAAAACTCCAGGCATTGGAAAATGAGCGTGCGCGCACAGAGATCATGAAGGAATATGAACATAAGTATGAACACTTAGGATATCTCTGCGGGATCGATGAGGTGGGAAGAGGCCCCCTTGCCGGCCCGGTAGTAGCCTGTGCGGTGATCCTTCCGAAAGACTGCGATATTTTATGGCTCAATGATTCCAAGAAGCTTACAGCAAAAAAGAGAGAAGAGCTCTACGATGTGATCCTGGAAGGGGCAGTTGCTGTTGGAATCGGAATGGCAAGTCCGGAGATAATTGATGAGATCAATATCCTGCAGGCAACATATGAGGCAATGCGTCAGGCGGTAAGTAAACTTTCTGTGCAGCCGCAGCTGCTTTTAAACGATGCGGTTACCATACCGGGGATCCAGATTCCGCAGGTACCCATTATCAAAGGTGACGCAAAAAGTGTCTCTATTGCAGCGGCAAGCATTGTGGCGAAAGTGACCAGAGATCGGATGATGGAAGAATATGATAAGGTTCTTCCGGAGTATGGGTTTGCCTCCAACAAAGGTTACGGATCTGCGGCACATATTGAAGCATTGAAGAAATACGGGCCAAGTCCGATACACAGAAAAACGTTTATCACACATTTTGTATAAAAAATAAGATACGAAAGATACCGACATCAAAAACAGAAAGGTTTTGTTTTTCTGAAAGAAAATAGAAGACAGAAGGGCAGCTATTATGAGGGAATTGCTGCAGCATTCCTGGAAGAAAAGGGATTGCAGATCAAGGAAAGAAATTTCCGCTGCCGAAGTGGTGAGATCGATCTCATTGGACGGGATGGAAGATATCTGGTATTTATTGAAGTGAAATACAGAAAGAATGGAAAAAGTGGAAGTTCTTTTTCGGCGGTAGGGAGAGAAAAACAACGGATCATCAGCAGAGTGGCAATGTTTTACCTGATTGCACATGGATACCGGGAGTTGCCTCCCTGCCGTTTTGACGTGGTGGGTATTGACGGGGAAGAGATCCACTGGATAAAAAATGCTTTTGATTTTTGCAGATGAAAGGGCTGGTTACATAAGATGGAAATAAAATGGTATAAAGATAAGCAGTTAATGAATGTAAATCAGAAAAGCGGAGTTACGTGGCTGACGTATCCTGCTTTTGAGAAAATTCCCGGGATCGTACATGGTTTCAGTACCCGTCTGGGCGGAGTGAGTCAGGGGATTTATGAATCCATGAATTTAAGCTTTACAAGAGGAGATAACGAGGATGCAGTGCGGGAAAATTACCGCAGACTTTCGGATGCTATGGGATTTTCCATGGAAGATATCGTAACTTCTGATCAGACACATACCACCAACGTACGTGTGGTCACGGAAGAAGATAGGGGAAACGGAATCACGAAACCGAGACCTTATACAGATGTGGATGGAATGATCACCAATGTTCCTGGACTGGTTCTGGCGACCTTTTATGCGGACTGTGTACCACTTTTCTTTGTGGATCCGGTACATAAAGCGATAGGACTCTCACATTCCGGATGGAGAGGTACGGTAGGAAAGATCGGTAAAGTGACAGTGGAAAAAATGGCTGAGGAATTTCAGACAGACCCTTCAGAACTTTACGCAGCCATCGGTCCGTCTATCTGTCAGAACTGTTATGAAGTCAGTGAAGATGTGATCGATCAGTTTAAAGAAGCATTTGAAGAAAAATACTGGGATGTACTTTTTTATGAGAAACCAGATGGAAAATATCAGCTGAATCTCTGGGAGGCAAACCGAAGAATCTTTCTGGATGCAGGCATAAAAGAAGAGCGGATTTCCATGCCGGGCATCTGCACCTGCTGTAATCCGCTCTTTCTTTATTCGCACAGGGCTTCTCACGGGAAACGTGGAAACCTGGGAGCATTTCTTACTGTTCGTTGACTTTTTTCATGAGATCCATGATCTTTTCGTTGCTGGAACGAACCTTCTCGACAGATACATCATGGTTGATGATATCGATGATACTTGCAAGATATTTGCTCATATTTGCTTCGATATAGTATGGACGGTCGAGAAGTTCCGGAATACGGTAGTTAAGGTTGGTTGTGATGACTCTGTCCAGCCAGCCTTTTTCGTAATATTCGTCAAATTTAGCTACGCCGTCTGTAAACAGACCGTAGGTTGTGCAGACGAATACACGTCCGGCTTTACGCTCTTTCAGCTGACGGGCAACATCCAGCATACTCTCTCCGGAAGAGATCATATCGTCGATGATGACAACATCTTTACCTTCTACGGAATCTCCAAGGAATTCATGAGCAACGATCGGGTTCTTGCCATTGACAACAGTGGAGTAATCACGGCGTTTGTAGAACATACCCATATCAACTCCAAGGATATTGGAGAAATATACAGCACGTGACATAGCGCCTTCATCCGGGCTGATGATCATGAGGTGATCATTGTCGAGTTTGAAATCCGGGACATTTTTGACCAGTGCTTTCAGGAACTGGTATGTCGGGAAAAAGTTATCAAAGCCTTTCAGCGGAATAGAGTTCTGCACACGTGGATCATGAGCATCAAAAGTAATGATGTTGGAAACACCCATTGCGCTTAACTCGCGAAGTGCAAGTGCACAGTCGAGAGATTCTCTCTTGGTACGTCTGTGCTGACGTCCCTCGTAAAGGAATGGCATAATAACGTTGATACGGTGTGCTTTACCGGTGGCTGCGGAGATAATTCTCTTCAGATCCTGGTAATGGTCGTCCGGAGACATGTGGTTCTCGTGGCCGCATACGCTGTAAGTAAGGCTGTAATTGGTCACATCTACCATAATGTAAAGGTCTGTACCACGAACGGATTCTTTGATGTAACCTTTACCTTCACCGGTTCCGAAACGCGGGCATTCGCAGTCTACAAGGAAAGATTTCTCTGCATAGCCCTGTGGGATAATGGTGGATTTCTTGGCTGCTACAAGTTCTTTACGGAATTTAACCAGCTTTTTGTCAACCTCCTCGGCCAGTTCGCGGCATCCGGCAAGTGCGGCGATTCGGATCGGGGCAACAGGCATAGACTTTTCCAGCAATTCTATGTTTGGCATAATATTCCTCCTAAGTGTATGTCATTAAAAATTCTCAGTCTATTTATAACATCAGACCCACGTGTCAGTCAAGGTGTTTTCTCAAAGTGTTGATTTTTAAGAGCAAAGTTGTTATTATATACGGGATAGAAAAGGGAGATAATGATGAAATTAAGAAAGCATATGATTTCCAGGGTGCTGCCCGACAGTATTGCCGAGGAGCTGCGGCTGGAACCGGGGGACAGACTTGTGTCTGTAAACGGTCAGCCTGTGGAGGATGTCTTCGATTACCGGTATCTCATGAATGAAGAGCTTGTGGTGCTTCTGGTAGAGAAGCCAGATGGCGAAGAGTGGGAGCTGGAGGTAGAGAAGGAATATGAGGAAGACCTTGGAATAGAATTTGAGAACGGGGGACTGATGGATGACTATCGTTCCTGTTCAAATAAGTGCATGTTCTGTTTTATTGATCAGATGCCGCCGGATATGCGTGAGACGCTGTATTTTAAGGATGACGATTCCAGGCTTTCCTTTCTTCAGGGAAATTATGTGACGCTTACCAATATGAGCGAGAAGGATATTGAGCGAGTGATCCGCTATCATCTGGAACCGATCAATATTTCATTCCAGGCAATGAATCCGGAGCTCCGGTGCAAAATGCTGCATAACCGCTTTGCGGGAAAGGCCCTAGAGAAGGTGGATATGCTGTATAACGCAGGGATCACCATGAACGGACAGATCGTACTGTGCAAAGGTGTTAATGACGGGGATGAGCTGGAATACAGCCTTGAGAAACTTTCCGCCTATGCTCCGGTTCTTCAGAGTGTTTCTGTTGTGCCGGTAGGACTTACCAAATACAGAAAAGGTCTCTATCCTCTGGAGCCTTTTAATAAAGAAGATGCAGAAAAAGTTCTGAATCAGATTGAACGCTGGCAGAAGATTATGATGGAGAAGTACGGGATTCATTTTATCCATGCTTCGGATGAGTGGTATATTCTGTCTGACAGGGAGCTTCCCTGTGAAGAGGAATACGACGGATATCTGCAGCTTGAAAATGGCGTGGGCATGTTAAGACTTCTGGAAACCGAAGTAAAGGAAACACTTAAGAAACTTACCGGTGACGACCGTAAAGTGACAGGAAGGATCGCCACAGGAAAACTGGCGGCGCCTTTTATTGCCCGCTATATAGAAGAAATCAAGAAAAAATTTCCCAATGTGCAGATTCCGGTCACGACCATCGAGAATCGCTTTTTCGGTGAAAAGATCACGGTGTCCGGACTGATCACAGGGCAGGATCTGAAAGAACAGCTTTCCGACCTTGACCTGGGAGAAAAGCTTCTGATCCCATGCAGCATGCTGAAAGGTGATGAAGAGATTTTTCTGGATGATATGACACTTAAAGAACTTTCTGAGGCACTGAAAACAGAAATTGTAATTGTAGACACAGGAGGACGTGATCTGGTAGAGGCTGTGATCAATCCTCCGAAACATAAACCAACAAGAAGGAGACAAATTTATGAGCAAACCAGTAGTAGCGATAGTGGGAAGGCCTAATGTAGGCAAATCCACTCTGTTTAACGCTCTGGCAGGTGATAATATTTCCATAGTAAAGGATACACCAGGAGTAACCCGTGACAGAATTTATGCAGATGTCACATGGCTTGACCGGACATTTACCCTGATCGATACAGGCGGAATTGAGCCGGACAGCAGCGACATTATTCTTTCCAGAATGAGAGAGCAGGCACAGATCGCCATTGATACGGCAGATGTGATCATTTTTATTACAGATGTCCGCCAGGGGCTTGTGGATTCTGACGCCAAGGTGGCAGATATGCTCCGCCGCAGTGGCAAGCCGGTACGCCTTGTAGTCAACAAAGTGGACAGCCATCAGAAGTACATGATGGATGTATATGAATTTTATAATCTTGGAATCGGAGAACCGATCCCAATTTCCGCAGCCAACAGACAGGGTCTTGGAGATATGCTGGATGAGGTGATCAAAGAGTTCCCAGATAAGAGCGAGGAGGAAGATCAGGACGATATCCCGAAGATCGCCATCGTAGGAAAGCCAAACGTTGGAAAATCTTCTCTGATCAACAAACTTCTTGGTGAGGAGCGTGTGATCGTATCCAACATTGCGGGAACTACACGTGATGCCATTGATACCAAGGTTACCTGGAACAATAAGGATTATGTATTTATTGATACTGCAGGACTTCGCCGTAAAGGAAAAGTAAAAGAAGAGATCGAGCGCTACAGTGTTATCCGTACAGTAACAGCTGTAGAGCGTGCAGATGTGGTCGTAGTTGTGATCGATGCTTCCGAGGGAGTTACCGAGCAGGATGCAAAGATCGCGGGAATCGCCCATGACAGAGGAAAAGGTATCATTGTAGCTGTAAACAAATGGGATGCCATTGAGAAAAATGACAAGACCATCTACAAGCATACAGAGAAGATCCGTCAGATCCTTTCCTTTATGCCATATGCACAGATTATTTTTATCTCTGCAAAAACAGGACAGAGACTTCCAAAACTTTTTGAGAATATTGATACAGTTATTGAGAATCAGACACTTCGTATCCAGACGGGTGTCCTCAATGAGATCCTTTCCGAGGCAGTTGCTCTCCAGCAGCCGCCGTCCGACCGTGGTAGAAGACTGAAGATCTTCTACATGACACAGGTTGCGGTAAAACCGCCCACATTTGTAATTTTTGTCAACGATAAGGAACTGATGCATTTCTCCTATGTAAGATATCTGGAGAACAAGATCAGGGATGCCTTTGGATTCTCCGGAACTTCCCTGAAATTCATCATCCGCGAGCGCGGGGAAAAGGAATAAAAATATGGAACGAATTATTTGTCTTGTTATCGGTTATGTATGCGGGCTTTTTCAAACTGGTTATATTATAGGAAAAGTCCACAAGACAGATATCAGAGAGCATGGTAGCGGGAATGCTGGAACTACGAATGCATTCCGTACCTTTGGAAAAAAAGCAGGAGTGCTTACTTTACTGGGAGACTGCCTGAAGTGCGTACTCGCCATTGTGATCGTGAGAATGGTTTACGGAAATTCCATGAATACGATCCTTCCGCTTCTTACTCTTTATGCGGCGCTGGGATGCATCCTCGGACATAATTTTCCGATTTCCATGGAATTTCGCGGCGGAAAGGGGATTGCAGCTTCTGTGGGCATGATCATTGCTTTTGACTGGCGGATCTTTATTGCCTGTGCAGTTGTCTTTTTTGCATTGTTTTTTACGACGCATTATGTATCGCTTTGCTCTCTTAGTGCATATGCGGTGGCTTTTATTCTGGTCCTTGTTTTTGGACATATGGGAAAATACGGGATGGATCAGCCACATACAATGGAACTTTATATTGTGATGGCAGTTCTTACGGCAATGGCCTTCTACAGGCACAGGGCAAACATTGTAAGGCTGCTTCACGGAACAGAAAATAAGGTGTTTTTAAGCAGTAAGAATAAAAAATAAGAGGTAAGATTTATGGCGAAAATCAGCGTACTGGGTTCAGGAAGCTGGGGTATGGCTCTGGCGCTCCTGCTGTATAATAACGGCCATGAAGTTCTCCTCTGGTCGGCAAGACCGGAGGATGCCCGAAAACTCCGGGAAAAAAGAGAAAATCCTGACCGGCTTCCAGGTGTACAGATTCCGGAAGACATTGAAATTCTGACAGATCTGGAACGGGCGATTAAAAGTGCTGATGTAACAGTGCTGGCAGTGGCTTCTCCGTACATTCGAAGTACGGCTCATAAAATGGCACCATTTATCAGGAAGGGTCAGAAGATTGTCAATGTTGCAAAAGGTATCGAAGAAAAAACACTGAAAACACTCAGTGACGTAATTGAGGAAGAAATTCCTGAGGGAGATGTGGCAGTTCTTTCAGGTCCAAGTCATGCGGAAGAAGTTGGAAAAGGAATTCCTACGACCTGCGTGGTCAGCGCACGTACAAGGGCGACTGCAGAATATCTTCAGAGTATTTTTATGAGTCCTGTATTCCGCGTGTATACAACGCCGGATATTCTGGGAGTAGAACTTGGGGGAGCACTTAAGAATGTGATTGCACTGGCAGCAGGTACCGCTGACGGATTGGGATATGGAGACAATACAAAAGCAGCTCTGATCACCAGGGGAATCACGGAGATTGCAAGGCTTGGAAAGAAAATGGGAGCACAGATGGAAACGTTTTACGGACTTTCCGGAATTGGTGATCTGATCGTAACCTGTGCGAGCGTACACAGCCGTAATCGAAAAGCCGGATATCTGATCGGTCAGGGATGTACAATGGAACAGGCTATGGATAAGGTACAGATGGTTGTGGAAGGTGTTTATTCCGCAAGAGCCGCAAGAGAACTTGCCGAGAAATATGAGGTGGAGATGCCTATCATAACAGAAGTAAACCGAGTACTTTTTGAGGGAAAATCTGCGGCAGAAGCAGTAATGGACCTGATGCTGCGCGACAAAAAGGTGGAAACGCCGATGCTTCCCTTGGGAAAATGTATGAGCCAGAAACATTCGCCCGCTTCAAACATATGAAATTCAGTTAAAAAAATAAAAAAGATATCTGCCAGAAGATTTTTTTAGGATCAGGCAGATATCTTTTTTATGTTATTATGAAAAAACTAAAACTGAATGTCACGGAGATCTTCCGGAACATGAGAAGTATGCAGATTTTCATTAAGCGTATCAATGATTGCCATGTCCTCATCTTCGATATTAAAATCAAAAATATTTCCGTTACTTCGGATACGTTCCGGATTGCTGGATTTTGGAATAACGGAAATCCCCTTCTGAACAGCCCAGCGAAGACCTATCTGTGCAGGAGTTCTTGCGTATTTGGTTCCCAGAACACACATGACATCGTTGTCAAAATAGGCGCCTCTTGCCAGAGGGGCATAAGCCTGTACCTGAATACCAAAAGCTTTACAGTATTCGATCAGTTCGGATGGATAACACAGGGGATGACATTCAATCTGATTTACAGCCGGGATAATTCCGGAAATTTTACGGAGCTCTTCCAGATGCCGGATGTCAAAATTGCTGACGCCGATACTCAAAGCACGCCCGGATTCCAGGATTTTTTCCAGTTCTTTCCAGGTGCTCAGGTAGCAGCCAGGAACTGGCCAGTGAATCAGGTAGAGATCAACATAGCTGAGCTTCAAACGGTCAAGACTGCGGGAAAAAGCACCCTGAACATCACCCAGCCGCTGGGCTGTGTTCCAGATCTTGCTGGTGATAAAAAGATCCTTCCGGGGAACACCACATCTGGCGATGGCACGTCCCACACTTTCTTCGTTTTTGTAAACGGATGCGGTATCGATCATGCGGTAGCCGGCAGAGATTGCAGAAGTGATGGCAGCCTCAGCTTGTACGTCGTCGGGCAACTTATACACACCAAGCCCCAGGAGGGGCATTTCTCTGTCGTTATTCAGAAAAACAGTCTCTCTCAAAATAATTCCTCCTTGTTTGTTCTGTTTCCCATGCTTTTGCCATTATAGCACAAAAATATGAAAGAATCACATCAAATATATTACAAAAGTGATAAAGCTTGGTCCGAATTTTAAAGCGGCTATAGGAAATATTATATGGTTTGAAGAAGCTAACTTCGTTAAAATCGAGACAATCGAGTTAATTAACTGTCAAAGTTTTTGAAAAATCAGGAAAAATGGCGTATAATTTTGGATATTTTTTATAATAATTTTCTTGATAATAGAGACAAAAAGATGTATAATGAATTTAATTGATAAATTCTTGTCATGAGCGTGTCCGCCCTGCGGATACAGGAAAGGGGTATTTATGCATTTAATCAAAGATGAGAATGGCAACCTTGTTCAGCATGGACATGCGGACAGCCACGAACATACACATGAGCACACTCACGAGGATGGAGTGACTCACAGCCATACACACAGCCATGCAGAAGGAGACAGCCACTGCCATACACACGGCGATGGCCACTGCGGTTCCTGCGAGTCCGGTGACTGCAAGAATGAGACTGTAGCACTTCTTACCTATATGCTGCAGCATAATGAGCATCATGCGGCAGAACTTGACCAGATGGCTGACAACCTTAAGAAACTTAACATGGATGCAGCTGCCAAGACAATCAAGGAAGCAGTATCCGATTTCCAGAAGGGTAATATGAGACTAGGACTTGCCCTTACCCTTGTTAAGGAAGAACTGAAATAAACTGACAGAATGATTTTGACAGCAGAGCGGAAGAACAGAAAACCGCTTATTTGGAGGAATTGATTATGTGTCTTGCAACTGTATATAAAGAAGAAGATAATTCAGTAATTTTTAAAAATGTAAGCCGCATTGATGTGGACGGAAATAAATTGATCCTTCGTGATATCATGGGAGATGAGCGCGTGGTAGAGGGCAGTATTCTCATGGTAGATCTGGCGAACAGTATCGTGAAACTGCAGTGTGACTGATATTACAGCAGTTTTATGGAAATGTGAGCTGAGGGAATGACAGAGATCATTCCTATAAAAATATAATAACACTAAGACGTGGAGGACGATCAATGAAATTATCTGAAGCAATGAGAGAAAAAATGCTGCTTTCCTTTGAACTTTTTCCGCCAAAGACAGAAAAAGGTATGGCAAACCTGCCGGAAACCATTGAACATCTCATGAAGTATAGACCGGAGTATATTTCCTGTACATACGGTGCCGGCGGCGGAAATGTCGGTGCCAACAGGGAAGTATGCCAGATGATCAGGAATGCAGGAACTGTTCCTGTAACACACTTCACAGTGATCAAGAACACAAAAGAAGGAATCAGACAGCAGTTGGAACAGTATCTGGCAGATGGCGTTGACCATATGCTGGCACTTCGCGGAGATATTCCACTTGGTGAGACAACAACCTGTGGAGACTTCAATTATGCGACAGACCTTGTTAAATTTGTCCGTGATGAATTTGGCGATAAGTTCGAGATCGCAGTAGCCGGTTCACCGGAAGGCCATATCGCATGCAGAAGCTTGGATGCTGATATTGCTGTTTTGAGACAGAAACAGGACAATGGTGCTGATTATATCATGACCCAGCTCTGCTGGGATATGGAACAGTTTAAATACTGGTTGGACGCTATCCGCGAGGCTGGAGTGACAATGCCTGTAGATGTTGGTGTAATGCCAATCCTGGATCAGGCAGCTACCATTAATATGGCTCTTTCACGTAATGGCTGTGTAATGGACAGTGAGCTTTGCAGGCTGATCTCCAGAAACTGGCTGTTCCCGAATCCGTTTAACGCTAAAGATGCTGATGGTAAACCATTTGACATGTTCTATGAGGACAAGGTTAAACGATTCAAAGAAGAAGGAATCGAATACACCATCAGACAGATCGATGAGTATCGCGCTCTTGGTGTTGACGGTATCCATCTTTATGCATTAAACAAATGGAAAGATGTATCCGAGATCATTGACAGATCCGGACTTCGTACACTTATCTAATCATCAACGAAATAAATAAGAATTCCGGCACGATGCGGAGGTGTCAGAACAGTATCAGGCACCTCCCTTATGCGCCGGCATAACAGATATAAAATCAGGAGGTGCCCGTTTTATGGCACATGTTATTGCAGTCGCCGGAAAAGGCGGCGTTGGAAAAACTACATTATGCGGAATGCTGATCCAGTATCTCTGCGAAAAGAAAAAAGGACCTGTACTGGCTGTAGATGCAGATGCCAATTCAAATCTGAATGAGGTTCTTGGCGTAGAAGTAGATACGACTCTTGGCGATGTCCGCGAGGAGATCGCACATGCTGAGATGGCAGAGAAAAGCCCGATCCCCAAAGGAATGTCCAAGGCAGATTATGCGGAGGTACGTTTTGAGGATGCTCTTGCAGAGGAAGATGATTATGATCTTCTTGTAATGGGAAGAACCCAGGGAAAAGGCTGCTATTGCTTTGTAAATGGTCTGCTTCAGGCACAGCTTGCCAAATACCAGAAAAATTATCCGTATATTGTTGTGGATAACGAAGCTGGAATGGAACATATCAGCAGAGGAATCCTTCCGAGCATGGAGACAGCAATTCTTGTAAGTGACTGCTCCAGAAGAGGCGTTCAGGCAGTTGGCAGGATCGCAGAACTTATTAAGGAATGCGATATGAAGCCTTCCAGAGTAGGCCTTATTATCAATCGCGCGCCAAAAGCAGAACTGAATTCAGGAATCCTTGAGGAAATCCGGAATCAGGGACTCGATCTGATCGGTGTGGTGCCACAGGATGAGGCAGTTTATGAATATGACTGCGATGGTAAACCAACCGTTACTCTTCCTGAGGATAATCCGATGAGAAAAGCAGCTTTTGAAATTTTTGATAAATTAGGTTTATAACGAAATATAAACCTTTTTTTAAAAAAGAAAATAACCCATGGGTGGGGATGGGTTCCTGCCCTGGGCTTATTATAAAAAGAAAAATAAAAATAGATGTGCTATTAAAGGAGGTCTATAATGAGTGAATTCAAATTAACTACAGTGGAGGAATTTGAAGCCGCTACAGCCCGTCTTCTCGAGACAGGTGCAAAGGTAGGAGCAGATGCATGGCAGATCCGTGCAAAGAACCAGACTCCGCACTGTAAATTCGGTGAGCAGGGTATCTGCTGCCGTATCTGTGCAATGGGACCGTGTCGTATTACACCGAAGGCTCCAAGAGGAATCTGCGGATGTGATGCTCATGGTATCGTAGGAAGAAACTTCCTTAAATTTACAGCCGGTGGTGCAGCTACTCACTCCGATCATGGTCGTGAGATCTGCCATACACTGTACTGTGCAAAAGAGGGCGGAAATTATCAGGTAAAAGATCCTGAGAAACTGCTTCGCATCGCTAAAGAGTGGGGCGTGGAAACAGAAGGCAAGGATATCTATGATCTGGCTCATGAGATGGCTGAGATCGGTCTTATGGAATATGGTAAACCGTTCGGATATCAGAGATTCCTTGACAGAATGCCTGCAGGACAGAAAGAAAAACTGATCGAGAACGAAATCGCACCACGTGCTATCGACCGTGAGGTTGCAAGCTCCCTGCATATGTCTCATATGGGATGTTCATCTCTTCCGGAGGCACTTGTAAAACAGTCTATTCGCTGCGGTATGGCTGATGGATGGGGCGGTTCCATGATGGGAACAGAGTTCTCTGATGTATTATTCGGAACTCCGAAGCCACTTGATACAGAGGCTAACCTTGGAGTAATGGTTGAAGAGAACGTAAACATTGTTGTACACGGACATGATCCGAGTCTTTCTGAGATGATCTGTGAGTATGCAGACAGCAAAGAAATGATCGATTATGCAAAATCTGTAGGAGCAAAAGGAATCACCGTTTCCGGTGTGTGCTGTACTTCTAACGAGGTAGCTATGCGTCGTGGTGTTCCGATGGCTGGTAACTTCCTGCAGCAGGAGAACGTAGTACTGACAGGTGCTTGCGAGGCGATCGTAGTTGATGTTCAGTGTATCTTCCCTGCATTAGGACCTCTGAGCAAATGTTTCCATACTAAATTTGTTACAACTTCTCCGATCGCTCAGATGCCGGATTCTGAATTTATCAGATTCAACGCTGAGACAGCAGGAGAAAATGCAAAAGCAATCGTTAAGATGGCTATCGATAACTTCAAGAACAGAAAACCTGAGCTTGTACATATCCCGCAGCTGAAACAGAAAGCTACTGTTGGTTACTCAGTAGAAGCAATCGTCAAAGTTCTTGATGGTGTTACAAACTCTCAGGTTGACGTAACAGGAACAACCAAACCATTACTTGAGTGCATCACTTCCGGTGTTATCCGTGGTGCTGTTGCTATGGTTGGATGTAACAATCCTAAGATCCGTCCTGACTATGCACATATCGAACTGATGAAGAAGTGTATCGCAAATGATATCATTATCATCGCTTCCGGATGTTCCGCACAGGCAGCTGCTAAAGCTGGTCTGATGGACAAATCCGCAAGAGATCTCTGCGGTGCAGGTCTGAAACGTGTCTGTGAGCTGGCTGATATCCCACCAGTACTTCATATGGGATCCTGCGTAGATATCTCCCGTATGATGATCCTGGCTGCTGAACTTGCAAAAGATGCAGGACTTCAGATCAATCAGCTTCCTGTAGTAGGATGTGCTCCTGAGTGGATGTCTGAAAAAGCTGTATCCATCGGTAACTACGTAGTTGGTACTGGTATTGATACATTCCTTGGTGTTGATCCATATGTTTCCGGTTCTTCAGAAATGTGCGAGCTTCTTACAGAGGGAACAAGAAAATGGACAGGTGCTGCTTACACAGTAGAGACAGACATCGAGAAATTAGTTGATCTTATGATCGAGAGAATTGAAGAGAAGAGAACAGCATTAGGAATCTAATCCGTTGCGATCTTTAAAATGTTATAAAAGGTGGAAGACGTAAAATGAAAATAGCAGTAACCGGTAAAGGCGGAGTAGGAAAGACAACTTTCGCAGCAACACTTGCAAGACTATACGCAGATGAGGGAAAAAAAGTCCTTGCGGCGGATGTGGATCCGGATGCGAACCTGGGTCTTGCCCTTGGATTTGACGAGGAAACCTTGGATTCTATTGTTCCAATCTCAAAAATGCGTAAGCTCATAGAAGAACGCACCGGAGCCAACAGCCAAAATCAGTTTTATAAACTGAACCCAAAGGTAGACGATATTCCGGATACTTATGGAAAAACCTGTAATGGCGTAAAGCTGCTTGTCCTTGGAACTGTGGAAACAGGTGGAGGCGGATGCGTCTGTCCTGAACATGTGATGCTTAAAAGAGTGATCAATAACCTTGTGATCCACAGAGATGATGTGGTGATCATGGATATGGAGGCCGGCCTGGAACATCTGGGCCGGGGCACCACGGAGAGCATGGATGAATTTATTGTAGTGATCGAACCAGGGGCAAGAAGCGTTCAGACTTACAAGAATGTCAAACGTCTTGCAAAGGATCTGGGAGTTTCCCAGGTTAAGGTCGTAGCCAACAAGGTACGAAATCCGGAAGATGAAGAATTTATCCGGAACAAGATCCCGGCAGAAGATCTGCTTGGAATGATCCACTACAATACAGAAGTTATGGACGCTGACCGTCAGGGAAAATCTCCCTACGATTTCAGTGAGACTGTAACTGCTGAGATCAGAAAAATCAAAGGCAAAATTGATCAGAATTCAATTCTGTAAAAATAGGAGGTATTACAGTGACTTTATTTGATAGAGTATTCGGCGGAAACGATGCTGTATATGGTTTAACAGAGGGTGCTATTGACGGCGCGATCGCTCAGTATGGCGAAGACAAAGCTGTCAGCTTCCCGAATACCGCTTACAGCCTTCCTTGCTACTATGCTGTAACAGGAACAAAAGTTACAACATTAAAAGAATTAAAAGAAGCTCTTGGCGTTGTAAAAACACTTATGACAAGAGAGAAAAGACTGAACGATGCATTCATGTCCGGTGTTGCTACAGCACTCTGCGCAGAGTTCATCGAGGTTCTGAAATATATCGACGGAGCAACTCCTTACGAAGAGCCATGCTATGGACATCTTGGTGATGCTGTTATCCGTGAGCTCGGTGTACCGCTTGTAACAGGCGATATCCCAGGCGTTGCTGTTATCCTTGGTGCTGCTCCTACTACAGAAGAGGGTGTTGCTCTTGTAAAGAGCTATCAGGCACAGGGTATCCTGGTAACACTTGTTGGCGGAATCATTGATCAGGTTGCAGAAGCCGGAATGAAGACAGGTGCCAACGTTCGTGTTATTCCTCTTGGAAAAGATGTTACATCTGTTGTTCATGTAGTTTCCGTTGCGATCCGTGCAGCGCTGATCTTCGGTAATGTAACACCTGGAGATGCAGGAACACTTATGAAATACACAATGGATCGTGTACCGGCATTCGTTAACGCATTCAAACCTCTGGATGATGTGATCGTAGCATGTGGTGCAGGCGCTATCGCACTTGGATTCCCGGTTGTTACTAATGAGACAGAGAATATCTTCCGCGTACCGAAGAGCCTTATCGTTCAGGAGGACGTAAGCAAATTTAACGCTACTTCTCTTGAGGCGCGTGATATTAAGATCAAGATCACAAATATTGATATTCCGGTTGCTTTCGCATCTGCATTCGAGGGTGAGATCATCCGTCGTAAAGATATGCAGGTTGAGTTCGATGGCTCCCGTGTAGACTGTGCAGAGCTTGTACATACCTGCGATGCTTCTGAGATCGAGGATCACAAGATCACAGTAATCGGACCTGAAGTAGATGAGATGGAATTCGGCAGCAAGAACAGCATTGCATATGTTGTTAAAGTTGCAGGTAAGAATATGCAGCCTGACTTTGAGCCGGTTATCGAGCGTAAATTCCACAACTACATCAACTGTATCGAGGGTGTATACCATACAGGACAGCGTGATATGCAGCGTATCCGTATCAGCATTGACGCATTTAATGCAGGATTCAGAATCAAACATATCGGTGAAGTTCTTTATGCATCTGTTAAAAATGAGTTCGATGCAGTTGTTGATAAATGTGAGGTTGTTATCTATACAGATCCTGCTGAGTGTACAAGAATCCGTCATGAGGTTGCAATTCCGATCTTTGACAAACGTGATGAGCGTCTTGATACTCTGACAGATGAGTCTGTTGACGTATATTATAGCTGTATCCTTTGCCAGGCATTCGCACCAAGCCACGTATGTGTAGTAACACCTGAGAGACTTGGTCTTTGCGGTGCGGTTTCATGGCTGGATGCAAAAGCTACACATCAGCTTGACCCAGCTGGCCCTTGCCAGATCATCACAAAAGAGCGTCCGATCGATGAGAATCTTGGTTCTTATGAGGACGTTGATGAGGCAGTTCAGAAATTCTCCCAGGGTGCTCTGGAGCACGTTACACTGTACTCTATCATGCAGGATCCGATGACTTCCTGCGGATGCTTCGAGTGTATCTGTGGTATCGAGCCATTCTCCAACGGTGTTGTTATTGCTAACCGTGAGTATGCAGGCATGACACCACTTGGAATGACATTCCCTGAGATGGCATCCATGACAGGTGGTGGAGTTCAGACACCTGGATTCATGGGACATGGTAAACATTTCATTTCCTCCAAGAAGTTCATGAAGGCTGAGGGCGGTATCGAGCGTATCGTATGGATGCCGAAAGAGCTGAAAGAATTCGTAGCTGACAGACTTAATAAGACTGCAAAAGAGCTTTACGGAATCGATAACTTTACAGACATGATCGGTGATGAGACGATCGCAGAAGATCCGGAGACACTGGTTGCATTCCTTACAGAAAAAGGACATCCGGCTCTCGGACTTGATCCGATGATGTAATTTATCCGGGAGAAAGGATGTGCGGACATCCTTTCTCCTGTAAACTGTTAAAAAGTTTGTTGATTTTTTAACAGAAATATAGTGCTGCATCTTGCCAATAACTGGTGCTATGTAGTATAATATAAGAAGCTCTGTAGTTTTTAATTATTATTTTTAAGGAGGCTAACGAAAAATGCCGTTTAATCAGAAACCACAAAAGTTCAATGCAAAGATTAATGCTGTCACAATCGGAAGCGGAGATAAGACTGTGACAATTGGTGGGGATTGTACATTCCCATTTTATTCCTTTGACGCAGAGTCAGAGAACTGCCCGAAGATCGGTGTAGAGATCTCTGATATGGGTCTTGAGGGCGTATCTGAAGGTATCAAAGCTTACTATGAAGGCGCTACTACAATGGCTGACATTGCTAAGAAAGCTGCAGCTATGGAGGGTGCTGACTTTGTTGCACTTATTCTTGAGGGCGGCGACCCGAACGGTGTTAACAAATCTATCGATGAGCTGATCGCAGTTGTTAAAGAAGTTGCAGATGCAGTTGACTGTCCACTGGTTGTAGAGGGCTGCAAGAATGTTGAGAAGGATGCAGAGCTCCTTCCGAAGGTTGCAGAGGCTCTTCAGGGCAGAAATGCACTGATCCTTTCCGAGAAAGAGGAGAACTACAAAGCAATCGGTGCAGCAGCAGGTCTTGCTTACAATCAGATCGTAGGCGCTGAGTCTGCCGTTGATATCAACCTTGCTAAACAGCTTAACGTTGTTACTACACAGCTTGGTGTAGATGCAAAGAAGATCGTTATGAATATCGGTAGTGCAGCAGTTGGTTATGGATATGAGTACGTAGTATCTACTATGGACCGTATCAAAGGTGCCGCTTTAGGCCAGAATGATAACATGCTGCAGATGCCTATTATTACACCTGTATCCGCTGAGACATGGAATGTTAAAGAGGCAATGGCTTCTGAAGCAGACATGCCGGCATGGGGACCACAGGACGAGCGTGGAATCGACATGGAAGTTGAGACAGCAGCAGCTGATCTTGCAGCTGGTTCTGATGCAGTTATCTTAAGACATCCGGAATCTGTTAAGACAATTTCCAAGCTGATCAAAGCACTTGCGTAATAAATAGGAGGATAAAGAGCTATGGCACTGAATGGTATTCAGATCTTTAAATTAACACCAAAGAAAAACTGTAAGGAATGTGGATGCCCTACATGTATGGCTTTCTCTATGAAAGTTGCACAGGGCGCTATGAAAATTGAGCAGTGTCCTCATATGTCCGAGGATGCATTAGCATCTCTTTCTGAGGCAACTGCACCGCCAATGAAAACTATCAAGATCGGAACAGGCGATGGAGAGTTTACACTTGGTGGAGAGACTGTTCTTTTCAGACATGAGAAGACATTTGTAAGCAAAACAAGATATGCCGTATCACTTTGCACATGCATGAGTGATGAAGAAGTAGAAGCAAAACTTGCAGAGATCCCACACGTTGACTATGATCGTATCGGTGAGAGAATGCATGTAGAGCTTGTGTATGTAAACTGCGATGAGAATGCAGATGCTGCAAAATTTACAGCACTTGTAGAGAAGGCTAAAGGTCTTGGAAGAACACTGATCCTTGGCTGTACAGATCCTGAGATCGCAAAAGCTGCCCTTGAAGTATGTAAGGACGGCAAACCGGTTCTTAACGGAGCAAACGCTTCCAACTACGAGGCAATGAGCAAGGTTGCTACAGATGCAGGCGTAGTTCTCGGTGTATCCGGTAAGGACATCAATGAATTATATGATACTACAGCAGCTATTGAGAAACTTGGCAACAAGAATCTCGTACTTGATACAACAGGAGCTGACATCAAAGAGACCTTTGCAAATACTGTACAGGTTCGTCGTGCAGCTCTTAAGAATCAGGACAGAACATTTGGTTATCCTTCTATCGTTAACCTTGTTAAACTTGCGAAGGGTGACAAACATTTACAGGCAGCACTTGCTTCCATGTTTACTATGAAATATGGTTCTATCATCGTTATGGAGCAGATGACATATGCAGAGGCACTTCCGCTGTTCGGTCTTCGTCAGAACGTATTTACAGACCCGCAGAAGCCAATGAAGGTAGAACCGGGCATTTATCCTCTGAACGGAGCAGACGAGAATTCTCTCGTTGTAACAACAGTAGACTTTGCTCTTACATATTTCGTAGTATCTGGCGAGCTGGAGCGTTCCGGTGTTCCGCTTAACCTGGTGATCAATGATGCAGGCGGACTTTCCGTTCTGACATCCTGGGCAGCAGGTAAATTCTCCGGAAACAGCATCTCCGAGTACATCAAAGAGAATGTTGAGCCGAAGGTAAAATGCAGAAGACTGGTTATTCCTGGTAAAGTAGCTGTTCTTAAGGGCGACCTTGAGGCTAAGCTTCCTGGATGGGAGATCATCGTAGGACCAAGAGAAGCAGTACAGCTTGTGAAATTCTTAAAAGACCTGGATGCATAATCCTTAAGGTTTAAGAAATCAGCTGCTCAGCAATGCCGCTGACAGTTATGAGAGGCTGTGCAGGCTTTCTGCACAGCCATATCCTACTAATATGTAAAGGAGAACACGAGTATGGCAAAATTCGTAACAATTGGAGAGAGACTTTCAACAACAGCACCGGCAGTAAACAAAGCGTTTACAGAGAGAGATCCTGAGCCGATCATCAAAAGAGCAAAACAGCAGCTTGATGCAGGCGCTACATATCTTGATGTAAACATCGGACCGGCTGAGAACGATGGCGAGGATCTTATGAAATGGGCAGTACAGCTCCTTCAGTCTGAGTTTGACAATGTTCCGCTTGCTCTGGATACCACAAACCAGAAAGCAATCGAGGCTGGTATTTCTGTATACAACAGAAGCAAGGGAAAACCGATCGTAAACTCTGCAGATGCTGGCGACAGAATCTCCAACATCGACCTTGCAGCAGCTAACGATGCGATCTGTATCGCACTTTGCTCTTCCGGTATGGTTGCAGCAGATAATGACGAGCGTATGATGCACTGCCAGAACATGCTTGAGAGAGGTCTTGGCCTTGGTATGGAAGCAGAGGATCTCTGGTTCGATCCGCTTTTCCTTGTTGTAAAGGGAATGCAGGACAAACAGATGGAAGTTCTTGAGGCAATCAAGATGTTCTCCGAGATGGGACTGAACTCCACAGGTGGTCTTTCCAACAACAGTAATGGTATGCCAAAACATATCCGTCCGATCATGGACTCTGCTCTTGTAGCTATGGCTATGATGAATGGTCTTACATCTGCAATCGTTAACCCGAATGACCTTCGTCTTATGGAAACAATCAAATCCTGTGACGTATTCAAGGGTAACACACTTTACGCAGATTCTTACCTTGAGATCTAATTTGGCGTGTGAACAAAACAGGAGCGCTATTTCAGAGGCTGGGGGCTTCGGCCTTCAGCCTCTTTTTTACTAATATAGTTTAGTCTAACTCCCAGCGCCACAGGTGGAAGACAAAAACATTCACGAGGCGAGAAAGGTGGTTACTGAATGTTTAAAGTAACGTTTGCTTTTGAAAATGGCAGTACGGTAGAAGCATTTGCCAATGCGGGGGATAATTTACTGGAGGTTGCTCGTGGTGCCAATGTGGCTATCGATGCACCATGTTCCGGAAACGGAGCCTGTGGAAAATGTCGGGTACAGTTAAAAGGCGGAGAACTGGACTCAAAGAAAACTCTTCATATTTCTGATGAAGAATACAATGCTGGCTGGCGTCTGGCCTGCATGAGCAAGATCACGGCTGATGTAGAAGTTCTTGTTCCGGACATTGCGTCCGCATATAAGAGCCGGATGAAGGTCGCCGACTTAAGTTCAAAAGAAGAAATTGCTATTTTTGAAAAAGCCAAGCATGAAGTAGAATCAGCTGGCATAGAACTTACAAACAGTCTTGATGTTATAGAAGTACACATGGAGGAACCATCTCTGGATGATACCATGCCGGATAATGAGAGACTGACACGGGCACTGCGGAAATATATGAATCTCAAACATATCAGAATTCCCTATTCCGTGCTGAAAAAACTTCCGGATGTACTTCGAAACAGTAAATTTTCAGTGAAATGTGTGGTTCGTACAACACCGAACGACATGTTTGTATACGATATTTTTGACAGTAAAGAAGATGTTGTGATCGGTGGTCTTGCCGTAGATATCGGTACCACAACAGTTTCTGCAGTTCTGATCAATATGGAAAGCGGAGAGATCCTGGCCAAAAGCTCTTCCGGAAACGGACAGATCCGTTTTGGTGCGGATGTTATCAACCGTATTATTGAATCTCAGAAACCTGGGGGAAAAAAGAAGCTTCAGGATGCAGTGATCAAAGAGACCATCAATCCGATGATCCACGAGATGTGCAGAAGCATTCACTTCCCGGAACAGCAGATCTACCGGATGTGTGTTGCTTCCAATACAACCATGAATCATCTGTTTGCAGGAATTAATGCGGATCCCCTTCGTATGGAACCGTATATTCCGGCATTTTTCAAAACAAATTCTCTGTTTGCGTCAGATGTGGGAATTGAGATCAACCCTGACGCACATATTATCATGGCGCCGAATATCGGAAGCTATGTAGGTGGAGATATCACTGCAGGTACACTGGTAAGTATGATCTGGAACAGACCGGAGTTCTCTCTGTTTATTGACCTTGGTACTAACGGAGAGCTGGTATTCGGTAATTCCGATTTCATGATGAGCTGTGCATGTTCCGCTGGTCCTGCCTTTGAGGGTGGAGACATCAGCTGCGGTATGCGTGCCACTGATGGTGCCATTGAGGCATGTACCATTGATAAAGAGACCATGGAGCCGACATACAAGGTTGTAGGGGATCCTGGAACCAAGCCGGTAGGACTTTGTGGTTCCGGTATCATTGATGTGATCAGTGAACTCTTTATGACAGGAATCATCAATCCGAAGGGTAAATTCGTCCGCGAGGGCAAGAGAGTCCGTCACGATCACTATGGCATGGGAAGCTATGTGATCGCATTTGAAGAGGAAGCCGGTTCTGTTAAGGATGTGGAGATCACAGAAGTTGATATTGACAACTTTATCCGTGCCAAAGGTGCTATTTTCTCGGCCATCCGTACCATGCTGAATTCTCTTGATTTTGACGTTTCCATGATTGACGATGTATATGTTGCCGGTGGAATCGGAAGTGGAATCAATATGGCAAATGCGGTGCATATCGGAATGTTCCCGGATATTCCTCTTGAGAAATTCCACTATATTGGTAACTCTTCTCTTACAGGTGCTTATCTGATGCTTCATTCCACACCGGCAGAGAAAAAGACATACGAACTTGCATCCAATATGACTTATCTGGAGCTTTCTACAGTTCCGACTTATATGGACGAGTTTGTAGGTGCATGCTTTATTCCGCATACGGATACACATCTGTTTCCGTCTGTTATGGAAGAACAGCAGAAGAGATAATACAGACTAAAATGGCAGAGGTAAAACATGGCTTTTAGTATAAATGACCTGAATTATGAAAAAGACAGCAAGGAAAGGATGCCCTGGGAACATTATACAGAAGAGTTCCAGAAAGCAGACCCGGCAGAGATTGCCGGGAGGCTTTCTATTCCCTATGATGAAGAGACAAAACAGCTGACTCTGAAATTTCTGGGAACGGTGTATCATATTTCCTGGCCGGATTTTCAGGTAACTCATGAGAAAGATGATATGGGATTTTATCCGTTGGAAGAAATGATCTATGCGAAGATCCTTACCATACGTTTCCTGCTGAATGGAAATAATTCCCAGGGAAGCGGAAGATTTAAGACCTACAGGGAAATGCCCTGGGGGGAGGTATATCTCCGTCAGTTTGATGGCAGATGTATCAAGCGTCTGGCCTTTACCTATGGAAACAGACTGAAGGATTTTAAGGGGATCATGGAGCACATCCATGCAGCTCCTGTAGATCATGGCGATATTGCCTATCAGGTGGAGATATTCCCCGGATATCTGATCCAGATGATCCTGTGGGAGGGTGATGAGGAATTTCCACCTTCTTCACAGATATTGTTTTCCGATAATTTTCCGGTTTCCTTTGCAGCTGAGGACATGGCTGTGATGGGAGACGTTATCATCGGATCTCTGAAGGCGTTTTTGAAATGTCTTTAAAAAAGTTAAGAACAGGATGGGACCTGTTTTTATAGAAATGCAGTTTTAAGGGATTAAAAACTGTAAAAATACCTAAAGGGAGGTAACATTATGGGATTTAAAAGTGACATCGAAATTGCACAGGAGTGCGAAATGCTTCCAATCACACAGATTGCAGAGAAGGCAGGTATTGATGACAAATATCTGGAGCAGTACGGAAAGTACAAAGCAAAAATTGATTACAATCTGTTAAAAGAGAGTGACAAGAAAGATGGTAAGCTGATCCTCGTAACAGCTATCAACCCGACACCAGCAGGAGAGGGAAAAACAACAACAACCGTTGGTCTTGCAGATGCAATGCAGAAAATGGGCAAAAAAGTAATGGTAGCTCTTCGTGAACCATCCCTCGGACCGGTATTCGGTGTAAAAGGTGGTGCAGCAGGCGGCGGTTACGCACAGGTAGTTCCGATGGAGGATATCAACCTTCACTTTACCGGTGACTTCCATGCGATCGGTGCGGCAAACAACCTTCTTGCAGCAATGATCGACAACCATATCTTCCAGGGTAATGACCTGAACATTGACCCGAGAAAGATCACATGGAGACGTTGCGTGGACATGAACGACCGTCAGCTTCGTAATGTAGTAGATGGTCTTGGCGGAAGAACAAACGGTATGCCACGTGAAGACGGATACGACATTACAGTTGCATCTGAGATCATGGCAGTTCTCTGTCTTGCAAGCGACATCAAAGACCTGAAAGAGAGACTTTCCAGAATTATCATCGGATATACCTATGGTAAAGTTTCCGAGCAGAAACCGGTAACAGCTGGTGATCTTCATGCAGAGGGTGCTATGACAGCACTTCTGAAAGATGCCCTGAAACCAAACCTTGTACAGACACTGGAGCATGTTCCGGCAATCGTTCACGGCGGACCATTCGCAAACATCGCTCATGGATGTAACTCCGTAACAGCTACCAAGATGGCTATGAAACTTGCAGATTATGCTATCACAGAGGCTGGATTCGGTGCAGACCTTGGTGCTGAGAAATTCCTTGACATCAAGTGCCGTATGGCAGGCCTTCATCCAAGCGCAGTTGTTATCGTAGCTACTGTTCGTGCACTGAAATACAACGGTGGTGTTCCGAAGGCAGATCTGAACAACGAGAACCTTGAGGCTCTTGAGAAAGGTCTTCCAAATCTTCTGAAACATGTAAGCAATATCAAGAATGTATACAAACTTCCATGTGTAGTTGCTATCAATGCATTCCCGACCGATACCAAGGCAGAGCTTGACCTGGTTGAGGCAAAATGTAAAGAGCTTGGCGTTAACGTTGCACTTTCCGAGGTATGGGCAAAAGGCGGCGAAGGCGGCATGAAGCTTGCTGAGGAAGTGATCCGTCTTGTTGAGGAGCCGAATGACTTCACATATGCTTATGAGCTTGAGGGATCTATCGAGGATAAACTGAATAACATCGTACAGAAAGTTTACGGTGGTAAGAAAGTTGTTCTTACAGCAAATGCTCAGAAACAGGCAAAACAGCTGGAAGCTCTTGGATTTGGCAACTGCCCGATCTGTGTAGCTAAGACACAGTACAGTCTGACAGATGATCAGACAAAACTTGGCGCACCGACAGACTTTGAGGTAACAGTACGTAACCTGAAGATTTCCGCAGGTGCAGGATTTATCGTTGCCCTGACAGGTGAGATCATGACTATGCCAGGTCTCCCGAAAGTTCCGGCAGCAACCAAGATCGATGTAGATGAGACAGGTAAGATCACAGGCCTCTTCTAATCGGAACATAAGATCAAAAACTACCGGAGGGGGCTTTTTATAAAAGCCCCCAATGGGCTCTAAAGAGTGCTAAAATAAGAATATAAGGAGGAGAGTCCTATGGGATTTTCTACCAGTACATGTACTGAATTTGTTGAGGTATTAAGCTCCAAGGCACCGGTTCCTGGCGGCGGCGGCGCTTCTGCTCTTGTAGGTGCGGTTGGTACAGCTCTTGGAAACATGGTTGGAAGCCTTACTGTTGGCAAGAAAAAATATGCAGATGTTGAGGACGAGATGTGGGAGCTGAAAAAGAAATGTGATCAGCTTCAGAAAGATTTCCTTCATCTGATCGAGAGAGACGCAGAAGTATTTGAGCCTCTTTCCAAAGCTTACGGAATGCCAAGAGAGACAGAGGAAGAAAAAGCAGAGAAAGCCCGCGTTATGGAGGCTGCTCTGAAAGAAGCCTGCTCTGTTCCGATGGAGATCATGGAGAAATGCTGTGAGGCCATTGAACTTATCGTTGAGTTCGGTGCAAAAGGTTCCAAGCTTGCGATCAGTGATGCTGGCGTAGGTGCTGCATTCTGCAAAGCTGCTCTTAAGGGAGCAAGCCTGAATGTATACATCAATACAAAGTCTATGGCAGATCGTGCGTATGCAGAGGAATTAAACAAAAAAGCAGACGCTATGCTTGAGAAATATACAAAGATCGCAGACGAGACATTTGACAGTGTTCTCGGAAGACTGAAATAGGAGGAACCAGACAAATGGCAAAGCAGTTATTAGGTAAAGAAGTAACAGCAGCTCTTAACGAGAAGATCAAAGCTAACGTTGCAGAGCTTCAGGCAAAAGGTGTAAATCCTACACTTTGCATTATCCGTGTTGGTGAGAATCCAAGCGATATTTCCTATGAGAGAGGAGCAACCAAACGTTGCGAGACTCTTGGGGTTGCATGTGAGAAGATTCTTCTTCCGGAGGACGTTTCCCAGGATGAGCTTCTTGCAACTATCGATAAAGTAAACAAAGATGACAAGATCCACGGCGTTCTTCTGTTCCGTCCGCTTCCGAAACATCTGGATCAGGCAGTGATCGAGAATGCTCTTGCAGCAGAAAAAGACGTTGACTGTATGACAGATCTTTCCATGTCCGGTGTATTCACAGGCAAAAAGATCGGATTCCCGCCATGTACACCACAGGCATGCATGGAGATCCTGGATCATTACGGAATCGACTGCACAGGCAAAAAAGCTGTTGTGATCGGAAGAAGCCTTGTAGTTGGTAAACCAGCTGCAATGATGCTTGTTAAGAAAAATGCGACAGTTACCATCTGCCACACAAGAACCGTTGATATGCCATCCGTTGCAAAAGAGGCTGATATTGTTATCGTTGCAGCTGGCCGTGCTGGTGTTGTTGGGGCTGACTATGTCAGAGAGGGACAGACAATCATCGATGTTGGTATCAATGTAAACGCTGAGGGTAAACTTTGCGGTGATGTTGATTATGCGGCAGTTGAGCCGATCGTTGATGCGATTACACCGGTTCCTGGCGGAGTTGGAAGTGTTACAACTTCTGTTCTTGTAGGTCATGTAGTTGAAGCTGCAATGAGAAAAGCGCAGTAATAGCAGTAATAAAGGATTGATTATTTATATATGTACAGATTCCGAAATTGTTTTTGTTTACGGATGATGGTGCTTGCAGGCGTTCTGGTGTTCGGAACGCCTGCAGGTGTTTTGGCAGAGGATGTGGATCATTCCATGGAAGGGCAGATTTCGAAGCCGCAGTCATCCGGAGAGAGTGATACAGATAGTTTTGTGGATGATTCCACAGATAATACTTATGGATATTATACGATCATGGGGTGTACCACAGTGGATGTGGAGGATATGGTGGCGCAGTATGAGGCGCAGAATGTGGAGTATCCTTCGGATGTCCTGACAGAGGGTGGTGCACCGGATATTGATACGTTTTGCACGATTGTGATAGAGGAAGCGGATGCAGAGGGTGTCCGTGGGGAAGTTGTTTATGAGCAGGCCATGCTTGAGACCGGATGGCTCCAGTTTGGCGGGGATGCCAGCGCGGGGCAGTTTAATTTTTCCGGGCTTGGAACTACAGGTGGAGGCGTTGCCGGAAATTCTTTTCCGGATGTAAGGACCGGGATCCGGGCGCAGGTGCAGCATCTGAAGGCTTATGCCTCATCAGAGGATCTGAACCAGGCCTGTGTGGATAACCGCTTTCAATATGTTGCCCGGGAGAGTGCTCCTTATGTGGAATGGCTGGGGATTCAGGAGAATCCTTATGGAGGTGGCTGGGCTGCCGGGAGGAGTTATGGATATAAGCTTCGGAGCCTTCTGGCGGGTCTGAAAGGTGAGGAGTATGCCTGGCCGGAGAGCACGGAGACGGTGGAGAGGTAGTGGCGGACAGTAGTGGCGGAGGGGTTGGCCGTGGTAGGCTGTCTGGCTATACGGTAGGATGTGGATGAGGGACGGAGGCGGGCTTTGCCCTGTCCTGGTTGATAAAAATGGAGATGTAACCTTGAGGTTTAATTAAGGTTGCATCTCCGTTTTTGGTTTCGTATAAAATATTTCTGGGAATTATCTGGAAAAATATTTCGATATATTAGTTCAGTTCCAGGTTTTCAAGTTCCTGTGAGGGAAGCTTGGGTTCTGAGGTGTCTACGTATTTTTTGAGGGCTTTGGAGGTTTTGGCGAAGCCGGCGTTGGTTCCGGCGCCGCCGATGCAGCCTCCTGGGCAGGCCATGCCTTCGATCATGCAGTTTTTGATTTTGCCGGCTTTGGCGAGGGTGAGGACTTTTTTGCATTCGGCAAGGCTTTCTGCGTGTTCGATGTGTACGGGTACGTCGGGGTAGTATTCTTTCAGGCAGTTTTCGATGGCTCCGGCTACACCGCCTGCGATGGCATATCCTCTTCCTGCGGCGGTTGCGGCCTGGGTTTCTTCCGGGAGTTCTTCGCAGGTGGATGGGGTGATATTTTTGGCATCAAAGAGACCCCAGAGTTCTTCGAAGGTGATTACGAAGTCTACGTCACTTCTCACGGAATGGCGCATAGCTTCCAGTTTTTTGGAGGCGCATGGTCCGATGAAGACTACTTTGGCGTTAGGGTGTTCTTTTTTTACAATGCGGGCGGTTGCTACCATCGGGGTCAGCTCCTGGGAGATGTTGTCGATCATGGCCGGGAAGTATTTCTTTGCCATGACGGACCAGGACGGACAGCAGGAGGTGAGGAGGAACGGGAGGTTGCCGGTGGCTACTTCTTTGGCATAGTGGTGTGCTTCAGAGATGCAGCCGATGTCTGCGCCCAGTGCTACCTCATAAATGTTTGAGAAGCCCAGCTGTTTAAGGGCGGAGCGGAATTTGCCTGGGGTGACGTCTTCGCCGAACTGATTGATATAAGCAGGTGCAACTTCTGCAATGATCTCAGTTCCTTCACGGAGGGCGTGGGAGAGCTGGAAGATCTGGGATTTATCGGAGATGGCTCCGAATGGGCAGCTGACCATACACATACCACAGGATACGCATTTGTCCTGGTTGATGGAAGCTCTTCCCTGTTCATCACTTTCGATGGCTTTTACACCGCAGGCGCGTTCACATGGACGTTCTTTATGGGCGATGGCATCGTAAGGACAGACTGCTTTGCATCTTCCGCAGTGGATGCATTTATCCTGGTCGATAAAGGATTTGCCGTCTACCATGGAGATGGCGCCTTTGGGGCAGGTGAGCATACAGGGATGGGCAACACAGCCACGGCACATGTTGCTGACTTCATATTTGTTGGATTCGCATGCGGAACATGCGGATGGGATCACCTGCATAAGAGGTGGCTCGTAATATTTCTCATCAATGTTGCTGGCTTTTACGCCGTCAGTCAGATGGACAGAGCGGTTCTCCGGACGGAGAGAAAGGCCCATGGCCAGGCGGACACGTTCGCTTGCAACAGCTCTTTCACGGTAGATACTTTCACGGTATTTCGCACGTTCTTCTACGATGTTGTAGGGAATGGATTCAATATCGTGGATCAGGGATTCGTCCGTGGATTCAAATCCGATCTTCGCAATTTCTGTAAAAATCTTTCTTCGGATCTGTTTAACTGGTGTGTCGAGATTTCGCATAGAGTTTCTCCTTTTCAAAATAAGATTAATAAAATGTTTTCCACGCACTTTTCTTTCATATTAAAGTAAATGAGAAATAAAATCAATAACAGGAATGTTTTTTACCGGGAACATAAAGTAAATTTGTTCCTTTATTATCATAACTGTTAAAAATTGAACATTTTTTGGAGAAAATAGACACAAAACCAGTAAGCCATTGTAAACTTTTCAATATATTCTGAAAAAACCGAAAAAAGCACTTGTGGAAAATGACGATATAAGTTATAATTAAAAGCACAAAAATAGTGCAAAATAATGGTTTGCATAAACGCGCGGCACTGACAAAGTGTTAGAGTATCAACCTGTAATGGGAGCAGGCTGATCAAGTGGAAAATCTATGAGAAACAAGGAGGGAACCGAATGTTAGACCAGACGTATTACAAGAAAACGGATGAGATCATCGAGCACTACGGTCGGAAAGCTGCATCACTGATTCCGATCATGCAGGATATCCAGGCTGAGTATCGTTATCTCCCGGGAGAGCTTCTTACTTATGTTGCGGAACAGATTGGTGTAAAAGAAGCGAAGGCGTACAGCGTAGCCACTTTCTATGAGAATTTTTCCTTTGAACCGAAAGGCAAGTACATTATTAAGGTATGTGATGGTACTGCCTGTCATGTACGTAAGTCCATGCCTGTTAAGGAAGCCATGCTGAAAGAGCTTGGACTGACCCATAAGAAACATACAACGGATGATATGCTTTTTACAGTTGAGACTGTTTCCTGTCTGGGTGCATGTGGACTGGCACCGACACTGACTGTAAATGATGAAGTTCACCCGAAAATGACTCCTGAGAAGGCTGTTGAGCTTTTAAATGAATTGAGAGGTGAGAGCGTATGAGTATAACCAGTATGGAAGATCTGAAAAACAAACAGGCTGAGGTTAAGAAGAATCTTGATGGCTATACCTGCCGTGTTCTCGTCTGTTCCGGTACCGGATGTATCGCTTCCGGTGCTCAGAAGATTTACGAAGAAATGTCAAGACTCTGTGAAGGTATCGAGGGTGTTGCGGTTGAGATGCAGAAGGATGTTCCTCATGTAGGTATCGTTAAGACCGGATGCCAGGGATTATGTGAACTTGGACCTCTTATGAGAATTGAGCCATATGATTATCAGTATGTTCATGTTCAGGTAGATGACTGCCGCGAGATCGTAGAGAAAACCGTGATCTGCGGACTGCCGGTTGACCGTCTGTTCTATCGTCATAATGATGAGGCCTGTCCACATCCAAGCGATATTCCGTTCCTGAACCAGCAGACAAGGATCGTTCTTGAGAACTGTGGTAAGATCGATGCAGAGTCTATTGATGAATATATTTCCGTAGGTGGATTTTCCGCTATGGCGAAGGCTTTCTTTGAGATGACCCCGCAGGGCGTTATTGATGAGATCACAAAATCCGGTCTCCGTGGCCGTGGTGGTGCAGGTTTCCCTGCTGGCAAGAAATGGTCACAGGTAGCACGCCAGCCGGAGAAAGTACGCTATGTAGTATGTAATGGTGATGAGGGTGACCCGGGAGCTTTCATGGATGGTTCCGTAATGGAAGGTGATCCGTATAAGATGATCGAGGGTATGGTGATCGCCGCTTATGCAGTAGGCGCAGAAGACGGTTACATTTATGTACGTGCCGAGTATCCTCTTTCTGTACAGAGACTTCGAATGGCCATTGAGCAGGCAGAGTCTTATGGCCTTCTTGGTGATAATATCCTTGGTTCCGGTATTAATTTCCACTTACATATCAACCGTGGTGCCGGAGCGTTCGTATGTGGTGAAGGTTCTGCCCTGACTGCATCCATCGAGGGTAACAGAGGTATGCCTCGAGTAAAACCTCCGAGAACTGTTGAGCAGGGTCTGTGGGGCAAACCTACGGTTCTTAATAACGTAGAGACTTATGCCAACGTACCGAAGATCATCCTTCAGGGTGCTGACTGGTTCCACACCATCGGTACAGAGGGAAGCCCTGGAACCAAGACCTTCTCACTTACCGGTTCCATTGAGAACACCGGTCTTATCGAGGTTCCAATGGGAACAAGCCTCCGTCATATCATTTATGATATCGGTGGTGGCCTTAAGAGTGGTGCTGCATTTAAGGGTGTACAGATCGGCGGTCCTTCCGGCGGATGTCTGATCGATGATCAGATCGATCATCCTCTTGATTTTGATTCTGTTAAAAAACTGGATGCCATCATGGGCTCCGGCGGACTTGTTGTTATGGATGAGAATACCTGTATGGTAGAGGTTGCACGTTTCTTCATGAGCTTTACACAGCGTGAGAGCTGCGGTAAATGTGTTCCTTGCCGTGAGGGTACCAAACGTATGCTTGAGATCCTGGAGAAGATCGTTGCAGGTAAAGGTGAGCTTTCCGATCTGGATGAGCTGGAAGAACTTGCAAACATGGTTCAGAGTATGGCTCTGTGCGGTCTTGGTAAGAGTGCGCCGCTTCCGGTCATCAGTACTCTGAAGCGTTTCCGTGACGAATATGTAGAGCATATCGTAGATAAGAAATGCCGCGCGAAGGTCTGCACGGCGCTCCGTCAATTCCATATCAATCCTGAGTTCTGTATCGGCTGTGGCAAGTGTGCGAAGAACTGTCCGGCAGGTGCGATTTCAGGAAAGATCAAGCATCCACATGTAATCAACAACGACGTATGTATCAAATGCGGTTCCTGTAAGGATAACTGTAACTTTGATGCGGTTTATGTGGAAGCATAGAAGGGAGGATATCTTATGGGTACAATGACAATTGACGGAAGAAAAGTAGAATTTACCGACGAAAAAAATGTCCTGACAGTCATCAGGAATGCCGGTATCAATATCCCCACACTGTGCTACCATTCAGAGCTTTCCACATTTGGAGCCTGTCGTCTCTGCACAGTTGAGGATGACAGAGGCAGGACTTTTGCATCCTGTTCCGAGCAGCCGAGAGATGGAATGGTGATCTATACCAACTCCGGCCGTATCAAGAAATATCGTAAACTGATCGTAGAGCTTCTGCTTGCAGCACATTGCCGTGACTGTACAACCTGTGTAAAGAGCGGTGAATGTATTCTTCAGGAGCTGGCACACCGCCTTGGTGTACGTAACATCCGTTTTGAAAATACGAGAGAGCAGCATGAGATCGATGAAAGCTCACCGTCCATTATCCGTGATCCGAATAAATGTATCCTCTGCGGTAACTGTGTACGTGCCTGTGAGGAACTTCAGGGAATCGGAGCTCTTGGTTTTGCGTTCCGTGGAACTGAGGCTATGGTTATGCCTGCATTTAACAAGAAGATCACAGAAACACAGTGTGTAAACTGTGGACAGTGTCGTGTTTACTGCCCGACAGGAGCTATTTCCATCCGTACACATATGGACGAGGTATGGGATGCTCTGGCTGATAAGGATACCCGTGTGGTTGCACAGATTGCGCCGGCAGTCCGTGTTGCAGTTGGTGATCATTATGGCCTTGCCAAAGGCAGAAGTGTAATGGGCAAGATCGTAAATGCTCTTCATAAGATGGGCTTTGATGAAGTCTATGATACAACCTTCAGTGCTGACCTTACTATTATGGAAGAGACCAAGGAGTTCTTAAACAGAGTGGAAAAAGGCGAGAACCTTCCACTCCTGACTTCCTGCTGTCCGGCATGGGTGAAATTTATCACCGATCAGTATAAGGAATACGTTCCAAATATCTCCACCTGCCGTTCCCCACAGGGAATGATGTCTGCAGTTATCAAGGAATACTTCCGTGATCCGGAGCATGCAGCAGGCAAGAAAACAGTTATGGTTTCCATTATGCCATGTACAGCCAAGAAGGCAGAGGCGATCCGGCCAAATAGCTTTACAGAAGGCGAGCAGGATACCGATATCGTTATCACAACCACAGAGCTTCTCCGCATGATCGACAACTTTGGTCTTGATTTTGCAACACTGGATCCGGAAGCATGTGATATGCCATTTGGATTTGGTTCCGGCGGTGGTGTTATCTTTGGTGTTACCGGTGGTGTTACCGAGGCCGTTCTTCGAAGACTGAGTCCGGATCACAGCAAGGAAGCCATGCATGAGATCGCAGAGTGCGGTGTTCGTGGTGAAGAGGGAATCAAGGAATTTACCGTTCCGTATAAAGGCATGGATATCAATGTATGCGTAGCCAGCGGCCTTGCAAATGCAAGAACCGTTATGGAACGTGTAAAGAACGGCGAAGCAAACTATCACCTGATCGAGGTTATGGCATGCCGCCGTGGATGTATTATGGGTGGCGGTCAGCCGACCAGATCCGGTGACAGGACCAAGGCAGCAAGAGCAAGAGGCCTTTACAATGCGGACAACACCATGATCATCAAGAAATCTGATGAGAACCCGCTGGTTCTGGAGCTTTATGAGGGACTCCTCAAAGGCAAAGAGCATCATCTGCTTCACAATGAGTTCTATATCAAAGACTGATGTAAGAAATATAAAGAGCTGCTGTTCCCGGTGAACAGCAGCATATAAGAAGCTTCCCGGGCATATACTGTGGTATGCGGGAACTGGTCTTTTAACCAAATCAACTGCGGAGCAGTTATTTGGTTATGAGCAAGTAGCGAAGCGGATTGCGAATATCCGCTTGACGATAGTTCCCGGAACTTACAGGACAGTATATGCAGGGAGGCTTTTTTATATGGAAAACTTTCAGGTTTACCGTGATATCCAGGCGCGGACGGGCGGGGATATCTACATAGGGGTTGTGGGCCCGGTCCGTACAGGAAAATCCACATTTATCCGGAGATTTATGGAGCTGGTGGCACTGCCTGCGATCAGTGAAGGAAAAAAAGCAGAACTTCAGGATGAACTGCCCTTAAGCGGTGCCGGGAAAATGATCACGACTGTAGAACCCAAATTTATTCCAAAAGAAGCGGTGGAAGTATCCATAGGGGAAAACCAGAAAATCCGGGTAAAGCTTATCGACTGTGTGGGATTTCTGGTAAAAGATGCGTCCGGAAATGTGGAAGAAGGCAGGGAACGGATGGTCAAAACGCCCTGGCAGGAAAAAGCAATCCCATTTCATGATGCGGCCCGCATCGGAACGGAAAAAGTGATCAGCCAGCATTCCACCATCGGAATTGTAGTCACAACAGACGGAAGCTTCGGGGAAATTCCCAGAGAAAATTTTATTCCGGCAGAAGAACAGACAGTAAAAGAGCTGAAAGCCCAGGGAAAACCATTTCTGCTCCTGGTAAACTCCCAGACTCCGTACGGTGAGGAAACCGGAAAAATCGTAAAAAATCTGGAAGAGAAATACGGAGTATCCGTTCTGGCAGTGAACTGTGAACAGCTCAGAAAAGAAGATGTGACCAGAATCCTGGAAAAAATCCTTTATGAATTTCCAGTCAGCGAGATTGAACTGTTTGTTCCGAAATGGGTGGAGATGCTTTCTCCGGAACATGAAGTAAAAGCGGCACTGTTAAATGAAATCCGGGAAAAAATGACCAGACTTACCCATGTGCGGGATGTAAACAGAGAATCGATACGTCTGGAGAGTCCCTATGTAGAAGATACACTGCTTGAGCAGATCAGTCTTTCCGATGGAACCGTCCGTGTCCGGATTGCAGTAAAAGATATTTATTATTATCAGATGCTCAGCGAAATGAGCGGAATTTCCATGGAAAGTGAATATGAACTGATCCAGACCATGAAAGAACTTGCCGGAATGAAGGAGCAGTTTGTAAAGGTCCAGGCCGCCCTGGAGGCGGTAAAGGAAACCGGCTATGGGGTGGTAGTGCCGGAACTTTCTGAGATCACCATTGAAGAACCGGAAGTAATTCGCCAGGGAAATAAATTCGGAGTAAAGATCCGGTCAAAAAGCCCTTCCATTCATATGATACGGGCAGGAATCGAAACGGAGATCGCCCCCATTGTCGGCACAGAGCAGCAGGCAGAAGATCTGATAAAATATATCAAGGAAAGCCCGGACCGGGGAGAAAGCATCTGGGAGACCAACATTTTCGGAAAATCCATCCAGCAGCTGGTAGAAGACGGAATCAAAAACAAACTGGCCATGATCAGTGAAGAAAGCCAGGTAAAACTCCAGGATACCATGCAGAAGATCGTAAACGACAGCAAAGGCGGCCTGGTTTGTATTATCATATAAAATAGTAAAAAGGACGTTCTTCAGCAGACGTCCTTTTTCTGATGCTGTTTTTTCCATTCTGCAATAAACTGAAGCTGTTCCTGGTCGGAAAGTTCCTGGGAAGCGGCATCGTTACCTGCTGCGGCACAGCAGAAAAGGATAAAGATCTGGAGTCCAAAGAATACAAGAATAAACAGAAGCATAAAGAAAACCTCCTTTATTTTTTCAGATGTGTTAAGTATTGGAGGAAATAAGGGATTTTATACATTATATGACAGAAACTGAGAAAAATGCATTTTCGGGAAAATACCAAATATGTATTGAAAATGGTTTTATGTGACAGAATTTTTCATATAAGGCACAAAGGTTGAAGGAGATATTGCAACCCAATATTTGCAATGTTATAATCAATACCGGGTATGAATTATTTTAAAAAGGAGGAAGAGGAAGATGAAAAAAAGAAGAGTCAGCAGATTGTTTCTTACAATTGCAATGCTGATCTGCCTGACACTGGGAGCAGGATCTGTGCAGGCGGCAACAACACAGACAACATCCACAGTGACCAGAGCAACGGTCAAAAATGGCTGGATAAAAGAGAGTGCAGGCTGGTGCTACTATGTAAAAGGCAAAAAAATCGTCAGCCAGTTGAGGAAGATTAACGGTGCAACCTATTATCTTGGTGCAAATGGAGCAAGAAAAACAGGATGGTATACGGTAAGATCCGGAAATAGTTATAAGTCCATGCAGTTTGCTTACGATGGAAAGTATACAGGAAAGTCCAAAGCGGTAAATGCCAATATGATGAAAAAAGCCGATGCCGTAATTGCCAGTCAGAAAATATCCACATGTCTTACAACAGATGCACAAAAAAAAGATGCATTGTATAAGCTTTATACATATGCAAAGAAAAATTACACATACAGACGTGTTATGGAGCAGTTTGGCAGAGGAAAAAGCCTCAGCTACGCACAGAAGACCATGATAAATAAAACAGGAAACTGTTACGGATTTGCATCTTCTTTTGCAGTTCTGGCAAAACGTGCCACAGGATTGCCGGTTCGTGTCTGCTGGGGAACAAGCACGGCATTTGATAAAAACAGATCTCAGGCTCATGGCTGGACAGAGATCAAGATTGGAAATAGATGGTATATTTTTGATACCAACGCAGCAAAGTATTCCACAAGAAAAGATGTAAAATGGTATATGCAGAATTCCTCTTCTGCAACCATGAAAAAAGTCTACAAAAAAACAGCATACGAAGAGATTCTTCTCTGATAAAACAGGAGTAAAATATGAAAAACTGGAAAAAGATTGTGGCAGCAGTGCTCTGCCTCATGTTGATACAGATACCTGTACTCGAACCATTTTTTTCTGCACAGACAGTACAGGCTGCTGCTTCAAAAACAACAGTAAAAAACGGTTTCAAAAGAGAAAATGGTGAATATTATTACTATGTAAATGGACAGAAAGTAAAAAATGCTTGGAAGAATGTGACAGTTACAGACAAAACAACAGGTAAGAAAATAAGCTATCGTCATTATTTTACAGGTACCGGAAAGGCCTACAGAGGAGGAACTTTTTTCGGGGAAAATTACATTACAGTAAAGAAGATTGGTAACAATTATTACGGTTTTAACAAGTATTCTCAGATGGTAAAGGGAATCCGATATTCTGCATATGGGCCATCAAAGGCAGGATTTTATGCATTTACCAATGCGGGAGTGCTGGACAGTAAAAAAACTGCAAGCCTGCGCAGAGCGTTTGTCCGTGAAAAGAGTTCTGCGGCACTTCGAAAACTTTTGGGAAGTCCGAGAAGAACAAAGAAAGTTAGCGGATGCTATGGTGATGGACAGGAATACATGTTGGAGTATACATCTTTCTGGGTCAACACATATAAAGATAAAAAAGGGAAGGAAATCGTTCTGGATGTGATCAGTAAATAAGATTTTTCCAGACGGACAGATACAACTATGGTTTTCAGCTCAATGGTGTTCCTGTGTGTATTTCTTCCGGTCGTTTTTGGTCTGCATCTTCTTTTGCCGGGGATGCGGGCCAAAAACTGCCTGCTTGTTATCGCAAGCCTTCTTTTTTATGCATACGGGGAACCGGTTTATGTAATTTTACTGATTGGTTCTTCAATTGGTAACTATATTTTTGCACGCCTGGTAGGAGAACATCCGAAATTTAAGCGAATTTCGATGGCCCTGGCAGTGATCGTAAATTTAGGTCTTCTTGTCCTGTTTAAATATTCAGGCTTTCTGGTGGAGACCTTTAATTCTGTAACGAATGCAGGAATTCCGGTGCCAGAGATCCGGATGCCTATCGGAATCTCATTTTTTACATTTCAGGCATTGTCGTATGTGATTGATGTTTACAGAGGAAATGCTTCAGTCCAGAAAAACTTTGGAAAAGTGCTGCTTTATATTTCTTTTTTTCCACAGCTGATCGCAGGACCGATCGTAAAATATCATGATGTGGAGTTAGAAATAAATAACCGCAGGCAAAGTCTGGAAGAAACGGGAAAAGGTGTGCGCTGTTTTATTGCCGGCTTAAGTAAAAAAGTTCTGATCGCCAATACCATGGGACTGGTAGCAGACAATCTCTTTGGAGCAGCGGCTTCGCAGATCACTGCGCCTGGCGCCTGGCTTGGCGCACTTTCCTATATGCTGCAGATCTATTTTGATTTCAGCGGATACAGTGATATGGCGCTTGGACTTGGAATGATGTTTGGGTTCCATTTCCGGGAGAATTTTAACTATCCATATGTTTCCGGAAGTATTAAAGAGTTCTGGAGAAGATGGCATATGTCACTTTCCGGATGGTTTAAAGAATATCTGTACATTCCTCTTGGAGGAAACCGTAAAGGAAAATTCCGCACAGTGATCAATAAGATGATCGTATTTTTGTGTACAGGAATCTGGCATGGAGCTTCGTTTAACTTCTTGTTCTGGGGAGCATATCATGGATTTTTTCTGATGCTGGAAGAATATGTTCCGTTCATTGGGAAAAAAGGCGGAAAGGTCAAAAGCGTTTTTCAACATATCTATGCATTGCTGACGGTCTGTATCGGATTTGTGTTTTTCCGTGCAGATACCATGAAACAGGGATGTTTCTGGATACGTGAAATGTTTACGGATTTCAGCTGGAAAACTTCCGCTATGAGTCTTACTCTTCAGCAGCTGACGCCAGTATATTTTATAACGCTGGCAGCGGCACTTGTTGCGGCAGTTCCGGTAAATCAGGTATTGAAAAAGTATAAATGGTATAATGGATTTACCTACGTGCTCAGTCTTGCAGGCTTTTGCCTTTGTATCCTGAGTCTTGCCGGAGGAACTTATAATCCGTTTATTTATTTTCGATTCTAGGAGGAGGCAGAAAACATGAAAAAACTGCAGATTATTTATATTACTGCTTTTTTCGCCGCTTGTCTTGTGCCGTCTCTGGGAATGGCAGTGACAAAGCAGGAAACATCTTCAGAAAACCGCAGGCTGGCAGAGTTTCCGAAGATAAAAACAGAAGAAGGAATCAACACACAGTGGCTGCCGGAAGCGGGTGAATATTTTCAGGAGCATTTTGCGTTTCGAAATGAGCTCGTAACGGCGAATGCACTTCTGAACGGAAAGCTCTTCGGAGTGTCCACAGCCGATGGTGTGATCCAGGGTACGGATGGATGGCTTTATTATAAAGACTCCCTGCAGGATTATCTGGGAGAGGAGCTTCTTTCAGAAAGAAGTCTTTTTAATATTGCACATACGTTGTCTATGATGCAGGAAGCTCTGGAGAAAAAAGGTGTGCAGTTTCTTTTTACTGTAGCACCGAACAAAAATTCTCTGTATGGAGAAAATATGCCTTATTATGACAGCCTGAAAGCATCGCAGGAAAAAAATCTCATAAATCTTCAGGAGTATCTGAAAAAAGAAAATGTTGCCTATGCAGATCTTTATGGAATGCTTTCAGAGCAACAGGAGATCCTTTATCATAAAAGAGATTCTCACTGGAATAATAAAGGTGCGTCCATGGCAGCGGAAACTTTGCTTTCATCTCTGAAAAAGGAGCATATTTCCTATCAGGATGAGCCTTATACCGTTAAGACGGATTTCACAGGTGATCTGGATGAAATGCTTTATCCACTTGCAGTAACTCCGGAAGAAGAGATCTATTATGACAAACAGACAACATTTGCCTATGTGGGTGAAGTTGGAAGTAACTTTGATCCCAGGATCACAACAGTAAATCCGGTAAAATCAGGAAGTCTTGTCATGTTCCGTGATTCTTTTGGAAACGCACTGCTTCCTTTTATGGCAGATGCATACGCAAATGCGTATTTTTCCAGAGGTGTTCCTTATCAGATGAGTGAAGTGGATCAGAAAAATGCGGATACGGTCATTGTGGAACGGGCAGAGAGATTCCTTCCGGAAATGGCACAGTCTCCACCGGTCATGGAAAGTCCAAAACGGCAGGTAACCGTTTCTGAAGAGGAATCTGCATCGGATGGAGTTTATGCCGTGGAAAGTGAGATGCAGGGAACATTCCGGAAGATTACCGGTCGTATCGAAAAGAAATATCTGGATACAGAAAGCAGAATTTATGTGAGAGTGAATCAGGATAAGATTTATGAAGCTTTTCCAATGGATATTTCAACAGAAGACGGGAAAGAAAACAACAATGGATTCTGTTTGTACCTGGATGGCACGCTTCTTGGGACAGACGGGAATCAAATTGAAATTCTTACAGGAAAGGATGATTCAGCTCATGTGATCGGTGAGCTGACGTTATAAAGGAGGAAACATAAATGAAAAGAAAAGCAGTACAGATAGTCTTAAGCTTAACATTAACAGCCGCAATGTGCTTTGGTGCACCTGCAATGGCATTTGCCGGTGAAACAACAGCCAAGGAAGAAAGTACGGATAAGACAGAAGCGAAGGATTCCACAGAAGAAAAAGAAGAAGCAAAAGATTTTCAGATCGGGGATCTTACGGTAAAGAACCAGAGCGGGCTTGTTGTAAAATCAGCAGAACTTCAGGAAGCAAAAGAAGATGACAGCAAAGAGAAAGATTCCAGCGACTCCACAGCTGAAAAAGACAGTACCGAAGAAAGCGGACAGGATCTTGTGATCACACTGAAAGATGGAACAGAACGTACATTCAAAAATGTAACACCAGATAAATGGACAGATCCTGTGTTTTATAATGAGTACGAGATCCTTTATATCAGTTATACAGATGAAAAAGGAAAAACACAGGAAGCTGCAGAGGATGCAGAAGAAAGAAAACTGGAAGAAGCTGTGACGGTTTATGCGAAATCGAATGTAAACATCCGTGAGAAAGCAGATGCAAAATCAAAGTCTCTGAAAGTGACTTCTCTTGGAACTGAATTTAAAGTAACAGCAGTATGCCCGGGTTGGCTGAAGGTTGAAGGGGACGGTGTAAAAGGATATGCATCCCATACATACTTTACAGCTAATAAAGAGGAAATCGACAAAATGCTGGCAGAGCAGAAAGCTGCGGAAGAAAAGAAAGCGGCAGACGCGCAGGCAGCAGCAGACGCGCAGGCAGCAGCAGATGCACAGGCAGCAGCAGACGCACAGGCAGCAGCAGACGCGCAGGCAGCGGCAGACGCGCAGGCAGCGGCAGACGCACAGGCAGCAGCAGATGCGCAGGCAGCGGCAGATGCAGCATCAGAACCCACAGAAGTAGGACGTCAGGCCTATGATGACTGTGATGGAAGCGGACATGGCTATTATGAGATTACCTATTCTGATGGAAGCGTAAGATACGAAGAGTATTAATCATAAGGGGATATGTATGAAAAGATTAAAAGTATTTTTTATGGCAGTTGTTATGATCCTTGCAGTACAGATTGTTTCAGTTTCCGTAACCTGTGATGCACAGGCTGCAACAACTACAACTACAGCCAAAAAGAAAACAGGACTTTATAAAGAGGCCGGAAGATATTACTACTATGTAAACGGAAAAAAGATAAAAACACAGTGGAAAACCATAAATGGAAAGCGTTATTATTTTGGATCAAAATATCATGCGGTGACTTATCACAATAAAATTGGCGGAAAACTTTATGTGTTTGATACGGCGGGAAGACTTCTGACAGGAAGTGGATCACGGATCGTCAGTGTGGGGCAATATTCTTATTACGTAAATAAATATGGAAACCCGTCAAGAGGCTGGCTTTGTCTTCCGGACAAAAATCTGTATTATGCGGATTCCTGGGGACGTTTCTATAAAAACCGTACATTGGAGGGAATTTCCTTTAACAGCAAAGGACAGGCAGTAAAAAATGATATGCGTAGTCTGAAACTGGAATGTATGGGTGTAGTTAAAAATATTACAAACAGTAAAATGTCACAGAGTCAGAAACTGAGAGCATGCTGGAATTATGTAGTAAGCAGAACTTACTATTCCTCTGCATATTATCCGAATTTAAACCAGAATAACTGGTGGAGGGCAACTGCAAGGAGAACACTGGCAACTGGAAGAGGTAACTGTTATGGATATGCCTGTGCGTTTGCTGCTCTGGCCAGAGAAATAGGATATGATCCATATGTGATATGCGGACGTGTCCCGGGTTCTAGAGATGGTGCAGGTGATGGTTATACCAGACACAGCTGGGTGATCATCAACGGACTTCATTATGATCCGGAAGGTCAGGCAAAGGGCTGGCATACTGGCGTTTATGGAAGCTATGGCTATGGAATGGATAATCAGATCCAGAAGAAAGTAAACTTCCGTACAGGTAGTGGGAATTAAATAATTAATAAAAAAGATCCTGGGATTTATCCCGGGATCTTTTTACGGAAAAGGTTCCGGGATAGCTGTTTTCTGAATAAATTAAAGAGAAATCATCTGTCCGGCAGGAGATTTTTTGTTTATGTATAAAAGAAAATATACCGGAAAAGGAATCGGTGTAGCCGTACTGGATACAGGAATTTTTCCGCATATAGATTTTGGCAGGCGTATTTTGGCATTCTGTGATTTTACAGAAGGAAAATCAGGTCCCTATGATGATAACGGACATGGAACCCATGTCAGCGGCATTCTGGGCGGAGACGGCACGGCATCCCAGGGCAGATATAAGGGGGCTGCTCCCGGATGTGGCATTGTTGCGCTTAAAGTGCTGGATCGTTTCGGGAATGGCAGCCGTGAAGATGTACTTCAGGCTTTTCAGTGGATTGAAGATTTTGGAAAAATTTATAATATCCGCATTGTAAATATTTCGGTAGGAACAACTTCGCGCAGTATGAATGAACAGACGGATCTTCTTGCAGGCGTGGAACAGCTGTGGGATAAAGGTTTTACGGTAGTGGCAGCTGCCGGGAACCAAGGGCCTGGGGATGGCACAGTGACAGCACCGGGAAGCAGCCGGAAGATTATTACCGTAGGATCCAGTGATATGCTGCAGGGAAATAAGGCAGTTTCCGGAAGAGGACCTACGTTTGAGTGTGTGTGCAAGCCTGATCTGGTTGCACCGGGGAATCGTGTAACTTCCTGTGCGCCGGGGATTCCCTACACGTACCGGATCAAGAGTGGAACTTCCATGTCAACGCCGCTGGTATCCGGAGGAATTGCCTGTCTTCTGGAAAAAGAGCCGCAGCTTTCCAACGTGGAAATAAAGATGTTGTTAAGAGAAAGCACGGATGATATGGGACTTCCCAGAAATCAGCAGGGGTGGGGAAAATTTAACTGTGAAAAATTAATAAAAAACTAAATTATTATACAATTCTTATAAACATAGTGTGGTAAAGCATAAAAGCGTTGACGGAAATGAAAAATATGAGTACAATGTACAGTAAAAGTGCCAAAGAAAGATTCTAAAGGAAAGAGCACCTGGAATCCGGACAGGAGAATAAACCTCAAAAGGAGAAAATAATATGGAAAAAATCAAAATGCAGACACCTTTAGTTGAGATGGATGGAGACGAGATGACACGTATTCTGTGGCAGATCATCAAAGACGAACTTCTCACACCATATCTGGAACTGAATACAGAGTATTATGATCTTGGCCTTGAACACAGAAACGAGACAGATGATCAGGTGACGATTGATGCGGCAGAAGCAACCAAGAAATACGGAGTTGCAGTAAAATGTGCTACCATCACACCGAATGCAGCCAGAATGGAAGAGTATGATCTGAAAAAAATGTACAAGAGTCCTAATGGAACGATCCGTGCTATTCTTGATGGAACCGTATTCCGCGCTCCGATTGTAGTAAAAGGAATTGAGCCATGTGTAAAGAACTGGGTGAAACCGATCACACTTGCACGTCATGCATATGGTGACATCTATAAAAATACAGAATTTTATATTGACAAACCGGGAGATGCATATCTCGTATTTGAGGGCGAGGACGGAGAAGAGCGTAAAGAACTGATCCAGCATTTTGACGGAGCAGGTGTTCTCCGCGGCATGCACAACCTGGATGATTCCGTAAAGAGCTTTGCAAGAAGCTGCTTTAATTATGCACTGGATACCAAACAGGATGTATGGTTCGGAAGCAAGGATACCATTTCCAAGACATACGATGGAAGATTTAAAGAGATTTTCCAGCAGATCTTTGAGGCAGAGTTTAAAGATAAATTTGAAGAAGCCGGCCTGACTTACTTCTACAGTCTGATCGATGATATCGTAGCCCGTGTTATGAAGGCAGAAGGTGGATTTATCTGGGCCTGCAAGAACTATGATGGAGATGTTATGAGTGATATGGTTTCTTCCGCATTCGGTTCTCTTGCAATGATGACTTCCGTGCTGGTATCTCCGAAAGGATATTTTGAGTATGAGGCTGCTCACGGAACAGTTCAGAGACATTATTACCGTCATCTTGAGGGAAAAGAAACCTCCACAAACTCTGTGGCAACAATCTTTGCATGGACAGGAGCACTCCGCAAGAGAGGAGAGCTGGACGGAAATGAAGCACTTGCTGATTTTGCGGGAAAACTGGAAAAAGCAACACTGGATACCATCGAGAGCGGAAAGATGACAAAAGACCTTGCACTGATCACTTCCCTGAAAGATGTACAGGTACTGAACAGTAAAGAATTTATCCTTGCTGTCAAAGCAAGACTGGATGAGTTAATGGCATAAATAACAGAAATTTTCAAAATTTTCAGTAATTTCATAAAAATAAAAAAGCTGCACCGGAAGATCCTAAGATGGATTCCGGTGCAGTTTTTTATGGTGGATATAAAAAATATACCCTGTTTAGAATCAGATCGAAGCGTCCATGGCCTGCTGTACATGATCTACGAGAATCTGGCGGATTTTCGGATATTCGCCAAGACCCTTCAGTACGGGAGTTACCTCATACCCTTCCGAGGAAAGGCGGTTCATCCAGGAATCCGGATCTTCACCGGCCAGATCGTTCTGTGCATGATCGCCTGCTACGATCATAAAAGGAGCAAGGACAATCTTTTTTGGCTGAAAGCTGTCCGCAGCCCGGAGAAGAGAATCCAGGGCAGGATAAGCCTCAACAGTTCCGAGAAAGATATTTTTATGGCCCATATCTTTAAAACGATAATCCAGGGCAGCATAAACAGAATTTGCATAATGCTCGGTTCCGTGTCCCATGAGAACAAGGGCTGTTTCCTGGTCCATATCCTGAAACTCACCAGCAACAGCCTGGACAACAGCCTGGTTATCTTCTTCTGTGGTAAGAAGGGGATTTCCGAAAACAATACTTGAAAAACGGTCACGGAAAGAAAGGGCGTCTGCTTTCATCTGGTCGTTTTCAATTCCGTTGATTACATGAGTAGGCTGTACGATCACATCAGTAATTCCATCGAGAAGCATCTGTTCCATGGCTTCTTTTACGGTGTGTATGATGATTCCGTCACGTTTTTTTAATTTGGCAATAATCATCTTGCTTGTCCAGGCACGATAGACCGGACAGACAGGAAACGCATCGGCGATATCACGTTCGATGGCGTCGATGGTCCGTTTACGGGTGTTCTCATAGCTTGTACCAAAACTGACTATGAGGATTGCTTTTTTTGAAGCTGCATTCATACAGGGATTTCCTCCATCCTGAAATATATTTTCCGCATTTTCTACCTGAAGTTATTATAAAAGGAGGGTACAGGATTGTCAATCGTAGTTGACTTTCCGGGCGGAAATGTTTATCATTATAAAAGACTGCGGACATATGAGAAATGTACGGGAATACAGTTATATAATTGCGAATATTCGCTTGACATATCGTTGGTGGATGAAACCACCTGGAAACAAAGGAGAACGAAAGACATGAGTATATTCATGCTTGGAATTGACCATAATATGGCACCTGTGGATATCAGAGCTCTTTTTGCCTTCACCAGGAAGAATACCGGTGAGGCACTGCTTAAGCTGAAAAAAGAGCCGGGGATCTGTGGGTGTATTATTCTGTCAACCTGCAACCGGCTGGAACTCTGGGTAAGCACGGAAGAAAATGAAAAACCGGAACTCTATCAGTGGCTTTGCAGGCTGAAGGGAATTGAAGGGGAAGAATACCGAAAATACTTTATCAGCCGAGAAAATGAGGAGGCTGTAGAGCATCTTTTTTATCTCACAAGCGGACTGAAATCTCAGATTCTGGGAGAGGACCAGATCCTTACCCAGGTAAAAGACGCGTTGAGTTTTGCAAGGGAAGAGTTTACTACAGACAGCGTTCTGGAGGTGCTGTTCCGGATGGCTGTAACTGCAGGAAAGAAGATCAAGACAGAGGTTCCTTTTTCCCACGGAAATCCTTCTGTGATCCATCAGGCAATCCGCTTTCTTGAGGAGGGCGGATACCATGTAAGAAATAAAGTCTGTATGGTAATCGGAAACGGTGAAATGGGAAAAATGGCAGCACAGACACTCAGGGAGGCCGGTGCGGATGTGACGGTTACAATCCGTCAGTACAGAAGCGGAGTGGTAAACATTCCGGTTGGATGCAGCAGAATCAACTATGGGGAAAGAATGGACTATCTGCCGGAATGTGATCTGGTTGTCAGTGCGACGGCAAGTCCCAACTATACACTGACGGAAGAACTGTTTGAGGATGTACGGGTGGAACGGCCAATGATTCTTATTGATCTGGCAGTCCCGAGAGATATTGATCCGGAGATCCGAAAGAAAGAAAATATCACACTTTATGATATGGACAGCTTCCGTACCAGCGAAACACCAAAGGAACTTGCAGATAACCTGGAAGCAGCAGGAAAAATTGTAAAAGAACAGATGGAAGAATTCTTCCAGTGGCTGGATGGCCGTGATATTATTCCCCGTATTCAGGAAATCAAGGCTGATGCTGTGGAAGATCTGAACTTAAGAATCGAAAAAATATTCCGGAAAACTCCTATGGAAGATTCAGACAGGGAGAAGCTGAAAAAAGCAGTGGATACGGCAGCCGGAAAGGTTGTGAACAAGCTGATCTTCGGACTTCGTGACAGCCTGAACCAGGATGTTTTTCTGGAATGTGTGGAAGGACTGGAGAAACTTTATGAAGAATAAACCGTATTTCCCCATGTTTATTGATCTGTCAGACAAGAATATTGTTGTGGCAGGCGGCGGTAATATCGCCACCAGACGGGTAAAAACACTTCTGAAATTTACAAGGAATATCACAGTCGTGGCAACAAAAGTTACACAGGAACTTATGGATCTTGGAAAAGCCGGGACCGTAAATTTACATATCCGCCCTGTAAAGCGTTCTGATTTTGCCAGTGCCTACATGGTGATTGCGGCCACCAATGACTGGAAATTAAATGATGAGATCCACCGTGTCTGTAGGGAGGAGGGCATTTATGTAAATGTAGCCTCCGACCGTGAATCCTGTGATTTTTATTTCCCGGGTATCTATATGAGAGATGAAATGGTAGTAGGAGTTACAGCCAGCGGTCTTGACCACAAAAAGGCAAAGCGTGTCAGGGAAGAAATTCAGAAAGCGCTGGAAAAGGTACTGAAGGAGCAGGATGATGAAGACGAAGAAAAGTAAGATTATAATTGGCAGCAGGGAGAGTAAACTTGCGGTACTCCAGAGTGAAATGGTCCGTGATTATATAAAAGAAAAAAATCCGGAAATGGAAGTGGAAATCCTTACCATGAAAACCACCGGAGATATCATTCTGGACCGCACCCTGGACAAGGTTGGCGGAAAGGGACTTTTTGTAAAGGAACTGGATAAAGCACTGATGGATGGAAGAAGTATCCTTTCTGTGCACAGCCTGAAAGATATGCCTATGGAAGTTCCGGAAGAACTGCCCCTTCTGGCCTTTTCCAGAAGAGAAGATCCAAGAGATGTACTGGTACTTCCGGAGGGAGTTTCCGAGCTGGATAAAAGTAAGCCTCTCGGATGTTCCAGCCTGAGACGTACACTTCAGCTTAAGAAGCTGTATCCGGATATGGAGGTCAAAAGCATCCGTGGAAATCTTCAGACAAGACTCCGGAAACTGGATGAAGGGCAGTACAGTGCACTGATCCTGGCTGCAGCCGGGCTTAAGAGACTTGGACTGGAATCCAGGATCAACCGGTATTTTACAGCCGATGAGATCATTCCGGCAGCAGGCCAGGGAATCCTTGCGGTACAGGGACGAAAAGGTGAGGATTACAGTTTCCTGAACGGTTACTGTGATGAAGAGGCCTGGGCCGCAGGAAGAGCAGAGCGTGCCTTTGTAAAACTTCTGGATGGAGGATGTTCTTCTCCGGTAGCTGCCCATGCAGAAATTTCCGGAGATGAGCTTTATCTCAGAGGACTTTATTATAATGAAAAAGACGGTTCCTATGTTACGGGAACATTGCGTGGCGACAAGGCCGATGCGGAAAGCCTGGGCAGGGAACTTGCGGAAACTCTTCGGAAAAAAGGAGAAAACAGATGAAAACAGGAAAAGTATGGCTGGTAGGCGCAGGCCCTGGTGATATCGGCCTTTTTACATTAAAAGGTCTTAAAGTTCTGGAACAGGCAGATGTGGTTGTCTATGACAGTCTGGTAGGCCAGGGCGTTTTGTCACGGATTCCGGAAGGTGTGAAGCTTATTAATGTAGGAAAACGTGCCAGTCACCACATCATGCGTCAGGAAAATATCAATCAGGTACTTCTTGAGGAGGCGCAAAAAGGTCTTCGCGTGGTGCGTCTGAAAGGAGGAGATCCATTTCTTTTCGGAAGAGGCGGAGAGGAACTGGAACTTCTTCGGGAGAATGGGATCCCTTACGAAGTCGTTCCGGGAGTTACTTCTTCCATTGCAGTACCGGCATATAACGGGGTTCCGGTAACGCACAGAGATTTCTGCTCTTCGGTCCACATCATCACAGGGCATAAAAGAGCCGGAAAAGAATATGACATTGATTTCCGTGCGCTTGTTGATACAAAGGGAACTCTTGTATTTCTGATGGGTGTGTCGGCACTTCCGGATATCTGTGCCGGTCTTATAAATGCAGGCATGGAAAAAGATATGCCTGCGGCAATCCTTCAAAAAGGCACTACAGCAGGACAGAAACGGATCGTGGCTACCGTTTCCACCCTGGAAGAAGAGGTAAAACGCCAGGGAATTGAGACACCGGCGATCATTGTAGTAGGTAAGGTATGTACGTTGGCAGAGAAGTTTGGCTGGTATGAAGAACTGCCTCTTGCAGGCTGGAAAGTTCTTGTCACAAGGCCAAAAGAACTAGTTTCCAGAACTGCGGACAAACTCCGGGAAAAAGGCGCAGAGGTTCTGGAACTTCCGGCAATCCGTACGGTACCCATGGAAGATCAGAGCCGTTTGTATGAAGCAATGGATCACCTGGAAAATTATCAGTGGCTTGTATTTACCAGCCCTACAGGGGTGAGGGTATTCTTTGAGGAACTCGTCCGCCATGGAAAAGATATCCGTGCCATGGGAAAGGTCCGTCTGGCAGTGATCGGTGAGGGAACCAAAAAGGCTTTGAAAGAAAGGGGCCTTCTGGCAGACTTTGTGCCGTCTGTATATGACGGGGATACCCTTGGAAAGGAACTTTCAGAGATCCTTTCCGGCGGAGAAAAAATTCTCATCCCGCGGGCGGAAAAAGGCAACGAAAAGCTTACTGAATTTCTGACACAGGCAGGGGCTGAGGTTGAGGATATTCCAACCTATCAGACTCTTTACGAAAAGAGTCAGCTTATTGATGAAAAGAAGGAATTTGAGACAGGACAGATCAGCTGTGCGGTATTTACAAGTGCTTCCACTGTGAAAGGATTTGTGGAGGGAACAAAAGGACTGGATTATTCAAAGGTCAGGGCAGCTTGCATCGGCAGACAGACGAAAGCGGCAGCCGAGAGCTTTGGAATGAAAGCATATATGGCAGAAAAAGCCACCATTGACAGTCTTGTCAAACTGGTGGAGGATATGAAAAGGAGCGAATGATCATGGAACTGACAAAAAGACCAAGAAGATTAAGAGGCAGTGAAAACCTTCGTAAGATGGTACGTGAGACAAGAATGGATAAATCTTCTCTTATGTATCCCATGTTTGTGATGGAGGGAGAAAACAAGGAAGAAGAAATTCCGTCCATGACCGGACAGTACCGCTATAGCCTGGATCGTCTTCCCTATAAACTGGAGCAGCTTTCCAAAGCAGGTGTTGGCAGTGTAATGTTTTTTGGTATTCCTGACCATAAGGATGAAGTGGGCAGCGGCGCCTATGATCCGGAGGGAATTGTTCAGAGAGCTCTTCGCATTGCAAAAGAGAAATTCCCGGAACTTTATTATGTAACAGACGTATGCATGTGTGAGTACACTTCCCATGGACACTGCGGCGTTCTCTGCGGCCATGATGTGGACAATGACAAAACACTGGATCTTCTTGCAAAAACAGCACTTTCCCACGTAGAGGCAGGAGCGGATATGGTAGCACCTTCCGATATGATGGATGGCCGTGTTGCAGCAATCAGGGAGTGCCTGGATAAAGCCGGACATTATACAACTCCGATTATGTCCTATGCGGTAAAATATGCTTCCGCATTTTATGGCCCGTTCCGTGAAGCGGCTGATTCTGCTCCGTCTTTTGGTGACAGAAAGAGTTACCAGATGGACCCGCACAACAGCAGAGAAGGCCTGAAAGAAGCCCTTACAGATGTTGAGGAAGGCGCAGACATCATCATGGTAAAACCGGCTCTTGCATATCAGGATATGATCTGGCAGGTAAAGGAAGCCACCAATGTACCAGTTGCGGCATACAGTGTCAGTGGTGAATATGCCATGGTAAAAGCTGCAGCCGCAAATGGCTGGATTGATGAGGAAAGAATCGTAGGCGAGATGGCTACCGGAGCATTCCGTTCCGGCGCACAGATCTATCTTACCTACTATGCAGAACTTCTGGCAAGACTTATGGATGAAGGGAGAATCGGCTGATGACAAAATCAGAACAGTTATTTGAGCGTGCGGTAAAAAGAATTCCGGGAGGTGTAAACAGCCCGGTAAGATCTTACGGAGCCATCGGTGAGGCACCTCGTTTTATTGAAAAAGCTGATAAATGTTACATCTATGATGTGGACGGAAACCGTTATGTGGATTACATTGATTCCTGGGGCCCGATGATCCTGGGGCATAATTTCCCGGAAATCCGTGAGAGCGTGATCAAGGCCTGCGAAAATGGCCTGAGCTTTGGATGCGCTACGGAAATTGAAGTGGAGATTGCAGAATTTATCTGTGAGCATATTCCGCATGTAGATATGATTCGTATGGTAAACTCCGGAACAGAGGCTGTTATGAGTGCCATCCGTGCGGCAAGAGGTTTCACCGGAAAAGACAAGATCATCAAATTTGCAGGCTGCTACCACGGACACAGTGACTGCCTTCTGGTAAGTGCCGGTTCCGGTGTCATGGCAAGCGGTATTCCGGACAGCGCCGGTGTTCCCAAGGGCTGCACACAGGATACCATGACTGCAACCTACAATGATGCGGCCAGCGTGGAAGCGCTTCTCAAACAGGAAGAGGGAAATGTGGCGGCAGTGATCGTGGAGGCAATAGGAGCAAACATGGGCGTAGTTCCTCCGAAACCAGGTTTCTTAAAGAGACTTCGCCAGCTTTGTGATGAGCATAACTGTCTGCTGATCTTTGATGAGGTAATCACAGGATTCCGTCTTGCCTTTGGCGGAGCCGCAGAGTATTTTGGCATTCGCCCGGATCTTGTCACCTATGGAAAAATCATCGGCGCAGGAATGCCGGTAGGTGCATATGGCGGCCGCAAAGAGATCATGGATCTGATCTCACCGTGTGGTCCTGTATACCAGGCAGGTACCTTAAGTGGAAATCCGGTTGCCATGGCAGCAGGATTCACACAGCTGAAATATCTCTATGAGCATCAGGAGATCTATAAAGAGCTGGCAGTAAAAGGAGAGAAACTTTACGGAGGTCTGAAAAAGATCGTGGAGGAAAAAGGCCTTCCATATCAGGTGAATTATGATTCTTCCCTGGCAAGTATCTTCTTTACAGATCAGGAAGTAAAAGATTATGTTTCCGCAAAAACTTCCAACCTGGATCTTTTTGCAAAATATTTCAAGGGAATGCTGAAACGTGGCATCCATCTTGCGCCGTCCCAGTTTGAGGCAATGTTCCTTTCCACAGCACACACAGATGAAGTGATCGACGAAACTCTGGAAGCAATGAGAAGCGCCCTGGGAGATCTGTAATTTCCGCAAAAAAATGATTTTGCACAGGAATTTACACAAAGATAGTAGGATGGTAACTTGTTCTTCAAAAAACTTTGTGATAAAATAAACACAAAAATACGTAATGAATGTGAAAGCAGGAGGCCAGAGCTTATGGGAAAAAAGAAGTACGTGGCTTACGTGGGAACATATACCCATGGAACCAGTAAGGGAATTCAGGTATACGATGTAGATGTAGAGAACGGAACACTGACAGAGCGCAGTGAGGTAGAGGTCAGCAATGCATCTCATCTGGCAGTTTCCAAAAACGGTAAATATCTGTACTCCATCGAGGATGAAGGTGTGGCTGTATTCGAGAGAGATGAAAATGGAGATCTTTCCCGTATTAACAGCGTAGATATTAACGGAATGCGAGGCTGTTATCTTGCAACAGATGTAGACGGAAGATATCTTTATGTAGCAGGTTATCATGATGGTAAGGTAACGGTTGTACATACACATAAAGACGGACGTCTGGGAAGTGTTATGGACGGTGTTTTCCATAAAGGACTTGGAAGTGTGGCAGAACGTAACTTCCGTCCACATGTAAATTGTGTCCGCCCCACACCGGATAACAAATATCTCTGTGCGGTAGATAATGGCATTGATCAGGTTAAGATCTACAGGATCAACAAGAAGAAAGATAAACTGGAGCTTGTTGACATCCTCCGCTGCCCGAGAGAGAGTGGCCCTCGTATTATCCGTTTCAGTGATGATGGAAGATTTGCATATCTTCTTTTTGAGCTCAGCAATGAGGTTAAGGTATACAGCTATGACGGAAGCGGCAAGAACCCGGAGTTCCAGCTGCTCCAGAGTATTACCACTCTTGGAAAAGAAGACGCCAATGATGCGATTCACAACGCAGCATCAGGCATGTCTCTTTCTGCGGATGGCAAATATCTTTTCTGCACAACTGCAGGTGAGAACACAGTAACCATGTATGCGGTAGACCAGGAAACCGGCCTTCTGACCAAGAAATTTACCCTTCCGATCAGTGGTGATTATCCGAAAGATCTTATGATCTTCCCGGATAACAAACATATTGCCATTGCAAATCATGGAAGTAACAGTATTACTGTTTTTACAGTAGATTACGAAAAAAATATTATTATGATGAATGAGAAGCCAAGAAAGATCGAAACACCGAACAGCATCCATATCTGGCCGGTGCCGGGAGATGTGGATGGCATCTGCAAATAATTCTTTTCGGTAAATGACTGCAACGGCCAGATATCCGGATACAAAAACAGACTCAGGGATAAGCAATAAGATTCCCTGAGTCTGTTTTTTGCTGGAAAAGCATTTGGCATTACGGATGAATCCACGGATCTGCCGGGAATGAGGGCGGTTTTATCTGCGATAGAATTCGTGGATGCGGTCCATGCGTGCGCTCATATTGGCAAAAAGTGCATCGGTGATGGTGAGAGCTGCCATGGCTTCCACAACAACTACGGCACGTGGAACAATAACAGGATCATGGCGTCCTTTGATCTCAAGCTCCAGATTTTCGCCGGAGCTGGTTACGGTGAACTGGGGCTGGCTGATCGATGGTGTTGGTTTGATATGGGCACGGAGGATAATGTCACTGCCGTCACTCATACCGCCCATGATACCGCCTGCATGGTTGGAGGTCTTAGAAATGATGCCGTCTTTCTGGACAAAACCGTCGTTGTCTTCGGAACCGGTAAGACGTGTCACATTAATACCGTCACCGATCTCAACAGCTTTTACAGCACCGATGGACATGATCGCATGAGCAAGAGTGGCATCCAGCTTGTCAAAAACCGTATCACCCAGACCAGCAGGAACATTTTTGATCCGGCATTCGATCACACCGCCTGCACTGTCCTGGTTATTGAGACACTGCTCGAGATAGGCGGATGCTTTTTCTGCCGCATCGGCGTCTGGCATACAGAGGGAATTGTTCCGGATCTCTTCTTCTGAGAAAGACTGGATTTCCACAGGACCGATGGATTTCGCATAGGTGGTAAAAGTAATACCAAGTTCATTTAACAGCTTGATGGCAATGGCACCGGCTGCCACACGGCCGGCGGTTTCCCTTCCGGAAGAACGTCCGCCTCCACGGTAATCGCGGAAACCGTATTTCTGGTCAAAGGTAAAGTCTGCATGACCGGGGCGGTAGGAGTATGCAATATTTCCGTAATCCCGGGAACGCTGGTCGGTATTGCGGATCAGAAGAGAAATCGGTGTGCCGGTAGTTTTTCCTTCAAAAACTCCGGAAAGGATTTCAACCAGATCCCCTTCTTTACGGGCAGTTGTGTAGCGGCTCTGGCCGGGTTTCCTCCGGTCAAGAAAAACCTGGATATCTTCCTCGCAGAGAGAAAGACCTGCGGGGCAGCCGTCGAGAACTGCACCGATAGCCTTGCCATGAGATTCTCCCCAGGTAGTAACTACGAATTTTTTTCCGAATGATGACTGACTCATTTGTATAACTTCCTTTCGTTGGAATTCTGGAATCATTATATAGGAAGCCGGAAAAAATGTAAAGAACGTGGAAAACAGAATGAATTTTTATGTAAAGAGCATGTGAAATCATTTAAAAGCTTTTTTAAAAAGAAAATGTATGAATTGACAAAGCTATTTTGACTATTTATAATAAAAATGAATTTTGCCCTGGCAAAAGAAAAGCAAAAGAAGGGAAGTGGGAATCGTGGTAAGGATTTACAAGACAATAGACGGAGCCATCCACCAGATACAGGAACCGGAGGAAGGCTGCTGGATTGCGCTGACGAATCCGACGGCAACAGAGATTTTTGAATTTTCCGAGAAGTTTGATATAGAGGTTGACGATTTACGATCCCCTTTGGATGAGGAAGAACGGTCACGTATCGAAGTTGAGGATAATTATACACTGATCCTGGTTGACGTTCCTATGATCGAGGAGCGTAATGACAAGGACTGGTATGGAACCATACCGCTTGGTATCATTGTGACAGGGTCTATGATCTTTACTATCTGTCTGGAGGACACACCGGTTCTGACCAGATTTATGGAAGGAAGAGTCCGGAGCTTTTTTACCTATATGAAGACCCGTTTTATTTTCCAGATCCTTTACAGAAATGCAAGTATGTACCTGCGTTATCTGCGTATCATTGACAAGAAAAGTGAGCAGGTGGAAGAAAAACTGCATCTTTCCACAAGAAACGAGGAGCTGATCGAGCTTCTGGAGCTGCAGAAATCCCTGACTTACTTTATCACATCCCTCCGGTCCAACGAGGTTGTGCTGGAGAAGCTTCTGAAGATAGACAGTATCAAGAAATATCCGGAGGATACGGATCTTCTGGAAGATGTCATCACTGAGAACAAACAGGCTATCGAAATGGCCAATGTGTACAGCGGAATCCTGAACGGAACCATGGATGCCTTTGCATCTATTATTTCCAATAATATGAATATTGTTATGAAAGTACTGGCGATCATTACCATTGTCATGAGTATTCCGACCATTGTGTTCAGCGCTTACGGAATGAACGTGGCTGGTTCCGGTATGCCGTTATCACAGAGTCCATGGGGCTTTCTGATCATTATCCTGTTTTCTGTGGCGATCAGTGTTGTGGCAGCGATCATTCTTTCCAAGAAGCGGTTTTTCTGATTTGCTGAAAGGAGAATTTAATGAAGTTTATCGACAAACTGGAACGTAAATTTGGAAGATTCGGGATTCCGAATCTGACCATTTATATTATCGGATGTTATGTACTGGGTTATATTCTGACCGCAGCTGCACCGGGAGTTTTGAGCATGCTGAGCCTGGATATGTCCATGGTCATGAAAGGTCAGATCTGGAGACTCGTAACATGGGTGATCTATCCGCCATCCAGCGTGGGAGGAATGAGTAATCTTCTCATGTTCGTGCTTGCAATTGCTTTTTTCTATTATCCGATCGGTACCTCTCTGGAACGTACCTGGGGAACTTTCCGATATACTTTGTATATTTTTTCGGGACTTTTGTTTACAGTTATTGCAGCGGCGCTTTTGTATGCAGTTACCGGCGGTTATGTGACCGTTGGGGGAATGATGCTTCCTTATGGAAGTATTTTTACCACATATTACATCAGTCTTTCTATTTTTCTTGCCTATGCAGTCACATATCCGGATCTTCAGCTGCTGCTTATGTTTGTGATCCCCATCAAGATGAAATGGATGGCATTTGTATATGGACTGTTTATTGCGTGGGATATCGTATCATATCTTAGAGTTGGACTTTGGGTAGGCGTTGTGCCGATTGTAGCATCACTTTTGAATTTTGTAATCTTTTATTTCAGTACGCGGGATATGAACCGTTACAATCCGAAGGAGATTCACAGGAGACAGCAGTTTAAGAAGGCCATGGCTCCGACCAGAACGGGCTATGGACCAGATGGAATTGCCAAGCATAAATGCGCGATCTGCGGACGTACCGAAAAGGATGATCCAAATCTGGAGTTCCGTTTCTGCTCAAAGTGCAAGGGAAATTATGAATATTGCCAGGATCATTTATTTACGCACAAACACGTACAGTAAAACGTAAAAAAAGAGGGAGGATATTCAATTATGAAAAGAACAAAGATTATCTGTACACTTGGACCTGCCAGCAACAACAGGGAAACTCTGAAAGCTCTTATGGAGAATGGAATGGATATTGCCAGATTCAACTTTTCTCACGGAGACCACGAGGAACAGAAGGGCCGTGTGGACATGATCAAAGAGCTTCGTGAGGAGCTGGATATGCCGATCGCGATGCTTCTTGATACAAAGGGACCGGAGATCCGTACCAGACTTTTAAAGGACGGACAGAAGGTAAAACTGGAGTCAGGAAACCAGTTTGTACTTGGAATCGGTGATTTTGAAGGTGATGACAAAAAAGTTGCCATCACATATGAGACACTTTATAAAGACGTGAAACCGGGAAACAAGATTCTTATTGATGATGGTCTGATCGAGCTGGAAGTTAAGGCGATCAAAGGAACCGATATCATCTGTGATATCTTAAACGGTGGTGAGCTGGGAGAGAAAAAAGGCGTAAATGTTCCTTACGTAAAAGTAAATCTTCCGGGTATCACAGAGCAGGATAAGAACGATATCCTTTTTGGTATCGAGCAGAAATTTGATTTCATTGCGGCATCTTTCGTCCGTTCCGCAGAGGTGATCCGTGAGATCCGTAAACTTCTGAATGATAACGGTGGAAAGGACATCGGTATTATTGCGAAGATTGAGAATGCAGAAGGTGTTGAGAACATTGATTCCATCATTGAAGCATCGGATGGTATCATGGTTGCCAGAGGAGATCTTGGCGTGGAGATTCCTGCAAGCCAGGTGCCGCACATCCAGAAAGAGATCATCCGTAAATGCAATGAACATTATACACCGGTTATCACAGCAACACAGATGCTGGATTCCATGATCCGTAATCCGCGTCCGACACGTGCGGAGGTAGCGGACGTTGCCAATGCGATCTACGATGGAACCGATGCGATCATGCTTTCCGGTGAGACAGCAGCTGGTAAATATCCGGTTGATGCCCTTCAGATGATGGCAGAGATCGCAGAGATGACAGAGCCGCATCTGGATTATAAGGTATTTATTGAGCACCGCTCCATGGATGGAAGAGAGAAGATCTCCAGCGCAGTTGCACTTGCAACAGTCCGCACTGCGAAGAATCTGAAGGCAAATGCTATCGTGACACCGACCATGAGTGGAAATACAGCCAGACTGATTTCCAATTTCCGCCCGAAGGTTCCGATCTATGCCATTACACCGAACTCAACCATCCAGCACAAACTTCAGCTGATCTGGGGTGTAACACCTCTGAAAGGATATCAGAGAGATACCACGGACCATATCATGTCTCAGGCTATGAATGTTGTCCGCAGCCGTCATCTGATCCATAAAGGAGACCTTGTTGTATTTACAGCAGGAGACCCTGCGACCAACATGACAAACGGTCATGGTGCAGTGACAAATATGATGCACGTGATCGAGGCAGAATAAGACCGGGGGTTCTTAAGGAACAGCGGTCGGAAAACAGGAGATACAGTTATTATGAAAAAAGTACCATTTGTGACACTTGAGAAACTCAACGAGATTACCGAAAAATATCCGACACCTTTCCATCTTTATGATGAGAAGGGAATCCGTGAGAATGCAAAAGCCCTGAAAGAGGCTTTCGCCTGGAACAAAGGATTCAAGGAATTTTTTGCAGTAAAAGCAACACCGAACCCTTATCTGATCAACATTCTTCAGGAGTATGGCTGCGGCTGTGACTGCTCCTCCGCCACAGAGCTTATGATGGCAAAAGCAGTGGGCTGCAAGAAGGGCGATATCATGTTCTCCTCCAACGATACACCGGAGAAAGAGTTCAAATATGCAGATGAGATCGGTGGAATCATCAATCTTGATGATATCACACATATTGAGAGCGTAGAGAGAGCTCTCGGAAGAATTCCGGAAGTGATCAGCTGCCGTTATAATCCAGGCGGAGTATTCAAGATCAGCAACGGTATCATGGATAATCCTGGAGATGCAAAATACGGAATGACTACCGAGCAGATTTTTGATGCATTCCGCATCCTGAAATCCAAAGGTGCCAAAGAATTTGGAATCCATGCATTCCTTGCCAGCAACACCGTAACCAACGACTACTATCCGATGCTTGCAAAAGTTATGTTTGAGCTTGCCGTAAAGCTTCAGAAAGAGACTGGCGCACATATTAAATTTATCAACCTTTCAGGCGGTATCGGAATTCCTTACAAACCGGATCAGGAGCCAAATGACATCCGCGTGATCGGTGAGGGTGTCCGCAAGGTTTACGAGGAAGTTCTTGTTCCGGAAGGAATGGGTGATGTTGCGATCTACACAGAGCTTGGCCGTTTCATGATGGGACCGTATGGCTGTCTTGTTACAAAAGCCATCCACGAAAAACATACACATAAGGAGTACATCGGTGTAGATGCCTGTGCGGTAAACCTGATGCGTCCGGCTATGTATGGTGCTTACCATCACATTACCGTTATGGGAAAAGAGAACGAGCCATGTGACCATAAATATGATGTGACAGGTTCCCTTTGTGAGAACAATGATAAATTTGCCATTGACCGTATGCTTCCGAAGATCGACATGGGAGATCTCCTTGTGATCCACGATGCAGGCGCTCATGGTTTTGCAATGGGCTATAACTACAATGGTAAACTGAAATCTGCAGAGATCCTTCTTCATGAGGATGGCAGCTTTGAGATGATCCGCCGTGCCGAGACACCAAGAGATTATTTTGCAACATTTGACTGCTTCCCTGTTTTTGAAAAACTTCTTCAGGATGAAGACGAACTGAAATAAAAGATAGATTAACCAAATCAAGTAAGGAGCGAAGCGGATTGCGAATATCCGCTTGACCCGGATACGGATTGTGAATATCCGTCTTAAGCTGTGAAAAAAGGCCTTCCATGCATGTGGATAATCATGCTGGAAGGCTTTTTTGATCAACAGGATTTTGTTATTTTTGGCTGCCGGAAATTTCTGCCAGAGCTTTTTTAAACTCAAAGAAAAACAGGATGGCAGTGAAGGTAACAGCCAGGATATCTGCAACCGGCTCAGCCATATAAACTGCATTTGTTTGATCAGCACGAAAAATATTGGGCAGGATATAGATCAGCGGGATGACCAGGACAAATTTCCGGACAATAGCCACAATGATGGAATCCTTGGCTCTGCCAAGGGAGATAAAGGTCATCTGGCAGGCAATCTGGATACCAAAGATAAACACAACTGCCATATAGATCCGGAGAGCTGTCTTTGTGAAAGCAAGTAATGTACTGTCCGAAGTAAACATTCCGGCAAAGATCTGCGGGAAGATCATAATGATCAGCCACAGGATCACGGAATAAGAAACACTTGTTTTTACAAGAAGCTTAAATGTAGAACGTACACGCTTTTCGTTACGTGCACCATAGTTGTAGCTGATGATAGGCTGTGCACCCTGACCAAGTCCCTGAAGAGGAAGCATGGCAAACTGCATGACGCTGGTGAGGATGGTCATGGCTCCTACGGCAACATCCCCGCCGTATTTTAAGAGTGAGGAGTTGTAGCAGACAGAGATAATGCTTTCACTGAGCTGCATGACAAAGAGAGAAGAGCCAAGAGCCATACAGGGCAGAATGATATCGGCTTTCAGTTTCATGGTGCTTTTCCGAAGCTTCAGGAAGGTCTTTTTTCCAAAGAGGAATGAGAGGACCCAGATGCAGGAAAATGCCTGGGAGATCACCGTTGCCAGAGCAGCGCCCCGGACACCCATGTGGAATCCGAAAATAAAAACTGGATCCAGAATAATATTGGAGACTGCACCGATCAGTACGGAGAGCATTCCTGTTTTTGCGAATCCCTGGGCTGTGATGAAATTATTCATGCCAAGAGTCAGCTGTACAAAGATAGTTCCTACTGCATAGATATTCATGTAACCCACTGCATAGTCGATGGTGTTTGCGCTGGCGCCGAATGCAAGGAGAAAGCTGCGGTTTCCGAGAAACAGGATAACAGTCAAGATCAGGGAGATGATGATCTGCATGGTGAAGCAGTTTCCGAGAGTCTGTTCGGCTTTTGAGGTGTCATTTTTACCCATAAAGATGCTGGCTCTGGGAGCACCTCCGTTTCCGACAAGAGCAGCAAAGGCAGATACGACCATAATAAGCGGCATACAGACACCTACACCGGTAAGGGCAAGAGCACCCTCTCCGGGAATATGACCAATATAGATACGATCGACGATATTGTAGAGCATATTGATGAGCTGTGCAGCAACTGTGGGAAGTGCAAGCTGCAGAAGCAGCTTTCCGACAGGCTTGGTTCCTAAAAAGCTTTTGTCTTTTTCCATTTTTTGTTCCTTTCGTGATTTTTTTGTATCATATAATAAAGACCTGACAGATCTCTCCGTCAGGTCTTTTATGCGAATGCCGCTGGCCGGACTCGAACCGGCACGGATTGCTCCGCTTGATTTTGAGTCAAGTGCGTCTGCCAATTCCGCCACAGCGGCATAACCGTTTATTATAATAGCACAGCACCAGTTGGTTTGCAAGGATTTTTTCAGAATAAAGGGATTATTTGGAAATATTTTCAATTCTAAAAAGTTTATGAAATCGGATGCTGGCTCCTTGAAATTGACTGAAAAAAGTGGTAGAGTGTGCTACAAGGCTGTACCACCTGATATAGCACTGTGGATATAGCAATATACTATAAGATAACGGAGGAGACTGCATGAATCTGAATTCCAAAAAACCAGAGAAGCGGCCGTTGTATGTATATTACATCATCGCGGTCGTAATTATTATTCTGCTGAATGTTTTTGCTCTTCCTGCCCTTTCTGAGAGAAGTGTAAAGGAAACCGATTACACCACCTTCCTGAAAGCCGTAGACAGAGGAAAAGTATATGAGGCAACCATTGATTCTGATTATATTTATTACACAATGAAAGTAGACGGGAATGATGTCTACTGTAAGACCGTATCGGTAGATGATCAGGATCTTGTATCCCATCTTTATGATGCAGGTGTAAGCATTGAGGGTACTGCACCTCAGAGACAGTCCCTGCTTTTGTCCCTGATCCTGGGATATGTATTTCCGATTGCCATTTTTGTTCTGCTGGGACGCTGGCTCAGCAAGAAGATGATGAGTTCCATGGGCAATGGTGGCCCTGGAGGCATGATGTCCTTTGGTAAAAGTAATGCCAAGGTTTATGTAAAGTCCTCCACAGGAATTAAATTTACAGACGTGGCAGGCGAGGATGAAGCCAAGGAGCTTCTGACGGAGATTGTGGATTTCCTCCATAACCCGGCGAAATACAAAGAGATCGGTGCTTCCATGCCAAAAGGTGCCCTGCTTGTAGGCCCTCCTGGAACCGGTAAAACTCTTCTTGCCAAGGCAGTTGCCGGTGAGGCAGAGGTTCCGTTTTTCTCCATTTCCGGTTCGGAATTTGTGGAGATGTTTGTTGGTATGGGTGCTGCCAAGGTTCGTGATCTTTTTAAACAGGCCAATGAGAAAGCACCATGTATTGTATTTATTGATGAGATTGATACCATCGGTAAGAAACGTGACGGCTCCGGAATGGGCGGCGGAAACGATGAGCGTGAGCAGACACTGAACCAGCTTCTGACAGAGATGGACGGTTTTGACGGCTCCAAGGGTGTTGTGATCCTGGCGGCTACCAACAGACCGGATTCCCTTGACCCGGCACTTCTTCGACCGGGACGTTTTGACAGAAGAATCCCGGTTGAGCTTCCGGATCTGCAGGGACGTGAGGAAATCCTGAAAGTTCATGCCAAGAAGATCAAGATTGCAGACAGTGTTCGTTTTGACGAGATCGCCAAGGCTGCAGTTGGTGCTTCCGGTGCGGAGCTTGCCAACATTGTCAATGAGGCGGCTCTCCGTGCAGTCCGTGACGGACGGAAATTTGCCACACAGGCGGATTTTGAAGAAAGTATTGAAGTTGTTATTGCCGGATATCAGAAGAAGAACCGTGTGCTTTCCAACAAGGAGAAACTGATCGTTTCCTATCATGAGGTTGGACATGCACTGGTTGCTGCCAAGCAGACAGATTCTGCACCGGTCCATAAGATTACGATCATTCCGCGTACTTCCGGTGCGCTGGGTTATACCATGCAGGTAGATGAGCAGGAACATTTCCTGATGTCCAAGGAAGAACTTGAGAATAAGATCGCTACTTTTACAGGTGGCCGTGCAGCAGAGGAGTTGATTTTCCATTCCATTACCACTGGTGCATCCAATGATATTGAGCAGGCGACCAAGATTGCCAGAGCGATGATCAGCCGATATGGTATGAGCGATGATTTTGATATGGTTGCCATGGAGAATGTGAGCAATCAGTATCTTGGCGGAGATGCAAGTCTTACCTGTTCTTTTGAGACGCAGACACTTCTGGATAAGAAGGTTGTGGAGCTTGTAAGACGGGAGCATGAGAAGGCTACGAAGATCCTGACGGATAATATAGGAAAGCTTCATGAGATTGCCAAGTATCTGTATGAGCATGAGACAATTACCGGTGAGGAGTTTATGAAGATTCTGAATGAAAAACCGGATGAGATTGAAGAAATTCAGGAAAATGAAACAAGACAGTAAGAAGAAAGCGGGGCCCTGGGGCTCCGCTTTTGCTGTAAAAATATAAATTGTTCAGATTGTTTACCAGATTTCCGGATGTACCTTAGAACAGGTGAGAGCCAGGCTTCCCGGGCCGATGTGGCAGGAGACGCTTAATGACAGAGGGAAGATATTGATCTCACCGATGTCCGGGAAGGTGGCGAGAACTTCTTTTCGGAATTCCTGGGCTGCTTCCAGGTTGTGGGAGTGGATGACATCCAGGTTGATCTTTTCTCCGAAGCGGTTTGCGATATCATCTTTGATGGCTTTGGTCATGGTGCTTTTGGCCTGGTTCATGGTGCGGGCTTTGGAGAAGGCGTCCAGTTTTTCGCCCTGGATCTGAAGAACCGGTTTCAGGCGGAGCAGGGTTCCGATAGCTGCAGCAGCAGGGGTGATGCGTCCGCCCTGTTTCAGGTATTTCAGAGTTGCCACGGTGATGTAGATGCTGGAATCGAAGCGGGTTTCTTCCAGCCAGGTTCCGATTTCATCGGCAGAGAGGCCGTTTTTGGCCTGCTGGATGGCTTCTATGGCGGAATAGCGTAAGGTTCCGGAGATTCTCTGGTTGTTTACAACGCGTACATGGCCATCATAGTCCTCCGCCAGCATGCGGGCGGTCTGCATGGAACTGGAGAGACCGCTGGACATGGGAATATGTACGATCTCGTCATAGTCTTTGAGCAGGCTGTCCCACAGTGTAGTTACGGATTCAGGAGTGGGCTGCGAGGTGGATACGTGACATTCGGGGTGCTGCTCAAGATACTGGAAGAACTCGGCCTGGTTCATGTCGATATCTTCAAGATATTCTTTTTCATCTATAAAAAATGGCATTGGAAGCATGTAGATGCCAAGGTCTTTTGCCTGGGATGGAGATATACCGCAGTTGCTGTCTGTAACGATTGCAATAGATTTCATAGTGATGGTCCTCCTTGCTGGATTTGCATATTCGGTCGGTGTTCTTGTTTTCTGACCGGGATATCTCAAGTATATCACAGGAAACTGCCCTTGTCATTCACTGTTTAATTAGCTATAATGATAACATTCTGGGAAACGTTTGAACGCAAAGTGCTGAATATTGCGTTCATGAACATGCAGTAAAGTGGAATAGGAATATCTGCTTTACGTAATTGAGAGAAACGGAAGATCGATGTCCGTTGTTCTGAAAGAGAGGAATTTATGAATTGTCGTATTGCAGAGGGAATGGTGAATAAATACATCAATCATACGTTGCCATTGAATGATCTGGAGGATTTTCTGGAGCATATTGAGAATTGTTCTTCCTGTTACGACGAGCTTGCTACGTATTTTATTGTGCATAAAGCCATGCAGCAGCTGGATGAGAAACAGGAGGATACGGTTTTGGATTTTAAAGAACTTCTGGAAGAAGATATCCGGAAGTCAAGAAGATATATCCGCAGAAAGAAATTCCACAGAGCAGTTGTGGCGATTGCGTTTTGTGCATTGATTGCTGTACTGGTGGTTTTTCTCTTTTTTGTGATCCTGGAACTGAAGGAGGGAATTTAATTTTGAGTGAAAAAATATTACTGATCGATGGACATAGTATTTTAAACAGGGCATTTTATGGCCTGCCGGATCTTACCAATGCAGAGGGACGCCATACAGGAGCAGTATATGGATTTCTGAATATTATGTTCAGAATTATGGAAGAAGAGAAGCCGGAGTACCTTACCGTTGCCTTTGACCTGAGTGCACCTACGTTCCGGCATAAGCGTTACGAAGCTTATAAAGGAACCCGAAAACCCATGCCGGAGGAACTTCGGGAACAGGTTCCGCTGATCAAAGAGATGCTTGCTGCCATGGGGATCAACATCATGTCGTTGGAAGGATATGAGGCAGATGACCTTCTTGGCACAGTTGCAAGAAGAAGTGAAGCGAAAGGCATGGATGTCACCATTCTTTCCGGAGACCGGGATCTTCTTCAGCTTGCCACGGATAAGGTTCTGATTCGACTTCCGAAGACCGTCCGGGGCAAGACTACCATTGAGAATTATCATACTGCGGAAGTGCTCGAAAAATATCAGGTAACGCCGCCGCAGATCATAGAACTGAAAGCTCTGATGGGTGACAGTTCCGATAATATTCCGGGAATTCCAGGCGTTGGAGAAAAAACCGCAACCAAGATGATCGTGCAGTTCGGTTCCATTGAGAATGCCCATGAGCATCTGGAAGAAGTGAAGCCCAACAAGGCGAAAGAATCTCTCCGTGAACATTACGATATGGCACAGCTTTCCAAAGAACTTGCGACCATCAATACAGACAGTCCGCTGGAATTTTCCTACGAAAAGGCGAAAGTGGAGAATCCCTATACTCCGGAAGCCTATGAACTGTGCAAACGACTGGAATTTAAAAACATGCTGAACCGTTTTGATCCGGTTACGGCAGCAGATTCCTCCATGGAACTGGAATTTTTTACCTGTAATGATCTTTCCGGGGTGGAGGCCCTGTTTGAAAAAGCAGCGAGGAAAGAGCAGGTGGGTATTTCCGTTCTTGCAGACCCGGATCAGGTGTATGCCGTAGGACTGGTCCTGGATGAAAAAGAAATCTATCAGATTCCGGTGGGAGGACTTCTTACCGGGGATTACCTTTGTGGAAAGCTGAAAGCCCTGGCGGATAGTACAGTGCTCTGTGCCATGGACATCAAGGCAGTTCTCAAACATGTTCCGCTGGAAGAACCGGAAAAAGTTTTTGACACAGGGGTTGCGGCGTACCTTCTGAATCCGCTGAAATCTTCCTATACCTATGACGATATTGCCAGAGAATATCTGGATGGCATGATGCTCCCGGCAAAAGAAGATCTTCTTGGAAAAACTTCCCTGAAAAAAGCCTGGGAAGAAGAAATGGAATGCCTTGGAAATTATGCCTGTTATCAGGCCTTTGTTCCATGTATGGCCCGTGGCGTTCTTCTTGAAAAACTGGACGAAACAGGCATGCGTAAAGTTTACGATGAGATCGAGCTTCCTCTTGTCTTTACTCTGGATTCCATGGAAAAATGGGGAATTTCCGTTAAAGGTGAAGAACTTAAAAGTTATGGCGAAAAGCTGAAAGTCCGCATCCAGGAGCTGGAAAAAACCATCTGGCAGGAAGCAGGGGAGGAATTTAACATCAATTCCCCGAAACAGCTGGGTGTGATTCTTTTTGAAAAACTGGGACTTCCCGGTGGAAAGAAAACCAAGACGGGTTACTCCACCGCAGCGGATATCCTGGATAAACTGGCAGCGGATCATGCTATTGTAAAAGATATTCTGGAGTACCGTCAGCTGACCAAGCTGAAATCCACTTATGCAGATGGTCTTGGAAATGTGATCGGAAAAGACGGACGAATTCACTCCACTTTCAATCAGACAATCACGGCAACCGGACGTATCAGCAGCACGGACCCAAATCTTCAGAACATTCCGGTACGTATGGAACTGGGAAGGCTGATCCGCAAGGTTTTTGTGCCGGAGGAAGGATTTGTATTTCTGGATGCGGATTATTCTCAGATTGAACTTCGTGTACTGGCCCATATGTCCGGCGATGAAAAACTGATCCAGGCTTACCGTGAGGCAGAGGATATCCACCGCCTTACCGCATCCCAGGTGTTCCATGTACCGCTGGACGAGGTGACACCTCTTCAGAGACGAAATGCCAAGGCGGTAAACTTTGGAATTGTTTACGGCATCAGTTCCTTTGGATTGAGCCAGGATTTAAGTATTACCAGAAAAGAGGCAGCTGCCTACATCGAAAAATATTTTGAAACCTATCCGAAGATCAAGGGATTTCTGGATGGCCTGGTAAAAGAAGGCAGGGAACATGGTTATGTGACTACCATGTTTGGCAGACGAAGACCTGTGCCGGAACTGAAATCCAGCAATTTCATGCAGCGTTCTTTCGGAGAACGTGTGGCCATGAATTCCCCGATCCAGGGTACTGCGGCGGACATCATCAAAATCGCCATGAACCATGTTTATGAACGGATGAAAAAAGAAGGCCTGCACTCAAGACTGGTGCTTCAGGTACACGATGAGCTTTTGATCGAGACAAAGAAGGAAGAAATCGAGATCGTTTCCCGCATTCTGGAAGAAGAGATGAAGGGAGCCGCAGATCTTGCAGTGGAACTTGAAGTGGATATGCACCAGGGCGACAGCTGGTATGAGGCGAAATAAATGAGAGTGATCGGAGTAACCGGCGGAGTAGGCGCCGGAAAAAGTACAGTACTTGGAATCCTGGAAGAAGAGTTTCAGGCATATGTGATTCAGGCAGACCAGCTTGGCCATATTTTGATGGAACCGGGAGAAGAATGTTACGATGCGGTGATCGCATTGTTTGGAAAAGAAATCATAAAAAAAGATAAAACTATTGACCGGAGAAGGATTTCTGATGTAGTATTCACAGATAAGGATATGCTTTTGAAATTAAACGGGATCATTCATCCGGCCGTAAAACAGAGAATCCTCCGTCTTCTTGGAGAACAGAAGGAAGCGGGAAGAGGAATCTGCGTTGTGGAGGCTGCTCTTTTTCTGGAAGAAAATTATCAAGAATTCTGTGATGAAGTCTGGTATGTGTATACAGAAGAAGAGATCCGGATCCAGCGCCTGATGGAAAGCCGCGGCTATTCCAGAGAGAAATCTCTTGGCATTATCCGAAACCAGGTATCTGATCAGGTTTTCAGAGAACACACGGATTATGTGATCGAAAACAACGGAGATCTTTCAGATACCCGGAGACAGATCAGAGAAGGGATAGAGAGAAATGAGACTTTGTAGTATTGCCAGCGGAAGCAGTGGCAACTGTATCTATGTGGGCTCTGAGGAGGCACATGTCCTGGTAGATGTGGGAATCAGCGGGAAAAATATCGAGAAAGGCCTGAATACCCTTGACCTTACCGGAAAAGATGTGGACGGAATCCTGATCACCCATGAACATTCCGACCATATCAAGGGCCTGGGAGTGATCTCCAGAAAATACGGAATTCCCATTTACGCCACAGGCGGGACTGCAGATGCCATGCTTCGGATGAAATCCCTTGGAAAAATGCCGGAGGGACTGATCCACGAGATCCGGGAAGACGAACCTTTTGAGATCAAAGACCTGACAGTAAATCCTTTTACCATTTCCCATGATGCGGCACAGCCGGTAGGTTACCGCCTGGAATGCGGAGAACATTCGGTGGGAATTGCCACAGATCTTGGAAAATATAATGATTACATTGTAAAAAATCTGGAGAATCTGGATGCGGTGCTTCTGGAAGCCAACCATGATATCCGTATGCTCCAGGTTGGAAAATACCCTTATTATCTGAAACAGAGAATCCTGGGAGACAGAGGCCATCTTTCCAACGAGAATGCAGGCCGCCTGCTTTGCCGGATTCTCCATGATAATCTGAAAGCTGTTTTTCTCGGCCATTTAAGCCGGGAAAACAACTACGAAGAACTTGCCTATGAGACTGTTTGCTCGGAGGTAACGCTTGGTGACAACCCGTATCGTTCCAGGGATTTTAAGATCCAGGTAGCGAAGAGGGATCACATATCAGAAATAATCACAGTGTAGAAAGGAAAAAACGATGAAGAAGACAATTATCACAGTAGTAGGAAATGACACAGTAGGAATTATCGCAAAGGTTTGTACATACCTTGCAGAGAATCAGGTTAACATTCTGGATATTTCTCAGACCATCGTTCAGGGGTACTTCAACATGATGATGATCGCAGACACAGCAAAATGTGAAAAAGATGGCGGCACACTTGCAAAAGAGCTGGAAAATCTTGGCAAAGAGATCGGCGTTGTGATCCACTGCCAGCATGAAGATATTTTTAACATGATGCATCGAGTATAATAAAATAACGGTATACCGTTATTTAACCTATAAACTGTGAAGCAGTTTATGGGCTATGAGCAAGTAGCGAAGCGGATTGCGAATATCCGCTTGACCATCAATCATCAGGGAGAAAATAAAATGATCAATATTTTTGAGGTAAACGAGACAAATAAAATGATCGAACAGGAGAATCTGGATGTGCGTACCATTACCATGGGTATCAGCCTTTTAGACTGTATCGATCCTGACCTGGATGCACTGAATCAGAAAATATATGAGAAGATCACCACAAAAGCCAGAAACCTGGTAGCTACCGGTGATGAGATTGCAACCGAGTACGGGATCCCGGTTGTAAATAAACGAATTTCCGTAACACCGATCGCTCTGGTTGGTGGAGCCGCATGTAAGAAACCGGAAGATTTTGTGACCATCGCAAGAACACTGGATAAATGTGCCAAGGAAGTTGGAGTGAACTTTATCGGCGGATATTCCGCACTGGTAAGCAAGGGAATGACTCCGGCAGAGGAACTTCTCATCCGCTCCATCCCGCAGGCAATGGCAGAGACAGAGCGTGTCTGCAGTTCTGTAAACGTTGGTTCCACCAAGACCGGTATTAACATGGATGCCGTAAAACTGATGGGCGAGATCGTCCTTGCAACCGCAGAGGCAACCAAAGAGCAGGATTCCCTTGGCTGTGCCAAACTTGTAGTGTTCTGCAACGCACCGGATGACAACCCGTTTATGGCAGGCGCTTTCCACGGTGTTACAGAGGCAGACTGCATCATCAATGTAGGTGTCAGCGGCCCTGGCGTTGTAAAAAAAGCCCTGGAGCAGGTTCGTGGAGAGGATTTCGGAACACTTTGCGAGATGATCAAACGTACCGCATTTAAGGTAACACGAGTTGGACAGCTGGTTGCACGTGAGGCATCCAGACGTCTGGATGTGCCGTTTGGTATTGTGGATCTTTCTCTTGCACCGACACCGGCCATCGGTGATTCCGTAGCGGAGATCCTGGAGGAGATCGGTCTTGAGAGAGCCGGCGCACCGGGAACAACTGCAGCACTTGCCCTTCTTAATGACCAGGTGAAAAAAGGCGGTGTTATGGCAGCAGCAGCTGTAGGAGGCTTAAGCGGTGCCTTTATTCCGGTCAGTGAGGATCAGGGAATGATCGATGCGGTAAACGAAGGAGCTCTTACTCTTGAAAAACTGGAAGCCATGACCTGCGTATGCTCGGTCGGCCTGGATATGATCGCAGTTCCGGGAGATACCAAAGCTACCACACTGGCAGGTATCATTGCAGATGAGTCTGCCATCGGTATGGTAAACCAGAAGACAACTGCAGTACGTCTGATCCCGGTAATTGGCAAAGGCGTAGGCGAAACTGTTGAGTTTGGCGGACTTCTTGGCTATGCACCGATCATGCCGGTAAATTCCTTCTCCTGCGATGCGTTTGTACAGAGAGGTGGAAGAATCCCGGCACCGATCCACAGCTTTAAGAACTAAGGTACTGTTTACTTTATGACCGGCAACACGTTTCGCGATGCACAGAATTTCTGAAATTAATTTCATTTCGGGGTTGACAGACTCACGTTGATGTGCTAAAGTAAACACAACTTAAAAAACAAACCAGTGAGAAAGAGAAGTAAACATTTCAGGAAGCTTCGCAGAGAGCGGTGATGGTGGGAATCCGCAGGGAACCAGATGTTGAATGGACTTTCGAGGGCGGCCCGAACTATTTATCTGTACAGTAGGCGCCGACGGGAACCGAACCCGTTATCAATGAGGAGTGTATGTTAGTACACCGGAAAGTGGACGATTCGTCAATTTGAGTGGTACCGCGATAATAAAGAACTTTTATTACCGTCTCAAGCATAATATAAGCTTGAGACGGTTTTTGTGTTACAGGAAAAAGAAATTCTGTTGCATAAAAGTTGTTCCGGAAAAGCAGACCGCAGGGTGTACAAAAAGTAATCATAAGCGGAAATAAGAAGGGAGAACAAAATTATGAAAAAAAGAATGTTAGTAATCGCAGCAGCAGTAGCAGCAACAAGTATGATGATGGCCAGCCCGGTTATGGCAGAGGATTTTAAAGTAGGTATCTGCAATTATGTAGACGATGCTTCTCTGAACCAGATTGTAGATAATATCCAGTCCCGTCTGGAAGAGATCGGCAAAGAAAAAGGTATCACATTTGATGTATCCTATGATAACTGCAATGCAGATGCCAGTGTTATGGAACAGATCATTTCCGATTTCCAGGCAGATAACGTTGACCTGATGGTAGGTGTGGCTACACCGGTGGCAATGCGTATGCAGTCTGCTACAGAGGGAAGTGATACACCGGTTGTTTTCTCCGCAGTATCCGATCCGGTTGGCTCCGGCCTTGTAGATTCTCTGGATGCTCCTGGAGCAAATATTACAGGAACCAGTGATTATCTGGATACTTCTTCTATCATGAAACTGATCCAGGCACAGAATCCGGATGTAAAGAAAATCGGTCTTCTTTATGATGTAGGACAGGACTCCTCCACAACAGCGATCCAGGAAGCAAAAGATTACCTGGATGAGCAGGGAATCGAATATGTAGAACGTACCGGAACGACTACCGATGAAGTCCAGCTTGCGGCAGATGCACTGATCGCAGATGGTGTGGATGCCGTATTTACACCTACAGACAATACCATCATGACAGCAGAGCTTTCTATTTATGAGAAATTTATTGACGCAGGAATCCCTCACTACACAGGTGCTGACTCCTTTGCATTAAATGGTGCTTTTGTAGGATATGGTGTTGATTATGCAAATCTTGGACAGAAAACAGCCGATATGATCGCAGATATCCTGGTAGATAACGCAGATCCGGCCAAAACCGCTGTGGAAACATTTGATAATGGTACTGCAACAGTTAATACAGAAACCTGCAAAGAACTTGGTCTTGATTTTGATACCGTAAAGAAAGCATTTGAGCCGCTCTGCACACAGGTAAATGAGATCACAACCGCAGAGAGCTTCGATGAAGTAGACGCAAAATAAATAACCGTTCACCTTGTAGAACAGTTATGAAATAAATCCAATTGGAGGAAATCACTGTGACGATTGCAACTATGTTCTCCCTCGGGGAGACTGCTCTGAAGCTTGGACTGATCTGTTCCCTGACAGTTCTTGCTCTGTTTCTTAGTTATTCTATGCTGAATGTCTGCGACCTTTCTACAGATGGCTGCTTTACTTTTGGAGCCGCTGTAGGAGCCGTAGTAGCTGTAAGCGGACATCCGTTTCTGTCCATAGTGGCAGCTATGGCAGCAGGTGTTACGTCGGGATTTGTAACTGCCATCTTGCAGACAAAGCTGGGAGTAGACAGCCTGCTTGCAGGTATCATTGTAAATACGGCCTTATATTCCGTAAATATTGCGGTCATGGGAGGCTCTTCTCTCATTAATATGAACCGGACAACCACGGTATTTACCATGATGAAGGATGCACTTGCAGGTACACCTTTAAAAGGCAGAGAAGATATTATCATTGCAGCCATCGCAGTGATCCTTGTGATCGTATTTCTGGTATTTTTCCTGAGAACAAGACTTGGTCTTGCAATCCGGGCAACCGGAAATAATTCCGATATGGTAAAATCTTCCTCCATCAATCCGGTCTTTACAACTGTGATCGGCCTTTGTGTGGCAAATGCATTTACCGCACTTTCCGGATGCCTTCTGTCCCAGTCACAGAAATCCGTAGATATCAACATCGGACAGGGTATGGTCACCATCGCACTGGCATCTCTGCTGATCGGAGGTACTCTTCTTGGTCATGGAGGAATTTTTGTAAGGGCGGTAGGAATGGTGCTTGGTTCCTTTATCTTCCGCCTTGTGTACACCATTGCACTTCGTTTCAATATGCCGGCGTTTATGCTGAAACTGGTATCTTCTGTGATCGTTGTTCTTGCAATTTCCGGTCCATATCTTAAGAAACAGTGGCCGCAGATCCGAAGAAGAATGACTCATACAAAAGGAGGCAGATGATCCATGTTAAAAATCAGCCATATTTCAAAAACATTTAATCCGGGAACCGTAAACGAAAAAAAGGCAATCGAAGATCTTTCCCTGGAACTGAAAAAAGGCGACTTTGCTACGATCATCGGTTCCAATGGTGCGGGAAAATCAACACTTTTCAACGCAATCTGCGGTGATTTCCTTACAGATGCAGGCTCTATCGAGCTGGACGGCAGGGATATCACATTTATGCCGCAGCACGCACGTGCAAAAGAAATCGGCCGTCTTTATCAGGACCCGATGCGCGGAACTGCTCCGGGTATGACGATCGAAGAGAATCTTGCGCTTGCAGCCGGGAAGGGCGGATGGCTTTCCCACACAACCCGGCAGGAAAAAGAACGTTTTCGTGAGGAACTGAAGAAACTGGACATCGGCCTGGAAGAGCGGATGAGTCATCCGGTAGGACTTCTTTCCGGTGGGCAGAGACAGGCCTTGACACTTCTGATGGCGACCATGAACCCGCCGAAACTGCTTCTTCTGGATGAGCATACTGCAGCACTTGACCCGGGAACTGCAGAGAAAGTCCTGAATCTCACAAAACGGATCGTGGAAGAACATCAGCTGACCTGTCTGATGATCACACACAATATGCAGTCAGCAATTGATCTTGGAAACCGTATTTTGATGATGGATTCCGGTAATATCGTACTGGATATCGGAGGAGAAGAGAAAAAGAACATGACTGTGGACGGTCTTCTTGAGAAGTTTAAGACAGGAGCCGGCAAGGCCTTGGATAATGACCGTATTCTTTTGTCGGAATAATGAATGATAAGTAGAAGAGCCATCACTATCTGAAACAGGTGGTGGTTCTTTTTTTGTGGAAAATTCTTGAGTATATCACGTTACCGTGGTAAAATAAATGAAATCGCTTTGTGATTTTATTTATGAGCAAGTAGCGAAGCGGATTGCGAATATCCGATTAACTTTATTATGGAAGAGGGACGAATGATATGCAGTTTTCAAAAAGACTGGACCGATTTGGGGATGAAATTTTTGCTGCTCTGAACAACCGGCGCATGGAGCTGGAAGCCCAGGGCATGAAGATCTATAACATGAGTGTGGGAACCCCGGATTTTAAAACTCCGGAATACATCAAAAAAGCCGTAGCGGAAGCGGCCATGGATGACAACAACTGGAAGTACAGCCTCCGGGATCTGCCGGAGCTTCTGGAAGCAGTCTGTACTTATTATAAAAAACGTTTTGATGTGGAACTGACACCGGATATGGTAATGACCGTTTATGGAAGCCAGGAAGGAATGGGACATCTCGGCATGGCCCTCTGTGACGAAGGAGATACCGTCCTTCTTCCGGACCCGTGCTATCCGGTATTTGCAGCAGGAAGCCTGATGGCCGGAGCGGTTCCTTACTACTATCCACTGGTTGCGGAACATGACTTTCTCCCCTATGTAAAGGGAATCCCGGAAGAAGTGGCAAAAAAGGCCAAATACATGGTGGTATCCCTTCCGTCCAATCCGGTAGGAAGTATAGCCACACCAGGACTTTACGAAGAAATCGTGGAATTTGCGAAAAAATATGATATTCTCATTATTCATGATAATGCATACAGCGATATTATCTTTGACGGAGCATTTGGAGGAAGCTTCCTTGCAACACCAGGGGCAAAAGAGATCGGAGTGGAGTTCTTCAGCCTTTCCAAATCCTTCAATGTTACCGGTGCAAGGCTCAGCTTTCTGGTAGGTCGGCCGGACGTGATCGCAGCACTTCGCAAGCTGAGAAGCCAGATTGATTTCGGCATGTTCCTGCCACTTCAGAAAGCCGCTGTTGCAGCACTTGAGGGACCGCTGGACAGCGTAAAAGAACAGTGTCAGATGTACGAGGAGAGAAGAGATGCCCTCTGCCAGGGACTTCGCGACATTGGCTGGGAACTTCCAAATGGAAAAGGTACCATGTTCGTCTGGGCAAAGATCCCGGGTGGCCGCACGGACAGCATGGCATTTTGTATGGAACTGATGGAAAAAGCCGGCGTCATCGTAACACCGGGAGCAAGCTTCGGTCCTCACGGAGAAGGCTACGTACGTTTCGCTCTGGTACTTCCGCCGGAGAAGATCCGGGAAGCAGTGGAAGCGATTGGGAACAGCGGAATTACCGTTACAAAATGATCCGCGGTGACTTCTGAAATTCATGGATAAACGGCTGGCCTGTTTTCCGGCAGAGAAGCATCTCATAAAGACCGGAAGCTTTGCAGGTTTTTTGGAAAATATCCAATCCGTCTTTATCAAGAACAGAAGAAGCATCGGCAGATTTGGTCAGGAGAGGAATGGAAGCATTTCGTTTGATCTGCCCAAGGAGTGGCGTACTGTTTTTGCAAAAACCAAGTACCTGGGCATAGGGGATATGTCCGGGTGCTTTTTCTTTCAGATCAAGAAAGATCCGGACAAGACCACGGCAGATGGCGGAGCGGGTGATATCTCTGGTTTTCAGAAGATCCGCAAACTGGGAAAAACTTTCATACTGGTTCCGGTATTTTAAGATCCGGCGGATCAATGCATCGGAAAGATCCGGATACTGACGTAGCGTTTCTTCCGTTTCCAGAAGAAGCTTATAGTGCAGAGGAAGATCCAGAGTTGTTTCCGAAAGCCAGCAGCCCTTTTTAAGCGCAGAGGAAAAAACCGGAAATGCCGCAGCCGGAATAAAACGGGAAAAATCCATGGCGTCCTTTTTGGCGGAAAGAAGTTCCCGGATACCGGAAGCAGACGGGAAAAAATCTCCGGAAACATCCGAGAGATCCGCATCGTGATACCCACTTCCTTTTCGGAGAAGCGCATGGGGACGGATGGAGCTGTTCTGGCGCAGCAGGGCTTTGCAGTATTCAATACCAAGAATATTGTTGGGCGAAGAAAGGATAGAATCCATCTGCTCCGGAAAAATAAAATGTCCGTCACCGGAAGACACATCAGAGATGGCAGATTTTGCAACATAACTTGTCAGCGCACGGCTTCTTGCCAGAGGAAAACTCATTCCGTCACGCAGGTTTTTCTGAAGAAAATCTCTGTATACAGGCGGTTCCGCAACAAGAATACGAGCTGTTTCCATAAGGATCTCCGTATCGCCGCATTCGCTTCCAAAACAAAGTTCATCTACGCACCCAAGTCCATCCAGAAGACTTACGCCGCCTGCGGCAAAGCCCTCCGCACTGGCAGTGGAAACCTGGATGGGAAGCTCCAGGACAAGATCGGCACCGCCAAGAAGAGCCATCTCCGCCCGGAGATATTTTTCCATAAGCGCAGGTGCGCCTCTCTGCACAAAATCTCCGCTCATGGCGACGATCACATAATCAGCACCAAGAGTTTCTCTGACATAACGGATCTGATATTCATGCCCCCTGTGAAAAGGATTGTATTCTGCAATAATTCCAACAACTTTCATATAAAAAACCTGCCATTTCTGAAAAGTTAAATTTTACTCAGAGCCTTACCACGAGACAGACTGCATATACCTGCCTGGCACTGCGTTTTTCCGTAATGAAGCTATTCTAACATAAGCACTGCAAAAAGTTAAGTCATACATAATCCACTTCGCAGTCAGCCCGTAAATTGCACCTCAAAAAATACGCCGCACATCCATTTTCTGACAATGAAAAGCTTGAAATACAAAGTGTAAGGAGGTATAATAAACACAGTGTAGTGCCCGAACAGACACTAGCGTTTTTGTTACATCAAGAAAGGAGCCATTTAATCATGGGATTTGTTGAACTGCTTAAAAAAAGAGCAAAAGAAAGCGTAAAAACAATTGTACTGCCAGAGACAGAGGATATGAGAACTCTTGAGGCAACTGACAAGATTCTGAAAGAGGGAGTTGCCAAGATCATCCTTATCGGTAACGAGGAAGAGATCAACAAGAAAGCAGCAGAAGGCGGCTTTGATATTTCCGGCGCACAGATCGTAGATCCGGAGACATCTGACAGAACTCAGGCATACATTGATAAATTCGTAGAGCTGAGAGCCAAGAAAGGAATGACACCTGAGAAAGCAAAAGAGATCCTTCATACTCAGTACCCATACTATGGCGTAATGATGGTTAAAATGGGTGATGCAGACGGTATGGTATCCGGTGCATGCCACTCTACAGCAGATACACTTCGTCCATGTCTTCAGATCCTGAAGACAAAACCGGGAACCAAGCTTGTATCCGCATTCTTCCTGATCGTAGTTCCGGATTGCGAGTATGGTGCAAACGGTGCATTCGTATTTGCGGATTCCGGTCTGAACCAGAACCCGACTCCGGATGAACTTTCCGCAATCGCAGCATCTTCCGCTGAGTCCTTCAAGCTTCTTGTTCAGGAGGAGCCGATGGTAGCTATGCTTTCCCACTCCACCAAGGGAAGTGCAAAACATCCTGACGTAGATAAGATGGTAGAGGCTACCAGAATCGCCAAAGAAGAGCATCCGGAGCTTAAACTTGACGGAGAGTTCCAGCTTGACGCTGCTATCGTTCCAAGCGTAGGCGCATCCAAAGCACCTGGAAGCGAAGTAGCAGGTAAAGCAAATGTCCTTATCTTCCCAGACCTTGATGCAGGTAACATCGGATACAAGCTTGCTCAGCGTCTTGGTAAAGCAGAAGCATACGGACCTGTTACACAGGGTATCGCGAAACCTGTAAACGACCTGTCCCGTGGATGCTCTGCAGATGATATCGTAGGTGTTGTAGCGATCACAGCAGTACAGTGCCAGGCAGAGGATAAATAATCCGGTTATCATCCTTACATATCATGTTAGGGGCAAAACACCTTTTGCCCCTAACCTTATATTATAAAAAATCAGGAGAGTAAATATCATGAACGTATTGGTTATCAACTGTGGAAGTTCTTCATTAAAATATCAGTTAATCAACTCCGATACAGAGGCAGTCCTTGCAAAAGGTCTCTGCGAGAGAATCGGTATCGACGGAAGACTGGTATACCAGAAAGCCGGCTGTGACAAGGAGATCACAGAGGCAGCTATGCCAACACATAAAGAGGCAATCCAGATGGTACTGGATGCACTTACCAATGACAAGACAGGCGCAATCGGAAGCCTGAAAGAAGTTAACGCGATCGGACACCGTGTCGTACACGGCGGTGAGAAATTCGCTTCCTCCGCAGTGATCACAGATGAGATGATCAAAGCCGTAGAAGAGTGCAACGATCTTGCACCGCTTCACAACCCGGCAAACCTGATCGGTATCCGCGTATGTGCAGACCTTATGCCAGGTGTACCACAGGTAGCAGTATTTGATACCGCTTTCCATCAGACAATGCCGGCTAAGGCTTATCTCTACGGACTTCCGCTTGACTTCTACAAGAAATATAAAGTAAGAAGATACGGTTTCCACGGAACATCCCACAGCTTTGTATCCAAGAGAGCTGTTGAGTTCCTTGGCCTTGACAAAGATAACTCCAAAGTTATCGTTTGCCACCTTGGAAACGGATCCTCTATCAGCGCTGTTGTAAACGGTAAATGTGTAGATACCACAATGGGTCTTACACCACTTGAAGGTGTTGTTATGGGAACACGTTCCGGTAACATCGATCCGGCTATCATGGAGTTCATCGCCAAGAAAGAGAACCTTGATATCGAGGGCGTTATGAACGTACTCAACAAGAAATCCGGTCTTCTCGGACTTTCCGGCGGACTTTCCAGCGACTTCCGTGACCTTAACGAGGCAGCTGAGGGTGGAAACGAAGATGCAGCAAACGCAATCGACGTTCTCTGCTACGGTATCGCTAAATTCGTAGGCGGATATGTTGCAGCAATGAACGGTGTTGACGCGATCGTCTTCACAGCAGGTATCGGCGAGAACGCAATCCCGGTACGTGAGAAAGTTGTAAGCTATCTTGGATACCTTGGTGTAACACTTGACAAAGATGCAAACGGACATCGTGGCGAGGAGATCGTAATCTCCACACCAGATTCCAAAGTGAAAGTTGCAGTTATCCCGACAAATGAGGAGCTTGCAATCTGCCGTGAGACTGTAGCACTGGTATAATCAGCCGCTTCAGTACTGACACAGATGGTATAAAACCGTTCGGGCATAGTCGGAAATCAGGCAGAATATTACTGCGAACCAGCAGTATACATTCGGGGGCGGACAGGTAACAGTCCACCCCCGAAATTTGCCCCAGAATTTCTGATTAAGCCAACAGTAACAAAAAATTAAAAAAATGTAATATTTTCCCGAAAATAGCGTTGACAAATCACAAGACCATATGTATAATGGATTGAGTGTGGATAGGAGAGACTTATGCAGATTCATTTATTAGACATTTCTTCCTGTGATGGCAAGACGATCCAGGAATCAGTTGTTCCTGAACTGGAGAAGATTGATTTTCAGATGGGAAGTTTCCCGGTACTTGCGAAAGAACCGGTAGAGCTTACGATCACCAATACCGGTGACAAGGTTCTTGAACTTACAGGAACCGGTAAGATTACAGTTGGAATTCCATGTGATCGCTGTCTTGAGACAGTAGCCGTAGAGATATCACTGGAATTTAAGAAGAAGCTTGATATGAAGCTTTCTGATGAAGAACGTGTCAATGATCTGGATGAAAGCAGCTATCTCACAGGTATGAACCTGGATGTGGACCGGTTGGTCTATCTTGAGGTATTGATATGCTGGCCTTTGAAGGTCTTATGTAAAGAAGACTGTAAAGGTATCTGCAGCCGCTGCGGGAAGAACCTGAACGAAGGTCCCTGCGGATGCAAGGAGGAGCCTAAGGATCCCCGCATGGCAGCTATCAGTGATATATTCAGTAAATTTAAGGAGGTGTAACCTATGTCCATTTGTCCTAAGAACAAATCTTCCAAAGCTAGACGTGACAAGAGAAGAGCGAACTGGAAAATGAGCGCTATGAACCTTGTTAAATGTAGCAAATGTGGAGCACTTATGATGCCACACAGAGTTTGCAAAGCTTGCGGAAGCTACAATAAGAAGGAAATCATCAAAGTTGAGGACTAATTTTGATTGGTCAGTCAATATATGATGCAGAAAAGAGTCTGGTATGCTGAGATAAGTATACCGGCTTTTTTTATACTCTGAGGGGAAATAAAAATATGAAAGAGAACAAAAATCAGAAAAATACCGCCGTAAACCAGATCACAGAGGGCGTGATCTGGAAACAGCTTCTGTTTTTCTTTTTTCCGATCTTGTTTGGAACTCTGTTCCAGCAGATTTATAATACCGCCGATACGGTTGTGGTAGGCCGTTTTGTGGGAAAAGAAGCGCTGGCTGCAGTCGGTGGTTCGTCCAGCATGATCGTGAATCTGATTGTAGGATTTTTTGTGGGCCTATGTTCTGGTGCGGCTGTGGTGATTTCACAGTTCTACGGCGCAAAAGACCACAAAAATCTCAAAAAAGCGCTTCACACATCCATGATTTTTTGTCTGGCAGCCAGCATAATTGTGGGAACAGCAGGATTTATCCTGGCAGAGCCGATCCTTCACCTGATGAAAACACCGGCAGAAGTAATTCCGGATTCTGTACTGTACCTGCATATCTATTTTGCGGGAACTTTTTTCAATCTGGTTTACAACATGGTATCCAGTATCTTAAGAGCAGTAGGAGACTCCAAAAGACCCCTTTATGTGCTGATCATCACCTGCCTTTTGAATATTCTTCTGGATGTTGTGTTTGTTGTAATCTTCCATATGGGAGTTCTTGGCGTTGCACTTGCAACAGTCAGCTGCCAGGCAGTCAGTGCCATTCTTGTAACCTGGTTTTTGATGCGGGCAGAAGATATTTACCGTCTGGAATTCCATGAGATCCGTTTTGATCTCCGGTCTCTTGGAGCAGTTTTAAGGATTGGACTTCCAGCAGGACTGGAATCTGTGATGTACAACATTGCCAATCTTACTATTCAGATTTTTGTCAATGAGCTGGGAACGGATACCGTGGCAGCCTGGGGAACCCTGGGAAAAATTGACGCGGTATTCTGGATGGTCTGCAATGCCTTTGCTATCTCAATTACCACCTTTGTGGGACAGAACTACGGTGCCGGAAAATACCACCGCATGCGAAAAAGCGTCCGTGTCTGTATGGCAATGGCATATATTACCGCATTTATTGTAAGTGGTGCAATTGTTCTGTTTGCGGGATCAATTTACCGCCTATTTACCACAGATCAGACAGTGGTGAAAATTGGAGTCCATATGATCCGGTTCCTGATCCCATCGTATGCGCTTTATGTTGTGATCGGAATTCTGTCCGGCGCCCTGCGTGGTGCCGGAAGAGTTCTGATCCCCATGATTCTGACATGCGGAGGCGTCTGCATGATCCGGATTATCTGGCTGTTTGCCTTTGTAAAATCCCATCCCGGAATTAACAGCATTATGCTCAGCTATCCGGTGTCCTGGGTAATTACTGCGGTGCTGTTTGTCATTTACTATTTCCGGCGTTTTCCCGGTATACAAAAAAAGAAATAACCATATAAAAAGGGTGCTGATTCTGCGTGATAGCAGTGATTGGCACCTTTGTTTTTCTCGGAAAATGTCGATTTATTACGAATTGATTTCATTGCCTGAAAAGAGAAAAAGCGGTATTCTGGACGCATATAGATGGATATTTAAAACAGCACAAAAGGGGATGAATCACATGCACAATCTGCGAAAAACAATAAGATATGGGATTTTATCAATACTTGGAGTGATTGTTATGGGGATCTGCATGAGGTACGCCATAAAAACGGCAATGGCAGCAATCACAGCCCTGACGGTGGGAATCCGAAACCGATCCGGAAAGCGGGGTGGCAGCCATAGAGAAGAAAAATAAGCTGTGGACTCTTATTTTCGGAATTACAGTGATTTTATCCATGACGGCATTTTTTCTGATGTACCGCATGAACAATGAATATACGGCCAGAGGAGAGCAGCCCATTCAGGGAATTCTCTGTCTGGATGAGGAAAAAGCAGCGGGGAAACTGCATTATCTGGCCAGAGAATGGCAGTATTTTCCGGGGAAACTTCTTACTCCAGATATGCTGAAAGAAAACACCGGATATTACAGCCGGTATATTTCCATTGGAGAATACGGAGGAATGGAACTGGGTGACAAAAATGCCTCTCCCTATGGCTGCGGAACCTATCGGATGATTCTGATTCTGCCGAAAAAAGAACAGACATGGGCCCTTTCTCTTAAGAAGGTCTTTTCCGCATACCGGATTTATATCAACGGAGAACTGGCAGGAGAAGTGGGAGATCCGGATGAAAAAACTTATAAAGAGCAGATTATGAACCGTGTTTTTACATTTCAGGGATCTGAAATGGCGGAAATTGTCATAGCAGTGGCAGACAAAAACCATGTCAAATCCGGAATTCAGTATATTCCGGTGTTCGGGTCCCCGGTTCAGATCAATATGCAGAGAGGATTGCGGGTACTTGGGAGCGGATTTGCCATGGCATTTTGTATTTGCGTCATGTTTGGAGTGCTTACAGTACATATCCGCACCAGGACATATCTGTCTCTTATGATTGATGTCTGGATTGTGGCAGCTTTTCTTCTGGAAATTTTTGTGGATATTCTTCCCTCAGCAGGAATTTTCTATGAAGCATCCTGGATCAGCGAAGCTGTCAAATGGGTTGCGGCGTTTTATATGTTGGTAAATACTTTCGGGGAAACTGACTGCGGATATGGGAAAATTGTTCTGGTGGGAACAACGGTTTACGCCTGTTCCCTTGTAGCAGATCGGATCTGGCCTCTTTACGAACCTATTATCGGAGGCCGGTTTCCGGAGACTGGAGGGATGGTACTGGCCATTGCGTTTGCCTGCGTGCTGTGGAGAGATCTTTCAGAAGCGTACAAAATCCGTCTCACCTATGAGATATACAGCAAACAGACAGAACTGCGTCTGCTTGCTCAGAAAAAACATTACGAAAAACTGAAAGCGCAGATGGATGAAACCAGCCGTGTCCGTCATGATATGCGGCAACATCTCCGGGTGCTGGCTGCCCTTCTGGAACAGAAACAGTATGAGGAAATGCAGACGTATCTTTGCCGGTATACAAGGGAGTTTCAGGAGAGGCTTACATATCAGACCTACTGTAAAAATCAGGTAACCGATGCAATTCTTCATTATTATGAGGAGATCTGCCGGGAAAAAAGAATCTCTTTTCAGTGCCAGGTGGAGGCACCGGAGAATACAGGAATCGAAGATACCGACTTCTGCCGGCTTTTTGGAAATCTGCTGGAAAACGCAGTTGAGGCAGCCGAAAGGTGCCCGGATGGCAGCCCGAGATTTATCCGGGTACAGATCCGGGCCAGAAATAATAAACTGCTGATCGAAGAAGAAAATAGTTGTACAGGTTCTCTTCGAAGAGGCAGGGACGGAATTTTCTCCGGAAAACATTCCGGACAGGGAATCGGAACCGCATCCATCTCGGAGATTGCGGCACGTTATGGTGGTCTTGCAGACTTTCAGGACCATAATGGGATTTTTAAGGCAGAGATTTTCCTTCGCCTGACGAAAAAAGATACTGAAGATAAGCTTTTCGGATAGCGGCAGAACCACGTTTCCGGATCTGGACAGTTTCTCCGTTATCCAGAAGGAATCCGTCGTCGGTGGCTTCCTGGATGCGGTCCATATTTACCATACATCCACGGTAACAGGAGAGAAAATTGTGGCAGTCACGGATCTGCTCCTCAAATTTATGGAATGTAAGGTAAGAACGCAGCGGGCCGGCATCTGTATGCAGGCAGACGGCATTGCGGAATGTATCTGCATACAGAATGCTGTGCAGCGGCACACGCACAGGAACACGGTCAGAAATAATTTCGATATATCGTGCATGAAGAGCCTCTTTCAGACGAAAAGAATCCAGAATCTGACACAGCTTTTCCGGCTGAAAAGGTTTCAGAAGATAGTAGGCGGCATTTACGTCGTAGCTTTCCACCGCAAATTCACTGCTGGTAGTCACAAAAACAAGAATGCAGTCATCAGACTGATTTCGGATTCTTCTGGCTGCTTCCATGCCGGTAATGCCATCCATATAGATATCCAGAAACAGGATCTGGAAATTTCCGGGCCGGTAATCGTCAAAGAAAGCCTCCGCACTGGAAAAGTACCGGATTTCCGTGGGAATCTGTCTGTTTTCAAAATAAGAAGTAATAATACGTTTCAGCTGTTCTGCGTCCGATGCAATGTCATCAATAATAGCAATATTCAAAATCTGTAACCTCCGGAGAAATAAGTGTAAAGGTAGTATAGCATAACTTTTAGGAATGTCCAGAGGCAGTTTACGATTTTACATAAGTTTTACGGGGGAGATTTTGTAGAGAAATGTCGTAAGATCTCATATTCTCTCAAAATCATTAGTAAATTCTGGAAAAAGAGTGTAAGATATCATGGAAAACGTCATTTCGTCACAGGTTGGTTGTCATTTGCCGGGAAATTTTTTACAATGATGTCATCCAAAAAGAAAGGCGGTAGATATACGGAAAGTAAAAAAGAAACCTGGCGACATGAGAAACTGTCAACAAAAATCCAGACAAAATCCTTAAAAAAAACCTTACAACAACGGCTGTATTTCAGAGCATGAAACGCAGCCGTTTTCCCCGTTCCCAAAATACATGCTTCTTGACGGAAAGCAGGAAATTCGTTATTATTCGTTGTAGAGTGAAAAAGCCAATGCGGATATCTTTATCTGCAGGAACTTACGAAAAAAGAAAATGGAGAAACACACATGAACATTCTTAATATAGAACATATCCACAAGATTTTTGGAGACAAGGTGATTTTTGACGATATTTCCTGTGGCATTGACCAGGGAGAAAAGATCGGGATCATCGGTGTCAACGGAACGGGAAAAACTACCCTGCTCCGGGTAATAGCAGGAGAAGAAGAACCGGATGAGGGCCAGGTGATCACCCAGAACGGGATCCGTATCAGCTGGCTTCCCCAGACTCCGGAATTTCCACAGCATATGACCATTCTGGACTATGTGGCAGAGGGTAAGTGGCAGAAAGACTGGAGTACAGAGAGCGAGGCACGCCGTATGCTGAACACTCTCGGAATTACAGATCAGAACAGCAATATGGACAATCTATCCGGCGGTGAGAAGAAGAGAGTGGCGCTGGCCAGAATGCTTTTAAACCCGGCAGACATCCTGATCCTGGATGAGCCCACCAACCACCTGGACGGGGAGATGGTTACCTGGCTGGAAGATTTCCTCAGGAATTTCCGTGGAACCGTGATCATGGTTACACATGACCGATACTTTCTGGATCGTGTAGCCAACCGTATCCTGGAGATCAGTCACGGGAAATTATATTCCTACGCAGGAGATTACTCCAGGTTTCTGGAATTGAAAGCCCAGAGAGAAGAGATGGAGCTTGCCAGCGACCGTAAACGCCGCAGTGTCCTTCGGATGGAACTGGAATGGGCGGCGAGAGGCTGCCGGGCCAGAAGTACCAAGCAGAGGGCAAGGCTTGACCGTCTGGAAGCACTGAAAGCAGGAAAAACTCCGGTAAAAGATCAGAATGTAGAGATGGACTCCGTGGAAACCCGTATGGGCAAAAAGACCGTAGAGTTCCATCACGTGAGTAAAGCCATAGAAGGCCGCCTTCTGATCAATGATTTTGATTATATTGTTCTAAGAGATCAGCGCCTTGGAATCATCGGCCCCAACGGCTGTGGAAAATCCACCCTCCTTAAGATGGTAGAAGGACTGGTTGCTCCGGATTCCGGAGAAATTCAGATCGGCGAAACCATCCGCATCGGATATCTCGCCCAGAACGTTCCGGATATGGATGGAAGACAGCGAGTGATCGATTATATTCGCGAAGTGGCAGAATATGTTCCGACGAAAGAAGGAAGAATCACCGCCTCCCAGATGCTGGAGAGATTTCTTTTTGACCCGGCCATGCAGTACACACCTGTAGAAAAACTTTCCGGAGGAGAGAAGAGAAGACTGTACCTTCTGAAAGTCTTGATGGAGGCACCGAACGTCCTGCTCCTGGATGAGTCAGGAAATGATCTGGATATCCCTACTATGACTATCCTGGAAGATTATCTGGATTCTTTTTCCGGTATTGTGATTACCGTATCTCATGACCGTTATTTCCTTGATAATGTAGTGAACCGCATTATGGCATTTGAAGGGGATGGACAGCTGGTACAGTATGAAGGCGGATACACCGATTACCTGGAGGCGAAAGCCAGAAAAGGACAGACTCTGGAAACACGTTCGGATATGGCAGGCAGCAGCCAGAACGAAACGCCGGAACCGGAAAAAAAGAAATCCTCTGCAGATACCTGGAAACAGAACCGGAAACAGAAGCTGAAATTTACGTATAAAGAACAGAAAGAATTCGAAACCATCGATGATGACATTGCGGCTCTGGAAGACCGTCTGGAACAGATCGATAAAGAAATGGCAGCCAATGCCACCAATGCCGGAAAACTCAGGGAGCTTTCCGAAGAACAGCAGGAAACCCAGCAGAAGCTGGATGAAAAAATGGACCGCTGGGTGTACTTAAACGACCTTGCGGAACAGATCGAGGCGCAGAAAGAATAAGATATATCAGCAGAGAGCTTATAGCATTTCGGGGAATACCGCTATAAGCTCTCTGTTTTCAACTGTTTTATTTTCAGGGTTTACGCGAAACGTATTGACTTCCCGGGCAGAATTTTAGTATCATAAGTAACGGTACATTTGTTTTGGTACTCTGCAGTGAAAATCCTTGTACCGCTGGGTCTGAGGATTTTCACTACAGTGTACCATATGCATTCCGAAAAGGTTTTCGGACAGAGAAAGGACAACATATGTCAGAAATGGTAAAAGTCGTTGTAGACGCAATGGGCGGTGACAATGCCCCTGTAGAGCCGGTAAAAGCAGCAGTAGAAGCCGTAAAAGAGAAACAGAATATCCAGGTCATCCTCACAGGACAGGAAGATGTGATAAAGGCAGAACTTCAGAAATACCCGGATTATCCGAAAGACAGAATCCGTGTGGTACACACTTCCCAGGTGATCGAGACCGCGGAGCCTCCGGTAATGGCGATCCAGAAAAAGAAAGACTCCTCTATTGTAGTAGGTTTAAATCTTGTAAAAAAACAGGAAGCAGATGCCTTCGTATCTTCCGGAAGCACCGGAGCTGTTCTGGTAGGCGGCCAGGTGATCGTAGGCAGGATCAAAGGTATCCAGAGACCGCCTCTTGCCCCGCTGATCCCGACAGCCAAAGGCGTTTCCCTTCTGATCGACTGCGGAGCCAACGTAGACGCTAGACCGAATCATCTGGTACAGTTTGCACAGATGGGTTCCATCTATATGGAGAACGTGGTTGGTGTTAAGAAACCAAGAGTAGCCATCGTAAATAACGGTGCGGAGGAAGAAAAAGGAAATGCCCTGGTTAAAGCCACATTCCCTCTTTTAAAAGCATGCAAAGATATCAATTTCATCGGAAGCATTGAGGCAAGGGACATCCCGGCAGGATACGCAGATGTAGTTGTCTGCGAAGCATTTGTGGGAAATGTGATCCTCAAGCTTTATGAAGGCGTGGGAGCTACCATGGTATCCATGATCAAAAAAGGCATGATGACAAGCCTCCGAAGTAAAGTAGGAGCCCTGATGGTGAAACCGGCCCTCAAGGAAACCCTGAAAGCTTTTGACGCCAGTGAATATGGCGGAGCCCCGCTTCTTGGACTGAAAGGTCTGGTAGTAAAGAGTCACGGAAGCGCGAAGAGTGTGGAGATCCGCCATGCTATCTTCCAGTGCGAGCAGTTTAAGGAAGAAAAGATCAACGAAAAGATCGAAGAATTTATTGCAGCTGAACAGAAAGCACAGGCAGAAGCAAAAACCGAAGAAAAATAAAAAACAGAAATCAAAATACGGGGTACAGACAGATAAGTCCCGAAAGTATTACAGACAGAACAGGAGGCGAGCAGTCTTGGAACTGGAAATACTGAAAATAATCATCGAGAAAACTCTGGGAAAGACCATGGGTACCATTACCGAGAAAACTACGTTTGTAGATGATCTGGGAATTGATTCTCTGGATTTCTTTCAGATCCTCATTGATCTGGAAGAAACTTATGATATCCATATTGATCAGCAGGAAGCAGAAGAGATCGTTACCATAGGAGATGCAGTGGAGACTCTTCGCCGCGCAACGAAGGGAAAAAGAAATGGAAAATAATTTAAAAAAACTGGAACAGACCATCGGATATCAGTTTACCGCAAAATCTTTGCTGGAACAGGCAATGACGCACAGTTCCTACGCCAATGAGAAACATCTTGGAAAACTTGGCTGCAACGAGCGTCTGGAATTCCTGGGTGACGCAGTGCTGGAACTGATCAGCAGTGACTTTCTGTACAAAAAATTCCGCAACAACCAGGAGGGAGAACTTACTAAAAAGCGTGCCAGCATGGTATGCGAAAAGAGCCTTGCCTACTGCGCAAGAGAATTCGGCCTTCCGGAGTTTATTCTTCTTGGAAGAGGCGAGGAAATGATGGGTGGCCGGAAACGTGACTCCATCGTATCCGATGCGCTGGAATCCCTTATTGGAGCCATGTATCTGGATGGTGGTTTTGAACCGGCCCAGACATTTGTTCTGAAATTTATCCTCAATGATCTGGAAGATAAGAGAATTTTTTATGACAGCAAGACCGTACTGCAGGAGATGGTGCAGGAAGGTGGAAACCATCCGGTGGAATACCGTCTTCTGAAAGAAGAAGGACCGGATCACAGCAAGAGCTTTACCGTAGAAGCCCTGATCAACGGAGAGAGTATGGGAACCGGAACCGGCCATACCAAGAAAGCGGCAGAGCAGGCCGCAGCCCTTGAGGCGATCCGCAGGATCAAATAAACAGCAGGTGTCCAATGTATCTGAAAAATATAGAGGTGCAGGGATTCAAATCTTTTGCACAGAAAATCAATTTTGAATTTCATAACGGGATCACCGGTATTGTAGGGCCTAACGGCAGTGGAAAAAGCAACGTCGGCGATGCAGTCCGCTGGGTTCTGGGCGAGCAGAGTGCCAAGCAGCTGCGAGGCGGAAACATGCAGGACGTTATTTTTTCCGGAACAGAACTCAGGAAGCCCTTAAGCTTTGCATCCGTAGCCATTACTCTGGATAACAGCGACCATAAGCTTCCGGTGGATTTTGAGGAAGTGACCGTAACCAGAAGACTGTACCGCTCCGGGGAAAGTGAGTACCGCATCAACGGAAGCTCCTGCCGTCTGAAAGACATCAACGAGATGTTTTATGATACCGGTATCGGAAAAGAAGGCTATTCCATCATCGGCCAGGGCCAGATTGACAAGATCTTAAGTGGTAAACCGGAAGACCGCCGTGAGCTTTTTGATGAGGCAGCAGGAATCGTCAAGTTCAAAAGACGAAAGAACACTACCTTGAAAAAACTGGAAGAAGAACAGCAGAACCTGGTCCGTGTCACTGATATTTTAAGCGAGCTGACCAAACAGCTGGAACCTCTGGAACGCCAGTCTGAAACCGCGAAGATCTATCTGGCAAAAAGAGAAAGCTTAAAAGAACTGGATGTAAACATGTTCCTTCTGGAATATGAACACACCGGCAAGCTGATCAGAGAGCTGGAAGAAAAGACCAGAATCGCGGAAAATCAGTTACAGGAGGCAAAAGACGCCCACAGCCGCACCAAAGACGAGTATGAACGCCTGGAAAAATCTCTGGAAGAGCTGAACCAGCGTATGGATGCTCTCAGGGAGGAAAGCCGGGACCGTGCCATCCGCAAGCAGCAGCTTTCCGGTGAGATCAATGTCCTTCATGAACAGATCCTTGCAGGTGAGCAGAATGACAGCCATTATCGCAGCCGCCTTTTGGCCATTCAGGAAGACACGGAGAAAAAATCCGCAGACAGAGAGGAACTGGAAGAGCAGAGGGCAGATCTGCAGGCAAAGCTTCGCGAAGTCAGCAGAGAGCTTTCCGATGAACAGGAAAAACTGGATAACATCCAGAGCAACATCGAAGAATGTACCCAGGCAGTAGAAGATGGAAAAAACGAGATTATCGAAATCCTCAACTCCCGTGCCAACACCAAAGGTAAAGCGCAGCGTTTTGATGCCATGATGGAGCAGCTGGATATCCGGAAGGCCGGAATCAGCCAGAGAATGCTTTCTCTGAAAACTCAGGAAGAAGAGCAGCAGTCGGCCATCACTCAGGCAAAAAAAGAGTACGATACAATCACCGAATCCATTCAGGCCATCAGGGAAGAAGGAAGTAACCTCACAAAAGAGATCAAAGCCATCCAGGAAACCCTGAAACAGCAGAATACAGAGCTGGAAGAAAGCCAGAGAGCCTACCACAGAGAGGCTTCCCGTCTGGAATCCTTAAGGAATATTACGGAACGCTACGATGGCTATGGAAACAGCATCCGCCGCGTCATGGAGCAGAAAGACCATGTACCGGGCATCCGTGGCGTTGTGGCAGATATCATCCATGTGGAGAAAAACTACGAGATCGCCATTGAGACGGCACTTGGCGGAAGCATCCAGAATATTGTCACAGACAATGAACAGACTGCCAAGGAGATGATCGAATTCCTGAAGAAAAACCGGTACGGACGTGCTACGTTTCTTCCCTTAAACAGCATTTCCCAGAGAGGCGAGTTCACTCAGCGGGGAGCTTTAAACGAACCGGGAGCCATCGGTCTTGCAAGTGGTCTGGTAAGTGCAGACAAAGAGTACACAGGACTGATCGGCTATCTTCTTGGAAAAGTACTGGTTGTGGACAATATTGACCACGCCATTGCCATTGCCAGGAAATACCGCCACAGTATCCGGATGGTAACTCTGGAGGGCGAGTCCTTAAGCCCGGGTGGTTCCATGACAGGTGGAGCTTTTAAGAACAACAGCAATCTTCTCGGCCGCCGCCGTGAGATCGAAGAACTGGAAAAGAAAGTGAAAGAACTGGCGGCCAGGTACAACGAAATCCGTCAGTCTATGGAGGATAACCGCAGTAAACGAAACGAAATGCGGGATACCGTAAATTCCCTGCAGCAGAAATTCCAGGAACAGTCCATCGGGCAGAATACAGCCAGGATGAACATCGAGCAGCTGGAGAAAAAAGCAGAAGAAATCCGGGGCGGTTATGCAAGGATCGAGCGGGAACAGGAAGAAATCCGCCGTCAGACAAGAGAAATGCAGGCAGATAACGCTCAGATCACACAGGAACTGGAAACTTCCAAAAAGGACGAGGAAGAGCTGGAAACCTTCATCGAAACCCGCCAGAAAGAACTGGAAGACTGGAAAAAAGATGAGGCACAAACCCTGGAAACTCTGGAAAAGATCCGTCTGGACGCATCCGCATCCCAGCAGAAAGAAAGCTTCATAAAAGAAAACCTGAAACGACTGAAAGAAGAGATCGATGTTCTTTTAAAAGAAAAAGAAGAAATCCTGGATTCCCTGGAAAAAGGCAGCCAGGAAACGGCACAGAAAAGAAAAACCATCGAGAATGTCCGTGTAGAGATCGAGAGCTTTGCCGCAAAAGAAGAAGCATCCGAAAAACAGCTTGAAAAGCTGCAGCAGGAAAAAGAAGAAAGTACAAAGAGTCATAAAGAGTTCTTTGAAAAACGGGATGAGCTGTCCAATCAGATCAGTCTTCTGGATAAAGAATGTTTCCGTCTGAAAACCCAGGCGGAAAAGATCGAGGAAAACCGGGAAGCCCGTATTTCCTATATGTGGGAAGAATACGAGATTACCCCGAATAATGCGCTGCAGTACCGAAAAGAAGAACTTGGTGATCGCCATGTGATGAAACAGCAGATCCACAAATTAAAGGATGAGATCCGGGCCCTTGGTTCTGTCAATGTCAATGCCATTGAGGATTACAAGGAACTTCTGGAACGCCATACCTTCTTAAGCGGCCAGTACAACGATCTTCTGGAAGCGGAAAAAACGCTGGAACAGATCATTCAGGAGCTGGATGAGGGAATGCGGAAACAGTTCACCGAAAAATTCGGAGAGATCCAGAAAGAATTTGACAAGGCATTTAAGGAGCTGTTCGGCGGAGGCCGGGGAACTCTGGAGCTTGCGGAAGATGAGGATATTCTGGAGGCCGGAATCAAAATTATTTCCCAGCCGCCCGGAAAAAAACTTCAGAACATGATGCAGCTTTCCGGTGGAGAGAAGGCTCTGACAGCCATTGCCCTTCTTTTTGCCATCCAGAACCTGAAACCATCACCGTTCTGTCTTCTGGATGAGATCGAGGCAGCCCTGGATGACTCCAACGTAGGCCGTTTTGCAGGATATTTACAGAAGTTGACGAAGAACACACAATTTATTATAATAACACATAGACGTGGTACCATGAATGCGGCAGACCGCCTTTATGGAATTACCATGCAGGAAAAAGGGGTATCAACGCTGGTATCAGTAGACCTGGTAGAGAACCAGCTTACCCGGTAGCAGAGGGGATGAAACAGTATGGCAGAAGAAAAAAAAGGATTTTTTAAACGTCTGGTAAGCGGACTTACCAAAACGCGAGACAATATCGTTGCCGGATTTGATTCCATTTTCAGCGGTTTTTCCAGTATTGATGATGATTTTTACGAAGAGCTGGAAGAAATCCTGATCATGGGAGACATCGGCATTAACGCAACCACCTCCATTCTGGAGCACCTGAAGGAACAGGTGGCTGAACAGCATATCAAAGAGCCGTCCCAGTGCAAGCAGCTTCTGATCGACAGTATCAAGAAGCAGATGCAGGTGGAGAGCACAGAATATGAATTCGAGAACCGGAAATCCGTGATCCTGGTGATCGGTGTCAACGGAGTCGGTAAGACTACCTCCGTTGGTAAACTTGCCGGTAAACTGAAGGATCAGGGAAAGAAAGTAATCCTTGGTGCGGCAGATACGTTCCGTGCGGCAGCAGGAGAACAGCTGACACAGTGGGCTAACCGTGCAGGTGTTGAGATCATCGGCGGACAGGACGGTGCAGACCCGGCATCGGTTGTCTATGATGCGGTGGCAGCAGCCAAGGCCAGAAATGCGGATGTTCTGATCTGCGACACAGCAGGAAGACTTCACAATAAGAAGAACCTTATGGAGGAGCTTCGCAAAATTTACCGTATTCTGGAACGTGAGTACCCGGAAGCATATCTGGAAACTCTGGTAGTCCTTGACGGAACCACCGGCCAGAACGCGCTTTCTCAGGCAAGACAGTTTGCCGAGGTAGCCAACGTTACCGGAATTATCCTTACCAAACTTGATGGTACAGCCAAGGGTGGAATCGCCGTAGCGATCCAGTCCGAGCTTGATATACCAGTAAAATACATCGGAGTAGGCGAGAGCATCGATGACTTGCAGAAATTCGACGCAGACGCATTTGTAAACGCCCTCTTTGACGTAGAAGAAAGGAGCTAATTATGCTTACATTAGAAAGCTTTGAAGAAGCGGCAGCAAAAGTAAAAGAAGTGACACAGGAAACAAAGCTGATATACAGCAGTTATTTCTCTGATATGACAGGAAACAAGGTTTACCTGAAACCGGAGAACATGCAGCGTACCGGTGCATATAAAGTACGTGGTGCATATTACAAGATCAGCACACTTTCTGACGAAGAGAGAAACAAAGGACTGATTACCGCATCTGCCGGAAACCATGCACAGGGTGTTGCCTATGCTGCACATAAATATGAAGTAAAAGCAGTCATCGTTATGCCGACCACCACACCACTGATCAAGGTAGAACGTACCAAGAGTTATGGCGCAGAGGTTATCCTTCACGGAGATGTTTACGATGAAGCATGTGCATATGCACTTCAGCTTGCAGATGAGAACGGATATACATTTATTCATCCATTCGATGACCCTGCAGTAGCAACCGGCCAGGGAACCATTGCCATGGAAATCGTACAGGAGCTTCCGCTGGTAGATTACATTCTCGTCCCAATCGGCGGCGGCGGACTTGCAACCGGTGTTTCTACCCTTGCAAAACTCCTCAACCCGCATATCAAAGTCATCGGCGTGGAGCCAGCAGGAGCAGCCTGCATGAAAGCATCTCTGGAGAAAGGTGAGGTTGTAACCCTTCCTCATGTAAACACCATCGCAGACGGTACCGCAGTGCAGACCCCTGGAAAAAATATCTTCCCGTATATCCAGGAGAACCTGGACGATATCATCACCATCGATGATGACGAACTGATCGTAGCTTTCCTGGATATGGTAGAGAACCACAAGATGATCGTGGAGAACTCCGGTCTTCTTACCGTAGCAGCTCTCCGTCACCTTGACGTAAAGAACAAGAAGATCGTTTCTATCTTAAGTGGCGGAAACATGGACGTGATCACCATGTCCTCCGTTGTACAGCACGGCCTCATCCAGCGTGACCGAATCTTCACAGTATCCGTCCTCATCCCGGACAAGCCGGGCGAACTGGTACGTGTTGCAAGCGTCATCGCCGAGAACCAGGGAAATGTCATCAAACTGGATCACAACCAGTTTGTAAGCACCAACCGAAATGCAGCCGTGGAACTTCGGATCACCATGGAGGCATTTGGAACAGACCACAAGAATCAGATCGTTGCAGCACTGGAGAAAGCAGGATGCAAACCCAGAGTTGTGCGGGCGATCCTGTAAGAAACAGGATATAGCGAAATAAAAGCGAATATGAAAAACGTCTCAGAGTACATATCAACCTGGGACGTTTTTTATGGTGGAAATGCAGCCGAACAACGAACTATGACAACTACCAGGCATAAACAACACAAAAGCGGTAAGTTATATCCTTGACAAGACAAAATACGACTGGTAATATTATATTACATATGGGAAATTTTATATTTTGATAAAAAATGGTAAATCCCAACAAAAACAACAGATAAAATGCTAAAACGGCATAAAGTCCACAGGGAGTGAAGAAGGAAAAGATGTATCAAAAGAAATCACATGGTTGGTATAAACATAAAGACTTTATTTTGCTTGATTTAATATGCATGTTCGGTGCGTTTATTTTAGCATACATAATACGAAATCATAATTACATTGATTTTTTCAGCAATCAGATCTATTGTAACACATTAATTTTTCTATTATTTGCAGATTTGATCGTGATCATACTGTTTGAAAGCTATACAGGTGTCCTTCGAAGAGGCTATTACCGGGAATTAAATATGCTTATCAAGCAGATCATCATTATAGAACTTGCGGCAGGTCTGTATCTGTTCACTGTAGATGACGGCAGAGGCTTTTCAAGAGCGGTTCTGTATTTTACAGGTGTTATTTACGTCATCTTATCTTATGCAGTCAGACTCCTTTGGAAAAAACATCTTATACGTATGATGGCGGAAAGAGGAGAGCATTCCCTTTATATTGTAACTTCATCAGATGTGGCAGAATCTGTAATACAGTCTATTCGCCAGCATAATTATAACCGCTATGATATCAATGGCATTATCATAACAGACTGTACCATGGTAGGGAAAGAGATTGCAGGAATACCGGTAGTGGCAACGATTGAAGATGCTGCAGGATACATTTGCCAGCATTGGGTTGACGAGGTACTGATCAACGTTGGAGATGAGCATCTTTATCCACAGAAACTTTACGAAGAACTGATAGAGATGGGAATCGTTGTCCACGTAAATCTTTCAAAAATACATAAAACTCCAGGACAGAAACAGTTTGTGGAAAGAATTGGAGATTACACTGTGATCACCACAAGTATGAATTATTCCACAGACAGACAGGCCATGTTGAAAAGATTGCTGGATATAGCCGGCGGACTTGTAGGCTGCGTACTGACCGGTATTATTTTTATTTTCATTGCACCGGCCATTTACATCAGTTCTCCCGGCCCGATCTTCTTTTCACAGACCAGAATCGGAAAAAATGGAAAGCCATTTAAGATGTATAAGTTCCGAAGCATGTACATGGATGCGGAAGCCCGTAAAGCAGAACTGATGTCCCAGAACAAAATGAGCGATGGCCGTATGTTCAAACTGGATTTTGACCCACGTGTGATCGGAAACAAGATCCTGCCAGATGGACGAAAGAAAACCGGCATTGGAGAATTTATCCGAAAAACATCTCTGGATGAGTTTCCACAGTTCTGGAATGTACTTAACGGATCCATGAGCCTGGTTGGAACCCGACCGATTTTGCCTGATGAGTTGGAACAGTATGAACTTCACCACAGAGCCAGAATAGCCATCAAACCAGGCATTACCGGTATGTGGCAGGTTAGTGGCCGAAGTGATATTACAGATTTTGAAGAGATTGTCCGGCTGGACACAGAATATATTTCCCAGTGGAATATCGGACTGGATATAAAGATTTTGTTTAAGACTGTTTTGGCGGTTTTGAAGAGAGATGGAAGTTGTTGATGACATTTGGAACGGATGAGTAGTGTTTATAAAAGCTCTATATAATCCTGACATGTAGCTTGTTTTGCAAAAAATAAGCTACATGAAATATAATTAGATAAGTTATAAATATAAAATAGAATGATACAGCCCATGAATTGTGGACGTGCAGATAGATATAAAAATAAAGGAAAAAACAGAAACCGTATGAAAAATAAGTTAGCAATTTCTATGTTTGGCCAAAAGCGACTGAGCAGAGAAGGCGGAATTGAAATTGTTGTAAAAGAACTTTGTACCAGAATGGTCAGAGACGGTTGCGCAGTTACCTGTTACAACAGATCCGGTCACCATGTAAGCGGTGCAGAGTATGATCAGAAAACCGAATATGAAGGAATCCGTCAGAAGTATGTCCCGACCATTGAAAAGAAAGGTCTGGCTGCTGTGAGTTCTTCCGCTTTTGCAGCACTGTACAGTGCGTTTGGAAAATATGATGTAGTACATATCCACGCCGAAGGACCAGCTTTTTTCTCATGGCTTCCCAAACTGTTTGGTAAAAAAGTTGTGGTTACAGTACATGGCATCGACTGGCAGCGTGAAAAATGGAAATCCGGATTTGGATCCAAATTTATCCGCCAGGGAGAAAAGAATGCTGTGAAATATGCAGATGAGATTATTGTTTTGAGCAAAGGAGTTCAGGATTATTTCGAAGACACTTACGGCAGAAAAACACATTTCATTCCCAATGGAGTGAACAGGCCGGAAATCCGGCAGGCGAAACTGATCACAGAGAAATTTGGATTAACAAAAGATTCCTATATTCTGTTCCTTGGACGTCTGGTACCTGAGAAGGGAATCCGGTATCTGGTGGAAGTATTTAAAAAAATCGATACCGATAAGAAGCTGGTCATTGCCGGAGGCTCCAGTGATACAGATTCCTTTATGCAGGAACTGAAAACTATGTCAAAAGACGATAACAGGATTATCTTTACCGGATTTGTGCAGGGAGAGATGCTGGACGAATTGTACAGCAACGCGTACATTTATACGTTACCCTCCGACCTGGAAGGTATGCCATTAAGCCTTCTGGAAGCAATGAGTTACGGCAACTGCTGCCTGGTTTCAGATATCCCGGAGTGCGTGGAAGTTGTGGAAGATAAAGCAATGATCTTTAAAAAGTCAGATGTGAAAGATCTCAGAGAAAAACTGCAAGATGCCTGTGATCACCCAGAAAAAGTGCTGGAACTGAAAAAACAGGCATCAGATTTTATCTGCGCGAAATATAACTGGGATAAGGTCGTTGAAGAGACGATGAAATTGTATGGGAGAAAGTAGAAGATGAAGGTTTTAATGATAAATAATCTCCTCTAAGTGAACGCAGGTAGTGAGATGTACATAATGAAAGTGCTTGAAAAACAGCGTATTTACGGTAATTTTCAAGAGATGCTAGGAGCTGTAAGAGCAGTTTTAATCTCGCTACCTAGGTTCAGCAACAGCAGATGAAATTATCATAAGAACTTTCAGTATCACTACCTGCGTTTGTATGGAGCACACTGGTTTATGAACAATACATTGGAAGTGCTTCATCTGAACAGAGGTAGTGAAACAAATAAAATCACAGTACGAAAAAGAAAGTAAGGAAGTTGGAATATGCGGATTTTACTTGTAAATAAATTTATATTTCCCAAGGGTGGAGCGGAAACGTACACATTCGATGTAGGAAAAATGTTAGAAGAACATGGGCACGAAGTCCAGTACTTTGGTCTTGAAAATGAAAAAAATACAGTAGGAAATCGAATCGGTTCATATGTAACGAATATGGATTTTTCTCAAGGAATAAAGGCAAATTTAAATGCACCTTTTCGCATTATCTATTCAAGAGAAGCACGCAAAAAAATTCGTGCAGTTTTAGATGATTTTCAGCCAGATGTAGTGCATCTCAATAATATACAGTATCATCTGACCCCTTCTATTATTCTGGAAATTAACAAATGGCGTAAAGAAACAAAGAAAGAATGTAAGATTGTTTACACGACACATGACTATCAGCTTGTTTGCCCCAGCCATGGGATGTTTGATGTAAACATGAAGCCTTGTGAACTATGTTTGGATGGTCATTATATTCATTGCTTTCAAACTAAATGTCTAAAAAATTCCAGAGCAAAGAGTTTACTCGGAACGTTGGATGGATATATGTGGAAATATAGTAAGGCATACTCGTATGTGGATGCCTATATTTGCTGTAGTTATTTCCTTAAATCAAAGTTGGACACGCAGAAAAGATTCCGTGATAAAACTATCGGTTTGCATAATTTCAAAAAAGAAATGCCACGATTGGATAACATTCAAAAAAGGGGTTATGTGTTAGAGTTTGGACATCTTTCACGAGACAAAGGAACGGATACTTTGCTTGAAGTAGCCAAGAAGATGCCCAATACCGAATTTGTGTTTATTGGCTATGGTCCGTCGACTGATAAAATGAAGGATATTCCAAATGTGAAGTATCTGGGATTTAAGACAGGAGAAGAACTTTATCGCATTATTGCTGAGGCTGCAATCAGCGTTTGCCCGTCTGAGTGGTATGAGAACTGCCCGTACTCCGTTATGGAGTCTGTACTTTTGGGTACGCCTGTTGTTGGATCTAAAATGGGAGGCATCCCCGAATTGATTGAGCCGGGTAAAACCGGAGAGTTGTTTGAAGCGGGTAATGTGGAAGAACTTATGAAGGCGATAAAGAAAGTTCTTCAAACACAAGACGTATTGGAAAGATATACAAAGAATTGTAGTCAGGTGAAATATGAAACGACAGAGAGCTACTATATAAAACTGATGAAAATTTATCGAGGAGAAAAGAATGTGGAACAAATTTCTTCGTAACCCACTTCATATTGTCAAGGATTATGAGCTGAGAAAACTGCTTTGGCAATCGGGGGGGGGCACAGAGGTCTGCAAAAAATATTTGAAGTTCAGAGATACCATTCCTGAAAAGCTGACATTTCCAGAAACCCAAGTGGATGAGCCTATTTGGTTATTTTGGAATACAGGGTTGGAGCAGGCACCTGAGATAGTGAAGACTTGCTATCAATCTATAAAAAAATATGCTGGCAGACAAGTTGTTTTGCTTACAGAAAACAATGTGCAGAACTATATAAATATGCCGGATTATCTGAATGAGAAATTAAAAAGCGGAGTCCTTCCATTAGCGATTTATACAGATTTGATGCGTGTAGCATTATTGGAGCATTATGGCGGGACATGGATGGATGCAACAATACTGCTAACAGATGAAATCCCACAAGAAATATTAAATAGTGATTTTTTTGTGTTTCATAATTCACTCGGCGAAATTGATAATCCCGTATTGTATCCGGTCTGGTTTATCCACGCTAAGCGACATAATAGAACGATTTATGAGATTCGTAATGTTCTATTTGCCTACTGGAAACGAAATAATCATGTACCAGAATATCTGTTTTCAAATATTGTAATCACACAAATAATGAGGTCATCACCAGAGGTTGAGAGAAAGATGCCTTATTTGAATAGTGACTACAGCGAATATCTGGTTAGAGTATTGGGAGATAAATTTACAGGGGAAAAGTTTAATTGGATTAAGCGGCTTACTGGGATACATAAATTAACCTATAAATTAGAACCATCTATTGATAAGGAGGAAACAGTTTACCATTATCTGGTGCGGAATCTATGAGCCTTTTGAATAGTAGTTTCTGCAAGATAAAGGGAGACAATTAAATTATTATGCTGAATGACTACTATCAAAATATTGGCATGAAGGGCTTTATTCAAAGATATGGAATTGTGAATGCCGTCAAACGAGGGGCATTTATGTTTATCAAATTGCATCTTGTCAAGGATTATGAGGTGCGGAAGGTATTGTGGCAGGAACGAGCTTCTACCAAGATAAAACCATATTTAAAGTATAAAGACACAGATGTTGAGGGGCTTAGCTTTCCCGAAAATGATGTAGAGAATCCGATCTGGATATATTGGAACAAGGGAATTGAACAGGCACCAATCATTGTTCAGAAGTGCTATGAATCTGTATGTGAATATTCCAATCAAAAAATCATTTTGCTGAATGACCAAAATCTTGCAGATTACATTCGATTGCCAGATTACATTGAAAAGAAAAAGGATGCTGGACAGATTCCGATGGCTGGATATGCGGATTTGATGAGATTTGCATTACTGGAGCATTATGGTGGAACATGGATTGATTCAACGGTATATCTTACAGATCCAATTCCAGATATGATTTTAAATAGCGATTTTTTTGCAGTACGAAATTCACTGCTGCTGATAGATAACCCTGTGCTATATCCTGCATGGTTTCTTCATGCAAAAAAGGGAAACAAAACAATTCGAGAAATAAGAAATGTTGCTTTCGCATATTGGCTCAAAAACGAACATGTAATTGAGTATCTGCTGCCAAATTTGATTATAACATTGGTGGTGAAGAGTAATCCGGAAGTTGAGAAAGCAATTCCCTATATGAACAGTGATTATAGTGAGTATCTTGTTAAGGTTTTAGCTGATGATTATTCAGAAGAGAAATGGAATTGGATTAAAAAGCTTACAGGTATTCATAAGCTGACATATAAATTATCACCGGACATTGAAGCAGAAGGCACATTTTATAAGGCGCTGATTAAAAACAGTATAGAATAAATATTGCAAAGTGGGTTGGAAGAAGTATGGGAGCAATTGAATTAATAAAAAGCGATTTGTTTCGTTATGCTGGAACAACATCATCTAAGGCATTTATTAAGACATATGTTAAAGAAGCTGGTTTTCGCTTCTCCGTGGCATTTCGGTTGGTAAATGCTGGGGGGGGGAAAACTGCTGGGAGCAATCCTATGGAAACTGAGAAATCACCAGCAGATTCAGATACTTCGAAAAACGAAAATTGGATATGGACTATATATTAGCCATGGAGGACCTGTTGTTGTTAACCCTTCAACAGTTATTGGAAATAATTGCAATCTTTCTCAATTTGTAACGATTGGCTCAAATGAAGGAAAAGCAGCAGTAATAGGAGATAATGTTTATATTGGCCCTAATACTTGTATAGTTGAGGATGTATGTATTGGAGATAATGCTACGATTGGTGCAGGAAGCGTTGTTACCAAGGATATTCCATCAAATGCAACGGCGGCGGGAAACTATGCAAAAGTGCTGAATTTTAATAATCCGGGTAGATATATTCAAAACAGATATTTGGAATAGTGATTCGAAGAGTAGAAGAGGAATATTATGAAAAACATATTGTTTGTGATGCCATCGTTAGGTAGTGGCGGAGCAGAAAAAAGTCTTGTGAATTTATTAAATCTTATAGATTATGAAAAGTATGCAGTGGATTTGCTGCTGTTCAAACGAGAAGGACTGTTTTTGTCTCAAATTCCTAAGGAAGTACGATTATTACAGCCTACAGATTCACTGCAATATGCTTATAAAATTGATAGAGGGATGTTTAGCTCAGTTTCAGGTGTTAAAGCTGGAATTCTAAGAGGGACAAGTACATTTATATGTAAATGTCTTTACAAGGAAAATGCAAGACAACAGAGATGGATAAAATTCTATAAACGGTACTTGTCCAATTTGGAAGAAGAATATGATATTGCTATTGGATTCTTAGAGGGCGATGCATCATATTATGTGATTGACAAGGTTAATGCAAAGAAAAAAATACTTTGGATTCATAACGATTTCAACGAAATAAAGAAATATGAAGATGCAAAGATTTACGAGAAGTATTTTCAAAAAGCAGACAGCGTTGTAAGTATCTCTGATAAATGTGTGCAGATATTAAAACAGAATTATCCTGCCCTGGTAAATAAATTTTATTGTTTGCCCAATTTAACATCAGGCTCTTTATTGAAAAAAATGTCGGAAGAGTTCGAAGTATCAGAGTTTGAAAAAAATCAGTTTAATGTTTTGTCAATAGGCCGTTTAACAAGACAAAAGGGCTATGATTTTGCAATCGATGCAGTGAAAATCTTGAAAGAAAAGTATTCAGATATTCATTGGTGGATTATAGGAGCAGGTGAGCTTGAAGAGCAGCTAAAAAAACAAGTAAAAGACAATGAACTAGAGGAGTATATTACATTTCTGGGATTGAGAGCAAATCCATACCCGTATATTAGGAGTTGCGATTTGTTAGTACAGCCTTCCAGATGGGAAGGAAAATCAGTTGTTTTGGATGAAGCAAAAATACTGGCAAAACCAATACTGGCAACTAATTATTCTACAATTAAGGATCAGTTGAAGGATAAGAAAGAGGGACTGATTACTGATATAAGTCCTAATGCAATAGCAGAAGGAATAATTGAACTTAGAGAGAATCCTCAATTGTATAACTCCATTCAGTGTTACTTGGATAAACATGAGTATGGTAATGAAAAAGAGATTCTACAATATTATGAATTGCTAGAAAAACAAGGTAACTAGTGTGGATATGAAAATATAAAAAAGAGGAACAATCGTATGAGGGTTTTGTTTATATCAAAAAGCATTCATGATGTATCAGGGGCAGGAGTAGGCTCAAGAATGCATTTGAATGTATTGAAAAAATTAGTTGGAGAAGAAAATGTATATGTAGTGGATGTTGGGGTATCTGAGACTGCCTGCAGAGAAGAAAAGTATATTGCATATGGAAAATATCACGGTGTTTTAGATCGACTGAATAGGTGTTTAGAGGGAAACACATATTTATTCAGTAATAAGATTATAGGTGATATATGTCAATTGATAAAAAATGAGAGTATTTCTTTTGTTTTTGTTGATGATTCTTACTATGGAAATTTAGTAAAAACGATAAAAGAAAAATGCGATGCAGTGGCAGTTGTCACCTTTTTTCATGACGTCAAGGCAGAGTTGTTTAGAATTTGGATAAAAAACGCACCATGGTACGACAAAATTGATTTCAGAATTGGATTGACCCAGGAAAAGATCAGCACGACACATACAGACGCCAATATCGTCTTAAACAAAAATGAAAATAAGTTACTAAAAAGATATTATAATGTGGATGCGGACTTTTATTTTCCTGTATGCGTATCGAAAAATCACACGCAACAAATGGGCTTGAATCCATATTGTGGAAATAAAAAACACATTCTATTTGTTGGCACATATTATTTGCCAAACATTCAGGGCCTGCATTGGTTTTGTGATACGGTATTTGATAATGTCAAAGAGAATTATGATATATGGGTAATCGGAAAAGGATTAGAAAAAGTACGAGATGAGTTTGATGACGATGATATCCATGTGATTGGGTTTGTTGACAGTTTATCAGAATACTATAGTTACGCAGATATGGTAATAGCACCCTTAACAGATGGTGGAGGTATGAAAATAAAAACTGCAGAGGCAATCTCCTATGGAAAGATGTTTTTAGGGTCTTCAGAAAGCCTATATGGATACTGGGAGGAAATTCCCGATGATTTGAAAGGTAAAGTTGTGTTTAAATGTGATACAGCGGAAGAATATCTGAATGCTTTCAACAAGATAGATGAGAAGCCAATCTGTAAGAAAAATGAGGAACTGATCACGCTTTATGATCGACTTTATTCTGAAAATGCAGCTTATAATATCATGAAAGATATTGTCGAAAAAACAACAGGAGTAAAACTATGATTATCACAAAAACACCATTCCGTATGTCTTTTTTTGGCGGCGGAACAGATATGGAAAGTTTTTTTAGAGAAAACGGTGGAGCTGTTTTATCTACCACATTTGACAAATATTGCTATGTAAACGTACGCCATTTACCGAGGTTTTTTGACTATTCTACGGAATTGTCATATTCAAAGACGGAGCGTGTGACAAACATTGATGACATTCAGCATCCTGCAATTCGCAATGCAATGAAAATGTTGGATATGCATGAGATTCGTCTTACCTATGAGGCGGATCTTCCGGCACGCTCTGGTTTAGGTACTTCAAGTTCCTTTGCAGTTGGAATGTTAAATGCTTTTTATGCTTTGAAGGGCAAGTACGCAGACAAGAAGAAACTGGCAGATGAAGCAATTTATTTGGAACGGAATCTTTGCCAGGAAGCTGGTGGTTGGCAGGATCAAATTGCTGCATCTTTCGGTGGGTTCAATCGTATCAACTTTAATGCAGACGGATATGAAGTCCTGCCGGTTATTATTTCACCAGAAAGAAAGAAGCAGCTTAATCAGAATTTAATGATGTTCTTTACTGGGTTTACCCGTTTTTCTTCTGATGTGCAGAAAGCAAATGCAGCAGGAAAACAAGATAAGACTGCTCAGTTGAAAGAGATGCTTGCTCTAGTTGATGATGCTGAACGTGTTCTGACAGATAAGAATGCAGATCTTGATGATTTTGGCAGAATGCTGGATCACACTTGGAAACTTAAACGTCAAACTGGATCGGCTGTTTCTACAAATAGTATTGATGAACTTTATGCAAAAGGCGTGGCGGCTGGTGCGTTAGGTGGAAAGTTACTGGGTGCCGGTGGTGGTGGATTCTTGGTATTTTATGTACAGCCAGAACGACAGGATTCGGTGCGTTGGGCAATGCGTGATTTGATGCATATTCCGTTTGCGTTTGAAGACGGTGGTACAAGGGTGATTCATTATACGCCGGAGACATACATTCCGAAGGAGTAAGAATTTTACAGATATTGAATTTCTGGCGCTTAATACCAGCCTATATGTGTATTTGTATGGCGCCAGTAGAAGTGAAGCATGTAGTGATAGAGGAACTGTATCATTGGAAAAAATGTGATAAGAGAAAAGAAGTTTCCAGATTTGATATTTTTTCTGGATTGATGTTGGAACGGAAAGAGTATCGGTCGTTGCTGCAATACCGATTCAATCGGGGGGGGGGCAAAACTTTTGCTGAAGATTTTGTTTCCTGGGATGGAAACGCTTTATATTAATACACCAAAGATTGGCCCCAGATTGTTTATTCAGCATGGATTTGCAACAAACATTAGTGCAAAACAAATTGGGAGTGATTGCTGGATTAACCAGCAGGTTACCATAGGGTATACCTTTGCACCAGATCCCCCGATCATTGGGAATGGAGTTCGTGTTTCTGCTGGAGCAAAGGTGGTTGGAAATATCACAATTGGCGATAATGCAATTATTGCTGCAAACGCAGCAGTAGTAAAAGATGTCAGAGAAAACGAAGTAGTTGGTGGTGTTCCGGCAAAAACCATTGGTGAAAATGTGGAACATAAATTGTATTTTGGCGAGAACGAAGGCATACGGAAATGATGCTGTGAGGTAAAAGCATGAAGGATTTAATGAAGCATCTAGATATACTAATTAGTAGATATCCAGTTTTAGAGGAATCAAGGCAAGATATTGAAAAGGCATATTTAGTTCTTGAAGAGTGTTACAGGGAAAAGAAAAAAGTTCTAATAGCCGGAAATGGTGGGTCGGCAGCAGATGCGGAGCATATTGTCGGGGAATTGATGAAGGGATTTAAACTTCCCAGAAAACCTGATATGGGGTTTGCCAGTAAGTTAATTGAAAAAGATGAAGAACTGGGACGTGTTTTGGCGGAAAATCTTCAAGGTGCACTTCCAGCTATTGCATTAGATGGTCATCCGGCGCTATCAACAGCATATATGAATGATTGTGAACCATTACTTTGTTTTGCGCAGCAGATTAATGGCTACGGGACAGAAGGAGATGTGTTTTTAGGCATATCCACAAGTGGAAATAGCAAGAACATCTTGTATGCAGCGGTTACTGCACATGCAAAGGGCATGAAAGTAATTGGGTTGACAGGTGCTAAAGATAGTAAACTTGAGACTTTGAGTGATGTATGTATTAAAGCTCCTCAGACAGAGACTTATATGATCCAAGAATTACATTTGCCAATATATCATTGCTTGTGTCTGATGCTTGAGGATAGATTTTTTTGACATTTATAATTTGTGGAATGCGAGGTGAGATTGTTGCTAGATTTAAAGGTTAAAAAATCATCGATTCTCTTGGCTGTGTACTTGTTTTCAATGTTTTTGCCTGGATATTTTTCAAGCCCAATTATGCAAATGGTATCAAATATAATGATGGTTGGAGTAGCAATTTATCTTTTTTCAGTAAAATACAAGCCGTCGCGCTTTATGATACTAACAATATGCTATTTTGCATATTTAATCGTAATAACATTTATATATCATAATAAGGCAGCAGATATCCATTTGATTATTTCGAATTTAAAAATTGTATTTATGCTTTGTGTTATTGAGTATTTACTTAAAAGAACACCGAATAGCACAATCAATATAATGTTTTTTATATTGATAACATTTGTTATAATTGACTTTGCTTCAATAGTTTTATTTCCGAATGGGTTATATCAAACAGAACAGATTTGGAATGAGTGGTCATCTTCACAAGAAGCACAATGGATATACGGAAATAAAAATAATCGGGTCTATTGGTATGCGGTATTATCTATAATCACATGGCTAAGATACGTCTTTAATAATAAAAGTAAAGTGATGGTTTTGATAACATCTGGAATTTCTATTGTTGCTATGATGTTGGTCAAATCAAGTACTGCGACAATTGTTGCTATTCTTGTTAGCGTGGGTTTTTTTTATTTAACATATAAAAAGCAAACAAATATAAATATGAATTCATACGGTATTCTAGTAATTTATGGATGCATAACGGTTTTGATTTTATTGGGGTCCACTTCGTTACTGAAACCATTTGTTGAAGGCGTATTACATAAGGATATGACATTTACAGGTCGTAGTATAGCCTGGGAGAGAGTATTGTTGTTAATTGCTAGTAAACCCGTATTTGGTTGGGGAGTAGTTGATGGTGAAACGGCAACGGGACTTTTGAAAAGTATTGCTTTTGTAAATCCGCATAATCAGTTACTGGATTGTCTTTGGCAAGGTGGTATTATACTTGTATTTATTTTAAGTTTAATAATGATTACGATAGCTTCTAATATCACTAAAATTCCGAATAGATCTAAAAGAACAGGAATTCAATTTGTTTGGATAGGATTGCTAATAGATATGATTTTTGAAGTGTTGCTTGGTACGGGGGCAACATGGATTTGGTTGTTATTAATTAATCATTTGTATGAATTTGTATATGAACGAGAGGTTTCATAGAGTGTAAGGAGATAAGATGAATAAAGTAAAGAGACTGTTAATGACAATTTTGACATCAGGGATAGCAACAATATTGAGTTTTTTGATTAGCTTTATCTTAACTCCGTATATTACAAATAAACTTGGCGTTGAGGCATACGGATTTGTTACATTAGCAAAGAACTTCACTCAGTATGCTACTATTATTACAATTGCTTTGAACTCGTATGCAGCTAGGTATATTACGGTTTCATATCATAATAATGATATGGAAAAGGCTCAAGAATATATTTCTTCTGTATATTATGGAGACGTGGCAATTTCAGCAGTCATTATGATCGTTGCCGGCGGATTTATTTTATTTTTAGATAGAATACTTAACATCTCGTTAGAACTAGTTACTTCTGTAAAAATGCTTTTTCTTTATGTTTTTCTTGGTTTCGTTTTGACAACTGTTGGTACATCTTACACGGCAGCGGCTTATATAAAAAACAGATTAGATATTGTAGGAATTTTTCGAAGCCTCTCTTATATTTTTGAGGTCTTGTTTTACGTTATTGTATTTACTTTTTTCACCCCAAAAGTTTGGCAAGTGGGAGTGGCCATCTGCGTAGCTCAGTTGGTGATATTCGGAGGTGATTACTACATCTATAAAAAATATACACCGGAATTAAAGATAAAACGGAAAAACGTTTCGTTTAAGGCAATAAAAAAGTTAGTGGTGAATGGTATTTGGAATTCCATTAATAGTCTTGGGAACACACTGAATTCAGGGTTGGATTTGATAGTGACAAACCTGTGGTTGTCTGATTTAGCAATGGGACAAATTGCAATAACAAAAACAATTTCAAGTATTTTTATGAGTTTTAATCAGTTGTTAGCACAACCTTTTCAACCGCTACTTCTGAAGAGTTATTCGGATGGAAATAAGAATAAACTTGTTTCGGAATTAAAGCTTTCAATGAAATTAACGAGCCTGTTTTCAAGTATCGTTTTCGCCGCTTTTTTTTCTTTGGGAAAAGTTTTTTATGCCCTTTGGATACCAGGACAGGATATTGATTTGATATATGTGCTGACAGTTATCACGATGCTTTCTTCCGTTATCGAGGGACCGGTATATCCTCTATATTATATATACACATTGACTGTTAAAAATAAAATTCCTTGTCTGGTTACAGTTGTAGGTGGAATACTTAATGTGGCAGGAATGGCAATACTAGTAAAATATAGTTCGTTGGGTATATATTCTATTGTATTAACAACAACGGTCATTATGCTATTTATCAATCTTGTGACGAACCCGATTTATATGACACACTGCTTAAAAATAGAATGGTTTACATTTTATCCGACGCTTTTAAGAACGATAATTTCTTGCACTTGTATGACAATAAGTTTTACTTTAATTGCAAAAACATTGAATCCAAACACATGGGTGTCATTTGTTTTAACCGCAATCTTATGTGGCGTTATAGGGTGTATAATACATTTGGTTTTTGTATTTTCACGTGATGAAAAATCGAGGATTTTAGTCATTATTAAGAGTAAAGAAAAATAATGTAAAAGATAAGAACGATGTTACATAGGGGAGAAAGGGTAGAATGATATCAACAAGAGAAGAATTGAAAAATGTAATTGAGCTTGAAAAAAAAGGATATTCAAGAAAAAGTTTAATTCGACGATATTTGCGCGAATTAAGAATTTGTGAATATTATAATAATTGTGCGGGGGGGGCATAACGAAACTACTATTTAAACTCCATAATCATTATAGAAATAAAATAGGTCTACAACTAGGGTTTGAGATTCCACTGAATGTTTTTGGAAAAGGGCTACACATATTTCACACAGGAAATATTATTGTCAATGAAAATTCATCGGTAGGAGAATACTGCACTATAATTGGAACAACATGTTTAGGCAGTAAAAATGGTGGAAACGGCCCTTCAATAGGGAATCATTGCGAATTGGGGATGAACTCAGTAGTCATTGGAAATGTTCGAATCGGAGACAATGTTTATATTGGAGCAGGGGCAGTAGTAACTAAAAGTTTCGAACAAAATGAAATTTCGTTAGTGGGAGTTCCGGCTAAAGTTGTGGTACACAAAAACTAAGAGCATTAAACAAGGAA
>NZ_WQQB01000028.1:0-176453 GCF_018785565.1 Blautia sp. MCC283 | reverse complement strand
GGGGGGGGGTACGGAAACCTAGATCTTTTAAAGATATCACTTGCACTCCTTATTGTCTTGAGACATATCGGGCAGAAGTTTTTTTGTGCGAATACATTCTGGCATGTGTATATAATCAATACAATTAGTACAATTGGCGTTACATCCTTTTTTATAATGTCTGGTTTTCTTTTATTTAAAAAAACGGTCAATAGGGAGAGACTAAGAAAACAGTTTTTGCGTATTCTGAAACTATATGGGTGTTGGGCTGTTATTTATTTGCCACTTAATATTTATAATTACTTAAAAGACGGAATAAGGTTTCCTGTTGCATTAGTAGATTTTGTCCAAAAAGCACTTTTTGATGGAACATTTTACCATCTCTGGTATTTGCCATCATTGATTGTGGCTATGTATGTAGTGTATGTAATGAAAAATAGAAAATTTGCTTTAATGCTATTAACGACTGTATTAATGATTATTGGAATTCTCACGGATACGTATGGTGTAAGTTTCCCAAATTTGTACTACAGTATATTCCTTACTACCCGAAATGGTTTTTTTATGGGTTCTTTTTTGGTTGCAGTCGGAAAATGCTTGGCTGATTATGAAAGTAAAATAAGAAATATAAGGATTTTGAAATTAATCCTACCAGTCGCTATTATTGTTTTATATGTAGAGGGAATTTTAGTAAGTAAAATTGATAGTGAGTGTATAATCAATATTACCTTTACTACCGTCATTGCGGCAATTGTATTAGTAGCATTTATGATTAGTCTACCTCAAATAGAAGCAAACAAGAATGCAAGAAACATAAGTACGGTGATATATTTATGCCATCCATGGATTATTTTTGCCGTTGGTTCGTTAGAACATTTTGAAATTGCGTGTAATGGATGGGTTAAAGTAGTTATTAGCATGATAATGTCGATTTGTACTGCATTTTTAGTGGTGAAAATGTCAAATAAATTTAAAATAATACGAAAATTCATTTGATTTGCTTGAAATGAATATGTAAATGGAGATTAGCTTTATGAAGACAGTAATAATGGCCGGAGGGCGAGGAACTCGAATATCTGAATTATTCCCTGATATTCCGAAGCCTTTGATTCCGATTGAAGGTATTCCGGTTCTTGAACGAGAGCTTATCTCGTTGAGAGATCAGGGATTTAAAGATATCATTATGACAGTTTCCCATATGGGAGACAAAATCATGAACCATTTTGGAGATGGTTCTAAGTTGGGTGTGTCAATCCAGTATTACAACGAAATTACACCTCTCGGAAACGCGGGTGCACTTTTTAAGCTACGAGAGCAACTAGGGGAAGCGCCGTTTCTTCTTTTGAATGCGGATGCCGTTTTTGATGTTGATTTCAACCGCATGGTAAGATTTCATCAGGAACATAGTGGATTGGTGACGCTGTTTACTCATCCGAATAACCATCCTTACGATAGTGGACTCATCATAGCGGAAAAGGATATGTCGGTTCAGTCTTGGCTGGCAAAGGAAGATGTTCGCCCGACATATTATAAGAATAGAGTCAATGCAGGTCTGCATGTGATTGATCCTAAAGTCCTTGATATGGTGGCAATTGATGCAGATAAAATTGGCACTGTGGACAAGACGACAGGGAAGACTGTAAAAGTTGATTTGGATCGTCAGCTTTTGAAACCGCTGGCGGGAACCGGTAAGATGTTCTGCTATGATTCGCCAGAGTATGTAAAAGATATGGGAACACCTGACCGCTTCCATCAGGTAGAAGAGGATTTCAAAGCAGGAAGAGTATCGGCTAAGAATCTTTCAAACAAGCAGAAAGCAGTGTTCCTCGACCGGGATGGTACGATCAATAAATATGTTGGGTTCCTTAGAAACATTAATGACTTTGAGTTGATTGATGGTGTGGCAGAGGCAATCAAGAAAATTAATGCGTCTGGTTATCTTGCAATTGTAGTCACAAATCAGCCTGTTGTTGCTAGAGGAGAGGTGGCATTCCAGGAACTGGAGGAAATCCATAATAAGATGGAGACAGAACTCGGCTTGCAGGGAGCCTACCTTGATGCAATCTATTATTGCCCTCATCATCCACACAAGGGATATGAAGGTGAAGTACCAGAATTGAAGATTGAATGCGATTGTCGTAAACCGAAGCCGGGAATGTTGCTAAAGGCGGCGGATGATTATAATATCGATTTGAGCCAGAGCTATATGATTGGTGATGGTGAGAACGATATTAAAGCTGGATTAGCGGCCGGATGCAAAGCAATTCTGGTTAATGGAGCCGGAACAGATGCTAAGAACGAAGATTTTGGACAAGCTGACACACTGTCTTCTGTACTAGAGTTCGTAGACAAGTATTTGCAGTGAAGATAGCCTAGAATGATTTTTGGGGTTTGATTAAATTGCGAGCACAGTAAGGAGAGAATATGAACACAACATTACTTATCATGGCCGCCGGAATCGGCAGCCGTTTTGGAACAGGAATCAAGCAGTTGGAGCCAGTGGATGATGCTGGACATATCATCATGGACTATTCCATCCATGATGCGATTGAAGCTGGTTTCAATCATGTGGTATTTATCATCCGCAAGGATATCGAGAAGGAGTTTAAAGAAGTCATCGGAGACCGCATTGCCTCTATTTGCGCGTCTCATGATGTAACTGTGGACTACGCTTTCCAGGATATCAACGATATCCCGGGAACTCTGCCGGAAGGCCGGACAAAGCCGTGGGGAACCGGTCAGGCTGTGCTTGTAGCAAAGGATGTAATTAAAACTCCGTTCATCGTCATTAACGCAGACGATTACTATGGCAAGGAAGGCTTCAAGGCTGTTCATGAGTATCTGGTGAACGGCGGAAAGTCCTGCATGGCAGGCTTTGTGCTGAAGAACACTCTGTCCGATAATGGTGGTGTGACTCGCGGTATCTGTAAGATGGACGAGAAGGGAAACTTGACCGAAGTTGTAGAAACCAAGAATATTGTAAAGACTGCAACTGGAGCAGAAACAGACGGAGTGGCTGTGGATGTAAATTCTCTGGTATCTATGAACATGTGGGGATTGACTTCTGATTTTCTGGATGTTCTGGAGCAGGGTTTTAAAGAGTTTTTCGCGAAGGAAGTACCTGAGAATCCGCTGAAAGCGGAGTATCTGATTCCGATTTTCATCGGTGAGCTGTTGGAGCAGGGCAAGATGTCTGTGAAGGTTCTGAAGACCAACGACACCTGGTACGGCATGACCTACCATGAAGATGTTGCGGCCGTAAAGGACAGCTTTAAGAAGATGCTGGAGAACGGTGTGTACAAGGCTGACTTGTTCAGTGATCTGTAAACGACGATGAAAGAAACGATTGATTTACTCGGAAAGATCCTCACAAACATCTTGACTGCTCTGTATGAGCCATTCGGATTTTAACTCCTGCTTTCCTTCCTCGCCATGTTTTTCTATCTTTATGCTTATGAGCCAATACATGCAGGCAAAGGCTGGAAGAATGCCATAGTGACCTGGTATCAGAAGTTCAAAGAGAGCGTGTTCTTCAGAAAACTATTCTTCTTGGCCTTTGTGACTTCACTTGTTCTGTTCCGAACCCTGTTAAACCGGAACCTGTGGATGAATCCTTTATCCGATGTCATGGGTGGCTGGGGCATCTGGGAGACAGTGAACGGCGAACAGAAGCTGACCACCGAGTGCATCGAGAATGTAATCATGATGGTGCCGTTTAGTTCTGTAGTGATGTGGACGTTCGAAGAAAAGATAGGAAGCGGCTGGAAGAAGATACTGTGGCAAAGCGGAAAGATAGCATTTATCTTTTCGGTGAGCATTGAGATGCTGCAGTTATTACTTCGCTTGGGTACGTTCCAACTATCGGACATTTTCTATAACACAGTCGGCGGATTGCTCGGCGGATTGATGTATTGCGCGGTGATGAAGGCAAGAAAGCGTCTGTAAAACTGGATGAAATTGTGATATACTAGGAGCGGTAGCTCCCTACGTTGCTCGGATAATCACACACCTCTTCGTGGTGAGCAGCAGGCAACGGTCTTACGATCGGCGAAGATGTGATGATATGGCTACAATAAATGAATTTGATAAATGGATTGTGAAAGGATTTCCACAATGGCAGGAACAACAATAGTAGATACATTGGACACAGAGGAACAAATAGAAGAGGCGAAAGCCTCACTCGATAGAATAAATGGTTGGATAAATAGTTGTGATTCAAAAGCGGGTACAGTGCTTGCATTGACAGGAGTTTTATTAACAATTATTTTCACAAATGATGGCATGGCAGAAATGTATAAGGTGCTGCAGAATATTTTTCCGCCAGCAAATTTTTGTACGGTTATATATATTGTATTCCTTGGAAGTTCTGTATTCATGCTGTGTTATGGTATTGTACGATTAATTTTAACATTAGTTGCAAGAATTAACTCCAACATTTACCAGCAACCTGGTTTGATAACAGATTCAGTTCTGTTTTTCGGAAAAATAAGCAATAGGCCGTCCTATCAGATTTTTCAGAATGATATATTGAGCATAAAAAAAGAAGACTATTTGAAAGATCTTCTTTCTCAAGTGTACATAAATTCGAAAATAGCAAATGAAAAACATATTAACTACAATAAAGGAATTAAATGGACGATAATTGGATTTATTGCGTTCATAGTGATGCTTCTAATTGGAATCTATTTGTATTGAGGGATAGAAAAGCTAATGGCAGATTATGATTACAAAGCGGGTAAGCAAAGGTTAGAAGAAATTTTAGACAACGATATGGAAGTTGTAGAGCAAGATAAACTTCCTAATGACGATGATTTTACATTCACAAACGGTTATTATAGTTGGGTTAGTGCTATTTTCGTAGATATGCGCGATTCAACAGAACTGTGTGCGGATGAGGATAAGGAAAAATTGGCTAAGGTTTTCCGAAGTTTTTCCTCAGAGATTATTGAGATTTTGAGAGATGACGATAATCTTCGAGAAATCGGTATTCGCGGAGATTGTGTATATGCGGTATACACCAGTCCTTTGAAAACTGACATATATGAGTGCGCAGATAAATGCTTTTATGTAAATACATTTATGAAGATGCTTAACAAACTCCTTAAGCAACACAGCTTACCAGAAATTAAAGTTGGAATTGGTTTATCCTCAGCTCAAGAATTGGTAGTTAAAGCTGGACGAAAAGGTGTCGGAATTAACAGTAAAATATGGATTGGAAAAGCTGTAACAAGAGCCTGTCATTATGCTAATTATGGAAATAAAGATGGGAATCCAGCAATTGTTTTTGGGTCGTGTAGTTACAATAATATGATTGATCAGCTGATAAAGAATGATCCTGACAAGAATCCCAAAGGATGGTTTACATATCATAAAGACGAGGGAGAGGGAGATTATTACACTGCGAATATTATTAAAACTGGATTTGATAATTGGATAAATTCTGGTATGAAAATCGATTGATAAAGGCAAATATTCCCCGCACCCCAACACAGTGTTATACTTAAACCACCACTAAAAAAGGAAAGAGGTTATCACATATGCCCAGAACGAAAGGCAGCAAAAACCTTCCCAAAACCAATACCAACTATTCAACCCAGATAGCAGAGAAGCAGGAGACTATTGCATCTCTGAATACTGAGATCGTATCCATCCAGAAAGCGATTGAAGAGCAGAAGAACACACTGAAAGAGAAGAAGACTGCTCTGAAAAAGGCCGAAAAAGAAGTGGCATCCCTGGAAGAGAAGAAGGCAAAGGCAGAGTAAGCGCAAAATAATTCGACGGATTGTGTTGCCCTAAAAATCAATCCATAATAATCATTAGAGAATGCAAGCATTTCACTTCATTTTCTCTTGCTAGAAATGATAGATGCGAGCATTTTACTCTATTCAAGTTATGGAGGTGTGCTCATGAGAAGCAAAAGAATACCTGCTGAAGAACAATACCGTCTCATCATGGAATGCCGTCAAAGTGGATTGACAGATCATCAATGGTGTGTGGAACATGATATTAAGCCAGGAACTTTTTACAACTGGGTAAAAAGACTGCGTCAGAAAGGTTGTGTGGATTTGCCGGCGTCAACTGGAAGCACCTATCGTGCACCAGAAAGCCAGGAAGTTGTCAGGGTGGATTTTCATGATACTGACCCGATTCCTTATGAACAGCCATTAAATATAATTCCGGCAGCTACGGAAAGAAATAACCTTTCTGTAGCAGAGCCAATGAAGCTGTCTGTAGGAAGCTTTCATCTAACAATACCAAATGGAACAGATCCTCAGCTTCTGGCTCAAACGCTTCGCATTGTGAAGGAGTTGGAATGTTAGGGGATATCACAGCCGCCGATGAAATCTATATCGTAACAGACAGAACGGATATGCGGAAATCCATTGACGGGCTGTGTGCTATTGTAGAGGATCAACTCCATATGGATCCAAGGCGAAGTGCCCTGTATCTTTTCTGTGGAAAACGTTGTGACAGGATCAAAGCTTTGCTCTGGGAATCTGACGGATTTGTGCTGCTGTATAAACGTATGGAAGTCCAGGGCAGATTCCGCTGGCCCAGAAATCAGTTGGAAGTAAAACAATTGACCTGGCAGCAATTCGATTGGCTCATGTCCGGGCTTGAAATCGAACAACCAAAGGCATTCAAGCCTACGGAATGATCGCGTAAAACATCTATGCCAGCCAACAGAAACGGAGGAGCTTTTCATCCTGTATCATGTCTGAAATCCCTTGTAAATGCTGGGTTTCCTGCTTCTTTTTCATTGCTTTTTATGGTACAATAAGAGCAGTGAAAAAGGAGCAGAAAACATATGGCTGGTAATTCAAAAGATTCAAAAATACTCGCGTACAAGGACATGATCAACCAACTGAATAAGACCATTTCCACACAGACAGAACTGATCCAGTCTTTACAAAAAACATTGGAAGCAGACCGTCTGGAAAAAGAAAACCTTCGTCAGCAGATTGAATATCTCACGAAGAAGCTTTTTGGTACTTCCAGTGAAAAACGGAAAGATATCGATGGCCAGTTGAATCTTTTTGATGAAGCCGAGCAGGAAGCAGATCCGACATGGGAACAGGAACTTTCTGATGACATCACTGTTCCGGAACATAAGAGAAAAGCAAGACGGACACATGCAGATCTCTTTAAAAATGTTCCTTCCTGCAACGAGATCATTTCTCTTCCGGAGGAGGAGCGAAACTGTCCAACCTGCGGAACGCAGATGGAATGTATCGGGAAAGAATTCGTCCGCCATGAATTTCGCTTTACCCCTGCCAAAGGAAAAGTAGTAAATATCTATCGTGAAACCTATAAATGCCCGGAGTGTGCCATATCAGAGGAACATCCGGATGATCAGACATTTGTCAAAGTCCCTGTTCAGGAACCATTGATCCCGGAAAGTTATGCATCGGAATCCGTTGTCGGATGGGCAATGCACCAGAAGTACCAGAATGGTCTGCCGTTAAACCGGCAGGAAGAGGACTGGAAGCAACTGGGTGTCCCATTAAGCCGGGCTACGCTTGCTAACTGGATCATTTACTGTGCCGAGAATTATCTCCGTCATGTTTATGATTATTTTCACTGTCAGTTACGGATGCGTAAATATCTGATGGCAGATGAAACCCGGGTTCAGGTACTGAATGAACCGGAGCGTAATCCTGAAACGGATTCCTGGATGTGGCTCTTCCGCAGTGGAGAAGATGGACTTCCGCCGATCCTGCTCTATCATTATACAGAGACAAGGGCAAAGTTCCATGCAGCATCTTTCCTACAGGGGTTCAGCGGATATCTGGAGACTGATGGATATCAGGGTTATAATAATCTGCCGGATATCAAGCGCTGCTCTTGCTGGGCACATGTGAGACGTTACTTCACAGATGCCATACCGAAAGGGAAAGAGTATGATTACAGCCTTCCGGCAGTGCAGGGAGTACAGTTCTGTTGCAAGCTGTTTGATTGTGAGCGGTACTCAAAAGCAAAAAATCACACTGCGGAGCAGAGAAAACAATTTCGTCTTGAAAAGGAGAAGCCGATACTGAAGGCATTCTGGAATTGGCTGGATCAACAGCGCCCAAACAAGGGAACCCGTTTGGCGAAAGCAGTGAACTATGCCCAAAATCGGAAAGACACCCTGATGACCTATCTGGAAGACGGTCATTGCAGTTTATCCAACAATCTTAGCGAGAATGCAATCAGGCCATTCACTGTTGGCCGGAAGAACTGGCTGTTCAGCGCCAGTCCTAAAGGAGCCACCGCTAGTGCTATTGTGTATACAATAGTTGAGATGGCAAAAGCGAATGATCTGAATACCTATAAATATCTGACATATCTCTTATCACAACGGCCAAACGATAAAATGTCAGATGAACAGCTGGAACAACTTGCTCCATGGAGCGAGACTGCGAAAGCGAACTGTCAAAACTAAAATAAAGTAAAACGCTTGCATCTATCATTTTGGTGCAAGCGTAATTTACGAGTAACGTAGCAATATTTTGCGCTTACGTAAAAAACGTGAGGAAAACGGGCATGACAGAGCATGAAGAATTACTGATGCTGAGGGTACTCGCAGCGAAACAGGCGCAGGAATTAGAAGCCAGCAGAAAGATCATTGAGGCACTTACAATCTGATGGTCTATTCCTGAAGATGGACCAGGTGAAGTTTTTGTCTTGCGTTTATGAGATGATCCTCTTGGATAAAATGAACACGAATCGCGCAAATCGAGCGAATTGCACGAATTCATGTTTAGAAATGTTGTTGGAGCGATTCTCTCAGAAATGTGATAAAATGAACAGGTACTGATTATTGAGGATTAACTGTACTACGGAATTATAAAAGAAAACGTCTGTAAAAAGAAATGGAACTGTGATATACTGGGAGCAACAGTTCCCTACGCTGCTCTGATAATCACTGTTGTGTTACAACTATGTTATATCACAACACTTGGCCGTGATTCCGTTGCAGTTGTTGGGTTACTATGTATCTGTGGCAAAGGGACTTGATGTGGATAAGCCGAGAAACCTTGCAAAGAGCGTGACAGTGGAGTGATTGTTTATACAAAAGGATTAAATATTAGTTGGATGTTAAAAATAGAGTAAGTCAGAACTTACTGGCTGTATCTGGGAGTTGATGTATATGATTAAAATCATCTTTTTGAAATGAGTTTATAATTTATAAAAGAAAGTAGGAGTGGTTTTTATGATACAGGAATATGAGAAAGATGAAAATGGCAGGTATAATTTTCCGTATAAATGTCCTATTTGTGGAAATGATTTGAGCCCGGAAGAAAATATTGATGTGGAGTTTCATAATGGAAAATATAGAAGTATACTAGTATGCGGAAATAAGGGCTGTAAATTTAAAAAAATCTTAGATGAGAAATCAGAAAGTGAAATTGAAGAAGAAATGTATCAGTCCGAAGAAGAAATATAATTTTACTTTGAGGCACTTACAAGGATTGTTACCCAAGGGGTATAGGTGCAGACGAAATTATTGTTAACACAAACATCATCTCCCACAAGCCACAGAGAACAAACATTTCTCTGTGGCTTTTCGCATTATATACTCCGCCGATGCAGAAAAACACACAAAACATATTGGAAAAACTGCAAGAAAAGGTTATAATGTCAAAGATGACACACCTGATAAAATATAAACAAATATTTTATCAGATTATAAATGAAAATGCGGGGGATGTAGTTAATGGAACAGCAGCATATGTTTACCAACCGGATGATCCGTAATCTTCTGGTGCCGGTGGTGCTGGAACAGATTTTGAATTCGATAATGGGAACCGCAGATACCATGATGGTCAGTAATGTGGGATCTGCGGCTCTTTCTGCGGTATCGCTGGTGGATTCCATCAACGTACTTCTGATCCAGGCTTTTTCAGCACTGGCAGCCGGAGGAGCAATTGTCTGTGCGCAGTATATCGGACAGAAAAATTATGAAAAAGCCAATATGTCAGCAAGACAGGTACTTTTTATCATCACGGCGATTTCTGTGGCAGTATCGGCGGTCTGTCTGATCTTTCAGAAACCGTTGCTGCGTCTGATCTTTGGAGCTGTAGAAGCGGATGTTATGCGTGCTTCGGAAACGTATTTCTTTTTTACGGCACTGTCATTCCCGTTTATTGCGGCGTATGATTCCGCGGCATCTATTTTCCGCGCCCAGGAGAACACCAGGGGGCCTATGATGATTTCCATGATCTCCAATGTTATGAATATTGGTGGAAATGCCATTTTGATCTGGGTATTTCATCTTGGTGTTGCCGGCGCGGCAGTCTCCACACTGGTTTCCCGTATTTTCTGTGCAGTGGTAGTTCTCTACCAGCTGCGAAAAGACCGTCAGCCTATTGTTGTCCGTAATTACCTCAAGATCCGCCCGGACTGGAGCATGATCGGCCGTATTCTGGGACTTGGAATCCCTTCGGGGATCGAGAACAGCATGTTTCAGCTGGGAAAACTGGCAATCCAGTCTACTGTATCCACGCTTGGAACAACAGCCATCGCCGCGCAGGCAATGACAAATATCCTGGAGAATCTGAATGGTATTGCGGCTATCGGTGTGGGAGTAGGCCTGATGACCATCGTAGGCCAGTGCCTGGGTGCAGGACGGAAAGACGAAGCGGTTTATTACATAAAAAAACTCTGCGTTATCGCAGAATGCGTAATTATCGTAAGCTGCCTGATCGTTTACGTTCTGGCCAGACCGGTCACCATCCTGGGTGGCATGGAAAAAACGAGTGCAGCCATGTGCATCCACATGATCAACTGGATCACCATTGTGAAACCCCTCGTGTGGACAATGGGATTTGTCCCGGGATATGGACTCCGGGCGGCCGGAGATGTGAAGTTTTCCATGATCACATCCTGCTGTACCATGTGGGCCTGCAGATTTTGTCTGTGCGTATTTCTCATCCGTGTCCTGGGATTTGGCCCCATGGGTGTCTGGATCGGAATGTTTGCGGACTGGACGGTACGCGGAATCATATTTACATGGAGATTCCACAGCCGCAAGTGGTTGGAGCATAAGGTAATTTAGAACAAACGAAAAAAATTTCCTACAAAAAACTCATTAAAAAAAGGAGGTGCCCCATATGAATGGTCTGGAAAACAAATACATTATAAAAAACAACAAACGCCTCCGCTACGGTTACACCACCGGTTCCTGTGCGGCTGGGGCTGCCAGTGGTGCGGTCCGTATGCTGTTATCCGGGAGGGAACTTCCCGAGGTAACGCTTCCCACTCCGAAGGGTATCACCCTTACGCTGGCTCTTCACGATATTACTCGTGGAGATAATTATGTTTCCTGTGCTGTCCGGAAAGATGCGGGAGATGATCCGGACACGACTAACGGAATCCTGGTGTATGTAAAAGCAGAAAAAATCTGCTGCCGGGATTCAGAAACAGATAATTGTGAAGATATCGGAACCGGTGCAGGCCGTCCTCAGATCATTCTGGATGGTGGCATCGGAGTAGGCCGTGTCACGAAACCGGGTCTGTCGCAGAAGATTGGTGAGGCGGCGATCAATCCGGTCCCGCGGGCAATGATCCTGAAAGAAGCGGAAGAAGCGGCGCAGGAATACGATTATGAAGGCGGGCTGAAGCTCACGGTATCGGTTCCTGAGGGAGAGAAGATCGCAAAGAAAACTTTTAATCCCCGTCTGGGAATCATCGGAGGAATTTCAATTCTTGGAACCAGTGGTATTGTAGAGCCCATGAGTGAAAAAGCCCTGATCGAAAGCATCCATGTGGAGATGAAACAGCATTTTTGCCAGGGAGAGAAATATATTCTGGTAACACCTGGAAATTACGGGGCGGATTATCTGCGGGAGCATATGACCATCCCTTTTGAAAACAATATCAAATGCAGCAATTATGTAGGTGAGACGATCGACATGGCCATCGATATGGGAGTAAAAGGAATCCTTTTTGTGGCGCATATCGGTAAATTTGTGAAAGTTGCAGCCGGGATCATGAACACGCATTCTCACTGTGCAGATGGAAGGATGGAGGTTCTCTGTGCAAGTGCTATCCGTGCGGGAGGACCACTGGAATGTGCCAGAGAGATCCTGAAAGCCGGTACTACAGATGAAGCGCTGGAGGTTCTTAACAGATATGGGATTCTGAGAGAAACGATGGATATCGTTATGGAGAAGATACAGTTTTATCTGGATCACAGGTCTTATGAACAGATCCTTCTGGGAGCAGTGGTGTTTTCCAATGTGTATGGCTTTCTGGGACAGACCCGGGATGCGGAAAAACTGATCCATAAGATACAATCTGAATAACAGACAGGAATATATCCCTGTCGTAAAAATATAACAGGAGGAAATAAAAATGGCAGGAAAATTATACGGTGTAGGTGTAGGACCGGGAGATCCGGAACTTCTCACTTTAAAAGCACTCCGACTTGTAAAAGAGGCAGAGGTGATCGCACTTCCGGGACAGATTCCGGAGGATACAGTAGCATTTAAGATCGTAGAGGGAGCATATCCTGAGCTTGGAAAAAAGGAACTTCTTGCAGTACCATTTCCAATGTCCAAGGACCCTGAAGTTCTGAAAAGTTATCATGATGCAGGGGCACAGAAAGTAAAGGAAGTTCTTGACCAGGGAAAAAATGTGGTGTTTCTGACTTTGGGAGACCCGACTGTTTATTCCACATATCTCTATGTTCATCACAGACTTGTGGCACAGGGATATGAGACAGAGATTGTCTGTGGTATCACATCTTTCTGCGCGGTTTCCGCACGTCTGAACACAGGCCTTGTGGAAAAGGCAGAGCCTCTTCATGTGATTCCGGCTTCTTATCAGATCGAAGATGCCCTGAAACTTCCGGGAACCAAGGTTCTCATGAAAGCCGGAAAGAAAATGAAAGATGTGAAAGCAGAACTTCTTGCTCAGGGAGCGGAAGCCATGATGATCGAAAACTGCGGAATGCCGGATGAAAAGATCTACAGAACTGCAGAAGAGATCCCGGAGGATGCAGGATATTATTCTCTGATCATTATCAAAGAAAATAAAGACAGAAGAGAGGAATAGATTATGGTACATTTTGTAGGCGCAGGACCGGGAGCACCGGATCTTATCACAGTAAGAGGAAAACAGTATCTTGAGGAAGCGGATGTGATCATTTATGCAGGATCTCTTGTAAATCCTCAGCTTCTGGAATATTCCAAGGATGTGTGCACCATCCACAACAGTGCGAAAATGACACTGGAAGAAGTAATCTCCGTTATGGAGAGAGCGGAGAAAGAGGGAAAAATGACAGTCCGCCTTCATACCGGTGATCCATGTATCTACGGTGCGATCCGTGAGCAGATGGATATCCTGGATGAAAAAGGGATCCCGTATGATTCCTGTCCTGGTGTCAGCGCATTTTGCGGAGCAGCATCCGCACTGAACCTGGAATATACACTTCCGGATATTTCCCAGAGTGTGATCATTACAAGAATGGAAGGAAGAACACCGGTACCGGCGAAAGAGAGCATTCAGTCTTTTGCGGCCCATAACGCAACGATGGTAATTTTCCTCAGTACAGGTATGCTGGAAGAACTGAGCCGCAGACTGGTAGAGGGCGGATACCGGGAAGATACACCGGCTGCCATTGTTTATAAGGCAACCTGGCCGGATGAGAAGAAATTTATCTGTACAGTGGGAACACTGGCTCAGACAGCAAAAGAAAACAATATCACAAAAACAGCTTTGATGCTGGTAGGTGATGCGGTAAATGCTGCCCATTATGACAGATCCAAGCTGTATGATCCGGGATTTACCACAGAATTCCGTGAGGCTACGAAATAAAATATGAACATTTCCATCATTTGCTTCAGTATGACAGGGCTGGAGACAGGGGAAAAACTTCAGAAAGCACTGAAAACAGAAGGGGAGCAGGTCACTCTTGCAAAAAAAAGCCGCTATCTTCCGGATTCCGTTTCCATCTCCACTTCCCAGTGGGCAGGGGAACAGTTCCGGACGGGAAAAGATGGCGTGATCTTTATCGGGGCCTGTGGAATTGCCGTTCGCAGCATTGCACCGTATATTGCCGGGAAAAAAACAGATCCTGCAGTCCTGGTAATTGATGAGTGCGGGCAGTTTGTGATTTCTCTTCTCTCCGGACATCTTGGGGGAGCCAATGAACTGGCGGTCCGCTGTGCCGGATATCTTCACGCTACGCCGGTGGTGACTACGGCGACAGATCTTCACAGCCGTTTTGCAGTAGATGTTTTTGCAAAAAAGAACGGGTGTGCCATTTTCCATATGAAAGCGGCCAAGGAAGCATCTGCCGCACTGCTTGCAGGAGAGAAGATCGGTTTTTACAGTGAATTTCCATGGGAAGGCGATCTGCCGGACGGGCTGATGCTCTGTGGGAAAGACGGAATCCCATCAGTTACAGGGCAGATGGATGAATCAGCCGGGGAAGTGCCGGAAACCGGTATTGCGGTCACTTTGCACAGAGGCTGTCTGCCATTTTCCAATACTGTGCATGTAGTTCCCCCGGTGGCAGTTCTTGGCATGGGATGCCGGAAGGGAAAGGATGCTGCATCAATTCAAAGCGCAGCGATCGAATGCCTGCAGGAAGCAGATCTTTATAAGGAAGCGCTACATTCCATAGCCAGCATCGACCTGAAAAAAGAGGAACCCGGGTTGCTTTCCCTGGCAGAATCCTGGCATCTTCTTTTTGAGACGTTCACAGAAGAAGAACTGAAAGCAGTAAAAGGAGAATTCACTCCGTCAAAATTTGTGAAAAAAATAACGGGAGTTGACAATGTCTGTGAGAGAAGCGCGGTGCTTGCATCCGGACAGGGAACCCTGATCAGAAAAAAAACAGGCCGGGACGGTGTGACTACCGCTCTTGCAGCCGGAAATCGGAGGATACATTTTGAGTAAGATTTATGTTGTAGGAATTGGACCGGGCGCATACGACCAGATGACTGGAAGAGCGATCCGTGCATTAAATGAAAGTGATGTGATCATCGGTTATACAGTATATGTGGATCTTGTAAAAGAATATTTTGCAGGAAAAGAATTTATGACCACACCCATGAAAAAAGAGGTAGACCGCTGTGTCCTTGCTTTTGAGGAAGCAAAAAAAGGAAAAACTGTTTCCATGATCTGCAGTGGGGATGCCGGTGTATATGGAATGGCAGGACTGATGTATGAAGTCGGAGAAAATTACCCGGACGTGGAGCTGACGATCATTCCAGGTGTGACAGCAGCCACGGGAGGAGCGGCAGTCCTGGGAGCACCGCTGATCCATGATTTCTGCCTGATCAGCCTGAGCGATCTTCTCACACCATGGGAAAAGATCGAGGCAAGACTTCTGGCAGCCGCACAGGCAGATTTTGTAGTGTGTCTCTATAATCCTTCCAGCAGAAAGCGTAAAGATTATCTTCAGAAAGCATGCGATCTGATGATGAAATACAAATCTCCGGATACTGTCTGCGGTACGGTTGCACAGATCGCCCGTGACGGAGAACATGCACAGGTAATGACCCTGAAAGAACTCCGGGATACAGAAGTAGATATGTTTACCACTGTTTTTGTGGGAAATTCCCAGACCAGAAATATCAATGGTAAAATGGTAACACCAAGAGGATATAAGAATGTATAAAGCCATTGTTTTTGCAGGCACGACAGAAGGTTATGCACTCTGTGAGTTTCTTGCGGAGAACAGGGTTTCTGTTTATGCATGTGCAGCTACGGAATATGGCGGATCTCTTCTACAGGAAAATGAATTTCTTCATGTCAGTGCCGGCAGGCTGAAAACAGAGGATATGGAGGAACTTTTCCGTAAGGAGAACCCGGAGATCGTTCTGGATGCCACTCATCCTTATGCTGCGGAAGTAACGAAAAATATCCGCACAGCCTGTGAGAGCGCAGGTGTTTTGTATCAGCGGATCCTTCGCCCTGAAGGAGAGAAGAACAGTGAAGCCATCTATGTGGAAAGCACAGAAGAAGCGGCAGCGTTTCTTTCCGGTACAGAGGGAAATATTTTTCTTACAACAGGAAGTAAGGAACTGGCGAAATTTACAGGAATTCCGGATTATAAAGAGCGTTTATTTGCCAGAGTCCTTTCCATTCCTTCTGTGATCCGCTCCTGTGCGGAACTTGGAATCGAAGGAAAACACCTCATAGGAATGCAGGGACCGTTTTCCGCTGAGATCAATGAAGCGATGCTGCGCCAGTTTCAGTGCAGTTATCTGGTGACAAAAGATACCGGTCTTGCGGGAGGATTTCCGGAGAAGATGGAGGCCTGCCAGCGTTGCGGGGTTACTCCTGTGATCATTGGAAGACCTCTGAAAGAAGAGGGGCTTTCCCTGCAGGATGCAAGAGTATTTCTTTCAAAAATGTTTGGATTTACGCTGTCTCAGAAGATTTCTCTTGTGGGAATCGGCATGGGAGCAGAGAAGACGCTGACGCTGGAGGGAAAAAAAGCGCTCAATGAGGCTGAACTTCTTATCGGGGCGAAACGTATGACCGAAGCAGTGCAGAAACCCGGTCAGATGGTTCTTCATGAATATCGGAGCGAAAAGATCGTGGAGTACATCAGGGAACATCCGAAGTACCGTACGGTGGCGATCGCCCTTTCCGGCGATGTGGGATTTTACAGTGGTGCGAAGAAGCTGATCGATCAGCTGGATGGCAATGTTGAGGTGATCTGCGGAATTTCTTCTGTGGTATATTTTATGTCGAAGATCGGTCTTTCCTGGGATGACGCGAAGATCGTCAGTGCTCATGGACGGAACTGTAATCTGATCTCCCTGATACGCCATAATCCAAAAGTATTTTCGATTCTCGGAACAGAAGACGGAGTGGCTGTATTGGCATCCAGGCTTGTATATTATGGAATGGGAGATGTGACGCTCTATGTGGGAGAAAATCTTTCCTACGAAAACGAGAAGATCTTTCATGATAAGGCGGCAAACCTTACAGAGTATCGTGGAGATGCTTTGAGTGTGGTGACTGCCTGCAATGAAAAGGCTACGCCACTGTCTGCAGTCCATGGGATCAGTGATGGAGAATTTCTTCGTGGAAAAGCGCCTATGACCAAGGAGGAAGTGCGTACCGTCTCTCTCTCCAAGCTTCGCCTGTCCGAAGATTCGGTGTGCTATGATGTGGGTGCGGGCACAGGTTCCGTGTCTGTAGAGATGGCTCTGCGTGCATGGATGGGCCAGGTTTATGCCATTGAGAAAAAAGAAGATGCCCTTGCTCTTTTGAAAGAAAATAAAAAGAAATTCGCGGTGGATAACCTTGTGATCATACCGGGAGTGGCGCCGGAAGCCATGACAGAACTTCCTGCTCCGACCCATGCGTTTATTGGCGGATCTTCCGGAAATATGCAGGATATCATAAACCTTCTTCTGGAAAAAAATCCGAAAGTAAGGATCGTGATCAACTGTATTACCCTGGAAACTGTGACAGAAGCCATGAATGCCATCCGTGATTTTGGACTGGAAGATGTGGATATTGTGCAGCTTGCGGCGGCAAGATCCAAATCCATAGGGCGCTATCATATGATGATGGGAGAGAATCCTATTTATATCATTTCCTGCAGTGGAAGAGGGGAGGAAATTCGGTGAAGATTCCAAGGATACTTCTCGCGGCAGGTGCCAGCGGAAGCGGAAAAACACTGATCACCTGCGGACTTCTTCAGGCACTGGTGAACCGGAAGTTAAAAACTGCATCTTTTAAATGCGGACCGGACTATATTGATCCGATGTTCCACAGCCGTGTGATCGGAACAAAATCCAGGAACCTGGATACTTTTTTTACAGATGGAGATCGTACGAGATATCTTCTTGCAAAGAATGCCGGAGATTGTGAGATTGCGGTAATGGAAGGCGTTATGGGATATTATGACGGTGTGGGAGGCACCACATCCAGAGCCAGTGCCTATGATCTGGCTTCTGTTACGGATACGCCGGTGATCCTGATCGTAAACAGCCGTGGGATGAGTGTGTCTCTGGCTGCCTATGTGAAAGGCTTTCTGGAATATAAAAACGACAGTCATATCCAGGGCGTGATCTTCAACCAGATGTCTCCAATGCTGTATCCCCGGATGAAAAAACTTCTGGAAGAGGAGCTTTCTGTAAAAGTGCTGGGATATGTCCCGAAAGTGGAGGACTGTGTGATCGAAAGCCGCCATCTGGGTCTTGTGCTTCCGGAAGAGATCCCGGAACTTAAAAACAGGCTGGGGAAACTTTCGGAAATACTGGAAAAAACACTGGATATTGACGGAATCCTGAAACTGGCAGGAAAAGCACCAGAACTATCTATACCGGAATTTTCGGATCTTATCCGGAAAGACAGTGCGTTTGGATATCGCTCGTCAGAAAAGGTGCGGATCGGTGTGGCGGACGATGAGGCGTTTTGTTTCTTTTATGCAGATAATTTAAGTCTGCTGGAACAGATGGGAGCAGAACTGGTACATTTTTCCCCGATCCATGATACAGAGCTTCCCGGGAATCTGGACGGGCTTCTTCTCTGTGGCGGTTATCCGGAGCTGAATGGAAAAGCCCTGGAGGAAAACCAGGAGATGTGCAGCTCGATCAGGAAGGCCGTGGAAGGTGGAATGCCCTGTCTGGCGGAATGCGGCGGTTTTATGTATCTTCATCAGGAAATGGAAGATATGGAGGGAAATTTCCGCAAAGTCTGCGGCGTGATCCCGGGAAGATCTTTCCGTACACCGAAACTGACCAGATTTGGATATATTACTCTTACGGAAAAAAAGGATTCCGGACTTGGTGAGATCCCGGCTCATGAATTCCATTATTTTGACTCCACAGATTGCGGAACCGATTTTCATGCATCCAAACCGGCATCCACAAGAGGCTGGGACTGTATGCATTATGAGGGACGGCTGATGGCAGGATTTCCCCATCTTTATTATTATGGAAATCCGAAAGTTCCCGTACATTTCCTTAAAAATGCGCTGGAATATAAAAAAGAACGGAGGCAGAAAAAAGATGCTGAAATATAGTCTTTTGGCACTGATCCTTGGATTTGTGCTGGATCTTCTTATCGGGGATCCCAGATGGCTGTACCATCCTGTCTGTGTTATCGGAAATCTGATCACGGTACTGGAGAAAGCCATTCGGAAGATTTTTCCGAAAAGTCATGGAGGAGAGCTGGCAGGAGGCTTTGTGACCGTAGTTCTTATCTGTCTGTTCAGTGGTGGTGTGCCATTTCTGGTCCTTTATTATCTTTATCGTTTTCTGCCGGTGGCCGGTTTTGTGCTGGAGGTATTCTGGTGCTATCAGCTGCTTGCCACCCGTTCTCTGAAAGATGAAAGCATGAAAGTTTATGACAGCCTGAAAAACGGGACACTGGATGAGGCGCGTTATGCGGTTTCCATGATCGTTGGCCGTGATACCAAAGAGCTTACGGAAACCGGTGTGACAAAAGCAGCAGTGGAAACAGTTGCGGAAAATGCTTCGGATGGTGTTATCGCGCCCATGCTTTATATGGCCATTGGTGGTGTGCCGCTGATGTTTCTGTACAAAGGCATCAATACCATGGATTCCATGCTGGGATACAAAAATGATAAATACCTGTATTTTGGCCGTGTTGCAGCCAAACTGGATGATCTGGCAAATTATATCCCTGCCAGGCTCTCCGGCTGGCTGATGGTAGCAGGAACTGTTTTTACAGGGATGGATACGAAGAATGCGGCAAAGATCTACAAAAGAGACCGGAGAAACCATGCAAGTCCCAACTCCGCACAGACCGAAGCTGCCATGGCGGGCGCTCTGGATGTACAGCTTGCTGGAAATGCATATTATTTTGGAAAATTATATGAAAAACCTACGATTGGTGATCCGATCCGTCCGGTGGAGCCGGAAGATATCAGGAGAGCCAACCGTCTGATGTATGCGGCATCTGTGCTGGGCGTGATCGTTTTTGCGGCGATCAGTGCAGGAATCCGTTTGATGTTTCTTTAACAGACTGTGAAAAAGCAGAGAAGACAATTACAGAACAGACAGGAGAATGACCAATGACAAAACACATACATGGGGGAGACGTATATAAATATAAAGACTGCCTGGATTTTTCAGCAAACTTAAATCCGCTTGGGACACCGGAACATGTGAAACAGGCCATTATCCGCAGTCTGGATCATATTGCACAGTATCCTCAGGTGGGGTGCAGCCTTCTCCGGGAAAAAATCGCAGAGTATGAAGGTGTAAAAGAAGAAGAAATTGTCTGCGGAAACGGGGCGGCAGAGGTGATCTTTACGCTCTGCCGTGCGGTAAATCCCAAAAGGGCACTGATCCCTGCGCCTACATTTGCAGAGTACGGACAGGCACTGGCAAGTATGGGGTGTGAGCTGGAATATTATATGCTCACAGAAAATGACGGATTTGTACTGGGTGATTCGTATCTGGATATCCTCCATAAAGGTCTGGATATAGCTTTTTTATGCAATCCCAACAATCCTACCGGCATGCTGATCCCACACAGGCTTCTGAAAAAAATCCTGGAAAAATGCAGAAAGCTTGAGATCCTTCTGGTTGTGGATGAGTGTTTTCTTGATTTTGTAAAAGAGCCGCAGGAGTATTCTCTGAAACGTTCACTTTCCGGATTTAACAATCTTTTTATCCTGAAGGCATTTACAAAACGGTATGCTATGGCCGGTGTACGTCTTGGATATGGCCTCTGTTCCAACAGAAAACTTCTGGAAAAAATGGAACTGTGCGTTCAGCCCTGGAACGTTTCCACCATGGCACAGGCAGCAGGAATCCAGGCACTTGAAGAGACGGAGTATGTGGAAAAGGGACGGCAGCTTGTTTTTCAGGAAGCACAGTGGCTGAAAGAGGAGATGACCCGTATCGGATATCAGGTATTTCCGTCAGAGGCCAATTATATTTTCTTTAAAGGCCCGGAAGAATTGTTTGATTTCTGTTTGCGGAAGAGAATACTGATCCGTGACTGCAGCAATTATCCTGGTCTGAAAAAAGGTTATTACCGGGTTGCGGTGAAGCGTCATGAGGAGAATATAAGACTGATCGAAGTACTTGAGGGAGGTATATTATGGCAAAAGCAATAATGGTACAGGGAACCATGTCCAATGCAGGAAAAAGCCTGCTTGCTGCAGGGCTTTGCAGGATCTTTAAACAGGATGGTTATCGCGTGGCTCCTTTTAAATCACAGAATATGGCGCTGAATTCATTTATCACAGAGGATGGTCTGGAGATGGGAAGGGCTCAGGTCATGCAGGCGGAAGCAGCCGGGATCAAACCTTCGGTTCTTATGAACCCCATCCTTTTGAAGCCTACCAATGATGTTGGTTCCCAGGTGATCGTAAACGGGGAAGTTCTGGGGACCATGAGTGCCAGAGATTATTTTAAATATAAGAAAACACTGGTTCCGGATGTTATGAAAGCCTACAATGCCCTTGCCGAAGAAAATGACATTATTGTGATCGAGGGTGCAGGAAGCCCGGCAGAGATCAATCTTAAAGATGAAGATATCGTAAATATGGGAATGGCAAAAATGGCCAAGGCACCGGTCCTCCTTGTTGGTGATATTGACAGGGGAGGCGTTTTTGCACAGCTGATCGGTACAGTGGAACTTCTGGAAGAAGACGAAAAGGCGATGGTTAAGGGACTGATCATCAACAAGTTCCGTGGAGATAAGACCATTCTGGACCCGGGTGTGGAAATGCTGGAAGAGAGAAGCAGGATCCCGGTGGTCGGTGTGGCTCCTTATCTGGATATCCAGGTAGAAGATGAAGACAGCCTGACGGAGCGTTTTGACCGGAAGCAGGAAGCCGGAGTTATTGATATTGCGGTGATCCGTACACCAAGGATCTCCAATTTTACAGATTTTAATCCTTTTGAAAGTATTCCGGGAGTTTCCCTGCGTTATGTGAAGCACCCGAGAGATCTCCATTCGCCGGATATGATCATTCTTCCGGGAACGAAGAATACCATGGGTGATCTGATCTGGATGCGGGAGAGCGGAATGGAGGCGGCAGTCTTAAAGGAAGCTTCCAGAGGCAAGCTGATCTTTGGCGTCTGCGGCGGTTATCAGATGCTTGGGGAGACATTAAGTGATCCTCATGGTGTTGAAAACGGAGGTTCCATGAAGGGAATGGGCCTGCTCCCAATGGAGACGGTATTTGCCGAAAAGAAGACAAGGACAAGAGTAAAGGGACATTTTGGAGAGCTTTCCGGAGTGTTCGCACCGCTTTCCGGCGCAGAGGTTGAGGGTTATGAGATCCATATGGGAGAGAGTATCCTGAAAGAAAATGCCGGAACTGTCACCAGGATCACAGACAGTGTCAGCGGCGAAAAGAAAGAAGAAGGTGCTTTTTCCGGAAATGTCTGTGGAACGTATATCCATGGCATTTTTGATAAGGAAGCATCAGCAGAGGCCATGATCCGTGTTATCGGTGAAAAAAAAGGAATTGATGTGGAGAATATGACAGGGGTGGATTTTGCGGCATTTAAAGAGCAACAGTATGATATCCTGGCAGCTGAGCTTCGGAAGCATCTGGATATGAAAAAAATATATGAGATACTGGAAAACGGGATTACGGAGGATGAACAGAAATGAAAGTTGAGCTTGAAAATGTAAAACCCATGGAGATCGAAAAAAGAAGTTTTGAGATCATTACAGAAGAACTTGGGGATACACCGCTGATCCCGGGAACAGAACTGATCGTAAAACGCTGTATCCACACAAGTGCGGATTTTGACTATGCAGAAAATCTCTGCTTTTCGGATGGTGCCGTGGAAAAAGCAATGGAAGCGATCAGAAATGGTGCGTGCATTGTCACAGATACCCAGATGGCAAAAGCGGGTATTAATAAGCGGGCGCTTGCACGTTACGGTGGAGAAGCGTACTGTTTTATGTCAGATGAGGATGTGGCTGCTCTTGCGAAAAAAAACGGGACTACAAGAGCCACTGCCTGTATGGATAAAGCAGCAGAAATGGATGAGAAGCTGATCTTTGCCATTGGAAACGCGCCTACTGCACTGGTCCGCCTTTATGAGCTGATCGAGGAAGGAAAAATTTCTCCGGAGCTTATCATTGGTGTTCCGGTCGGATTTGTGAATGTAGTGCAGTCGAAGGAACTGATCATGCACGCAGATGTGCCTTATATTGTTGCAAAAGGACGCAAAGGCGGAAGTAATATAGCCGCATGTATTGTAAATGCACTGCTTTATATGATCGATAATCGAAGAGATTAAAGAATAAAGAAAGAGCCTTCGTGGTCTGTTTTTTCAGAAACAGCAGCGAAGGCCCTTTTTTTATGAAAGGATGTCCGAAGAAGCAGAAAAGCTGCAGCAGTTGTCTGAAATATTTTTCAACAGCTGACATGCAGGCAGAAAATCTTTTACGGGAATGGAAGAACAGGAAAGAACCAGGGTAATGTCACTGGAAGTTTCTTTCAGGATTTCCAGACGCATACCCTCTGCACGAGCTGCCTCTTTCAGTGTTTTACCGTTGACAGTGCAGGGAATTGTAAGAGCCAGACTGGTTCCGGCGGCCCCTGTTTTGATCTGGCAGTCTGTTTCGAAGACTTCCCGTACCGCACAGGAAAGAGATTTCAGCTTCTGGGCGTACAGACGGCGAAGCTTTCTTGTCTGGGAAACCAGATGTCCGTCACGGATAAACTGACACAGAGCAATCTGTTCTGCCTTGGAAGCGGTTTGATTATAAAAGGAAGCTTTTGGGGCATACAGTTCCCGGAGGGATGAAGGCAGTACCATAAAGCTTACGCGGATCGAAGGCAGCAGAAGTCTGGAAAAGGAACCAATATAAACAACATTTTCCCCGCCTGCAAGTCCAAAGAGAGAAGGAGTAGGTTTCTGCAGGTAAACAAATTCGTTTTCAAAATCATCTTCAATGATAAGGTGGTTGTTTGCTTCCGCATGATGGATCAGTTCCAGACGCCGTTTCACCGGCATGATCTCTCCCCACTTGGTCATGTGGGCAGGGGAAACATAGATCACATCGCAGTTTTTGTCCCGGTAATGGACATCAAATCCGTAATCTTCAAAAATCGTACTGCCCTGGATAAATGACGGGGTAGGGAATGAAACGGTTTTTCTCTCCCGGATCAGAGGGCAGAGGATCTGGAGAAGGCTCTGAAGTCCGGCACCTACCACGATATCGTCAGGGGAACAGATCACATTTCGCCGTTCCCGGATATAATCTGAAAGAACCTCCCGGAGATCTTTTTCCCCCTGGGGTTCTCCGTAGGAAAGCATACGGTTATCCTGACGGAGAGCACTTTTGATATAGCGCTGCCACAGATCAAAACGGAAACTCTCCCGGTCAACACCGGAAGAAGCAAAATCATAAAGGCAGGGAACCATGTTTTCGGAATGCTTTTCCAGGATGACAGGATGCTGTTTGGTGGCAATGTCTGTGACGTAATAACCACTCTGTGCCCTGGCAATGATATAACCGTCTGCCGCAAGCTGAAGATATGCATTTTCTATAGTGGTACGGCTTAATTTCAGTTCCTGGGCGCATTTACGGAGTGATGGCATTTTGCTGCCCGGAAGAAGACGTTCTTCCATGATCAGTTTCCGGTAATAATGATAAACCTCCAGGTAGAGATGTTCTTTTTTGTGTTCTGTGGATATATTTAACATAGGTATGATAATTTCCTTCCAAAAATGATTGCGTAAACCTGACAATTCATTCTATAATAATACAGAAAAAAACTCAAGACTGGAGAAGTGAGATGAAGAAAATAGCAGTGATCAATGATCTTTCCGGGCTGGGAAAGTGCTCGCTGACAGCGGCAATTCCCGTGATCTCGGTGATGGGAGTGCAGGCATGTCCGTTTCCCACCGCTGTTTTAAGTAATCAGACAGGCTATGAAACCTATTTCTGTGAAGATTTTACAGAACATATGGCTCCATATATGGAAGAATGGAAAAAACGAGGATTTGTTCCGGACGGAATTTACACGGGATTTCTCTCGGATGAGAAACAGGCCGATAAGATCCTGAAATTTATTGATACATTTGCAGGAGAGGATACGCTGATCCTGACAGATCCGGTAATGGGAGATGACGGAGCAGTTTATCCCATCTATACAGAAGAACTTTGCAGCAGATTTCGGGAACTGGCCAGACGTTCCTATGTGATCACCCCAAATCTGACAGAAGCATTGCTCCTTCTTTATGGGAAAAATAAAATGGAAGAAATCTGGAAGGAATTTCAGAGTTTTTCCGGTGAGGAACGGCTGGCACAGATCAGGGAAACCGGATACAGACTTGTAAAGAGATTTTCTCTTCCTGCGGTCGTGATCACCGGAGTGGATCACCGGGAAGAGGACGAGCCACTGAAAATGGGAAATCTTGTTCTGGAAAAAGAAAAGTGCTCCTGGGTATTCGCCGGGAAAACAGGTGGCAGTTATTCCGGTACCGGAGATCTTTTTGCCTCTGTACTCAGTGCGGGGCTGGTGAAGGGATATCCTATGGAAAACTGTGTAAACATGGCAGTGGATTTTATCTCTGCTTCTATCCGGGACGCAGTGGAAGAGGGAACAGACCGTAATGATGGTGTATGTTTCGAACAGCAGCTTGGCAGACTGATCCGTTAGATCAGAAATGGCTTATGGTGAAGGAGGAAATAGAATGATTTCTGCAGAAGAACAGAAAAAAGTGGCAGATCTTGTAAAACAGACAAAAGATCTTATCCTGAAAGAGATGGATGAGGAAGAAGTGATGATAAAAGGTGCTGCCAATTATGTGACAAATGTAGATCTGGCTGTACAGAACTTTCTGAAAGAAGAACTTGGAAAGGTTTTTCCGGAAATTTCCCTGATCGCGGAAGAGAAAGAAAATCTGGGGCTTTCAAAGGAGGAAACCTACTGGATCCTTGATCCTATTGACGGAACCACCAATCTGATCCGTGATTTTCATATGAGTGCTGTGGCACTGGGACTTTATGAAAAAGGCGAGATCGTTTTTGGAATTGTTTACAATCCTTTTACTGATGAAATGTTCCAGGCGGCAAAAGGGGAAGGTGCTTATCTTAATGGCAGAAAGATCCAGGTATCGGATACTCCGGATTTTGGTGATGCGGTTATTTCCTATGGTTCCACTCCTTATAAAAAAGAGGAAGCCAGAAATCTGTTTCCCATTTTTTACAGCATTTTTATGAAATGCGGGGATTTCCGACGTACCGGTTCTGCAGAACTTGACATGTGTTATGTTGCCTGCGGAAGAGAGCATGGATATATTGAACGTGACCTGAAACCCTGGGATTATTCCGCGGGAACGGTTATCCTCCGTGAAGCCGGCGGTGTAGTAAAGAATTGGAAAGGTGAAGAACCATCTTATCTTAAAAATGAAGACATTCTTGCCTGTGTGCCTCAGTTTGAAGAGAATCTTCTGAAGGAACTGTTATAAACGGACAGATGTAGCGCCGGATCAACCGGTAAAAAGAGCTGACCATCAGGCCAGCTCTTCCCATTTTTCATAAAGTTCTTCCAGTTCTTCGGCGATAGCTGCTTTTTCACGGCTCAGTTTGGTACATTCCGCAACGTTAGTACAGACATCCGGGAGAACCATGGTTTCATCAATTTCGCCGTCTCTTGTTTCCAGTTCTTCAATGCGGGCTTCTACTTTTTTCAGTTCGGCTTCCCGCTTTCTTTTTTTGGCCTGTTCTTCTTTCATCTGCTGCCAGGAAAGCTTGTTTTCGGAAACGGCCTTTTCTTCTGATGACGCTTCCAAAGAGTCACTTCCCGGAGCGTAAGCACTGGTCAGCTCTTCTTTTTTCTCCAGATAATAGTCATAATCACCGATGTAATTTACTACGGCCTGGTTGGTAAGCTCCATGATCCGGGTTGCGGTCTGGTTGATAAAGTAACGGTCGTGAGAGACATAAAGGACGGTACCGGTGTAGCTTACCAGCGCTTCCTCGAGGATTTCCTTGGAAGCAATGTCCAGATGGTTGGTAGGCTCATCCAGGATCAGGAAATTGGCTTCGGAAAGCATCAGCTTGGCAAGAGAAACACGACCTCTTTCTCCACCGGAAAGTGCGGAGATTTCTTTAAATACATCATCCCCGGTAAAGAGGAATGCTGCAAGCATATTTCGGATCTCCGTTTCGGTAAGAGTCGGATACGTGTCGGAAATTTCCTGAAAAATAGTTTTATCCATATGAAGAACATGATGTTCCTGGTCATAATATCCGATCTGAACTTTGGAACCCAGGGAAAACTTGCCGGCATCTGCCTCGATAAGTCCGTTGATGATCTTCAGCATCGTTGTTTTTCCGGTTCCGTTATTGCCGATAAGAGCTACACGTTCCCCTCTCTTGATATCAAAAGAAATATCAGAAAACAGGGTCTGCCCCGGGAAGGATTTGGAAAGTTCCTCCACATGGAGTACATCATTTCCGCTTAATACACGCGGTTCCAGGGAAATACGCATACGGTCCTGGATTTCCAGAGGTTTTTCGATACGCTGTACACGGTCCAGCATCTTCTCGCGGCTTTCTGCACGCTTGATGGATTTTTCGCGGTTAAAAGATTTCAGTTTGGCAATGACTGCTTCCTGATGTTTGATATCTCTCTGCTGGTTTAAGTACGCCTTGTACTGGGCATCGCGCAGCTGCGCCTTCTTAAGGGCATAGGCGGAGTAGTTGCCGCTGTAGACACGTGTCTGTCCGGCTTCGATCTCCACAACTTTGGTGACGACTTTATCCAGAAAATAACGGTCATGGGAAACGATGAAAACAGCTCCCGGATAATTCAGAAGATAAGTTTCCAGCCAGGAGATGCTTTCCATATCCAGGTGGTTGGTAGGCTCATCCAGAAGAAGGATATCCGGCTTGGAGAGAAGCATCTTTCCAAGTGCCACACGGGTTTTCTGGCCTCCGGAAAGTTTCTCGATTTGTTTGTCGTAATCTTCTTCCGTGAAACCAAGACCCTTCAGGACACCGGTGAGCTCACTTTTGTAAGCATAGCCGTTTTCCAGTTCAAACTGATGGGTGAGACGGGTATATGTCTCCATCAGGCGGTTCAGGTCATCGCCTTTTACGGTATTCATTTCCTGCTCCATATTACGGATACGGCGTTCCATATCGATAATATGCTGTTTGGTGGTAAGAAGCTCTTCGTAGATGGTATGGTGTCCGTGGATATCCTGGTACTGGGCAAGATAGCCGATATTTTTGTCCCGGGCAAGTACTACCGTGCCGGAATCCGCGGAAATCTCCTGCATGATGATACGAAGAAGAGTAGTCTTTCCAGCACCGTTACATCCGATAAGAGCTGCCTTTTCCCGGTCTTCAATATGAAAAGATGCATCATTTAAAATTACTTTTTCGCCAAAAGCTTTGCATATATTCTGACATGATAAAATCATAAAAACTGTCCTCCTGTATAAAGAATTATCCCTGAATAGTAAATAAACAGGGAAAATCCTCCACTTATTATAACGGAAACCGCCAGGAATTCAAAGAAAAAATCAATTTTTTAAAAAAATATGAAGAAATTTGTACATAACTTACAAGTTTGATTGACAGGAAAATGTCAATTCGGTATAATTAACCTAGTGTAAAGTAAGGAGGGAAACTATCGTGGAGACAAAACAAATCTCGAAAGCGGTGATTAAGCGTCTGCCACGCTATTACCGCTACTTAGGAGAGCTGATGGAAGACAATGTAGAGCGTATTTCTTCCAATGAATTAAGTAAGAAGATGCATACCACAGCTTCTCAGATCCGTCAGGATCTTAATAATTTCGGCGGTTTCGGGCAGCAGGGGTATGGCTATAATGTACATTATCTTTATACAGAGATCGGTAAGATCCTGGGACTGGATATCGCCCACCCGATGATCATCCTGGGTGCCGGTAATCTTGGACAGGCACTTGCCAATTATGTGGATTTTGAGAAAAGGGGATTTAAGCTGGTAGGAATCTTTGACGTAAATCCTGTGCTGGAAGGCATTGCGGTTCGCGGACTTGAGATCCAGATGCTCAGCGAACTTCCATTCTTCCTGAGAGAAAATAACGTAGAGATCGCAATTCTCACTCTTCCGAAGAATAAGGCCAAGGAAATGGCAGATATTCTGGTGGAGAACGGGATCAAGGCAATCTGGAATTTTGCACATCTTGATCTTGAGACACCGGATGATGTGATCGTAGAGAACGTGCATCTTTCTGAGAGCCTGATGACACTGTCTTATAATCTGAGCAAATACAGGCAGGAACATGTAGAGAAATAAATTTTAGCGGGCTGCCGGAAACGGCAGCTTTCTCTGTTAAAGAGGGGAGGCAAAGTGCAGCATGAAAAAAATTGTTACCTGCGAAGAAATGAAGAAGCTGGATAATGCTACGATCCACAAGATCGGGGTTGCTTCTGAAGTTCTGATGGAGCGGGCAGCGTTGAAAGTAGTTGAGGAAACAGAGAAATATCTTGGGAAGAGCGAGAAGATCCTGGTGGTATGCGGGAGTGGAAATAACGGAGGAGATGGTATTGCCATTGCCAGATTATTTCATCTGAAAGGTGTTCGGGCTGAATTTTATATGGCCGGAAACAAAGAAAAAATGACCAGGGAAACGTTGCTTCAGTATAAGATCGCTACAGGTTATCAGGTCCCGGAAGTGAATAACCCGGCCTGGGATGAATATACTACTATAGTAGATGCCGTGTTTGGCGTAGGCCTGGCGCGTCCGATCGAGGGACATTATGCTGAGATCATCCACGAGATGAACAGTGCCCGGGCGAAAAAAATTGCTGTTGACATCCCATCAGGAGTGAACGGAGATACTGGCCTGGAAATGGGAATTGCCTTCAGTGCCGATCTTACCGTTACTTTTGGTTACCGGAAAAGAGGTCTTTGTTTTTATCCGGGAAGGCTGTATGCGGGAAAGATCGTTATAGCTGACATTGGGATCTATGAGCAGGAAGCTGTAAAAGCATCGGCGAGATGTCTGGAGAAAGAAGATCTGAAACTGTTTCCGGAACGTGATCCCGGTGGGAACAAGGGGACTTTTGGAAAGATACTTTTTGTTACCGGAAGTGCAGGAATGTGTGGTGCTGCTTATTTGAGTGCCAGCGCGGCACTTCGGACCGGAGCGGGAATGGTAAAGATCCAGACTGTGGAAGAGAACAGGATTCCTTTGCAGATCCTTCTTCCGGAAGCAATGGTATGCAGCAGGTTTGACGAAGAATCCAACGAACAGCTTCTTTCCTGGTGTGACGTGATCGTCATCGGTCCAGGGCTTGGAACATCGGTGGCAAGCCGTGAGAGAGCACAGTGGTTTCTTACGGCAGCTGCCAGAGAGAAGAAACCGCTGATCCTGGATGCGGATGGACTGAATCTTCTGGCTATGCATCCGCAGTGGAAGGAATTTTTGGGCGGGAATGTAGTCCTGACTCCTCATATTGGAGAGATGAGCCGGCTCTGCGGCAGATCCATTGGAGAAATTCAGGAAACAATCGCACAGACAGCTGTGGATTATGCAAAGGAAACAGGAACGGTATGTGTTCAGAAAGATGCATGTACGGTTGTTACAGACGGCAAAGATGATATTTATCTGAATCTTTCCGGTAATTCCGGAATGGCAACTGCAGGAAGCGGGGATGTACTTGCCGGACTTCTTGCCGGGATCTTATGTATGTATCTGAAAACGGAGGAACAACCCTCCATGGTTTTAAAGGCCGCGTTAGGTGTTTATCTTCACGGACTTTGCGGTGATCTTGCAGCTGCAGAAAAAGGAAAACGCAGTATGCTGGCGGGAGATATCATCGCATATCTGCCCCGGGCTTTAGCGATATGTGAAGAGGAGTCAAAATCATGAAAAAATACGAGAGAGTCAAGGCGCTGGTATCACTGGATGCCATTGCTCACAATTTTGAGGAAATGCATAAAAATGTCAAAGAAGGGACAAAGATCATTGCTGTGATCAAAGCGGACGGTTATGGCCATGGTGCCAGAGCTATTGCACGTCTGATCCAGGATTATGACTATATCTGGGGATTTGCCACGGCTACCGCAGAAGAAGCGCTGGAACTTCGACATGCAGGAATCACCAAGCCTGTCCTGATCCTTGGCCTTGTGTTTGAGGAATACTATGAGGAACTTGCTGCGAATGATGTCCGGATCACAATATCGGATCTTAACACAGCAGTAGAATATGCAAAAGCTGGTGCACGCATTGGAAAAAATGTACATATTCATCTGGCTCTGGATACGGGAATGACAAGGATCGGATATGCGGATATTCCGGAAAACGCAGTAAAGATCGAAGAAATCTCAAAAATCCCGAATCTGGTGATCGAGGGAATGTTTACCCATTTTGCCAGAGCGGATGAGTTTGACCGGTCTCCGGCACTGGTGCAGCTTGACCGTTATCTCCGTTTTGCGGATCTTCTGGAGAAGAGAGGCGTTCATATTCCGGTACGCCATTGTTCCAACAGTGCGGGTATCATCCGTGTGCCGGAGGCAAATCTTAATGTAGTCCGCGCCGGTATCACGATCTACGGTATCTATCCATCCGAAGAAGTGGAGCGGGATATTGTGAAGCTGACTCCTGCCATGGAATTAAAAAGCCATGTATCCTATGTAAAAAATGTGGAGCGTGGGACTGCGGTAAGTTATGGCGGAACTTTTGTTACGGAGCGTTTTACCAGAATGGCAACGATTCCGGTAGGTTATGCGGACGGATATCCCAGACAGCTTTCCAATAAAGGCTGGGTCCTGATCCATGGCAAAAAAGCTCCGATCCTTGGTCGTGTCTGTATGGACCAGTTTATGGTGGATGTTACAGATATCCCGGAGGTAAAAGCCGGTGATGAGGTGACACTGATGGGAAGAGATGGAGATGAATTCATCAGTGTGGAAACTCTGGGTGATCTTTCCGGAAGATTTTCCTATGAGTTTGTCTGTGAGATCAGCAAACGAGTTCCAAGGATTTATATCAAAGACGGAAAGGAATGCGGAGAAGAAGAGAGCTTTTTCCAGTAAATTTATAGATTTCAGATTTATTAAGACTTCGAACCAGGCAGAAGTCCGGTAAAAAAGTATCACGCATGGTATACACAGAGGAATTGTGGAAATACTTATCTGTAAAAAGGAATACGGCTTATAAAAAAGTCGGACCAGAATCGGAGTGTGAATTGTGTGGTTATAAAAAGAGGGGATATTTTTTACGCGGACTTAAGGCCTGTTGTAGGCAGTGAACAGGGGGGAATACGGCCGGTGCTGATCATTCAGAACGATGTGGGCAACCGACACAGCCCCACAGTGATCTGTGCGGCGATTACATCCAAAATGAACAAGGCAAAACTGCCGACACATATTGAGATCGATGCATCTGCTTATGGGATCGAGAAGGATTCCGTGATCCTTCTGGAACAGCTTCGCACCATTGATAAACGGCGGCTGAAAGATAAGGTGTGTCATCTGGACAGTGTTATGCTTGATAAGGTGAATCATGCACTTGAGATCAGCCTGGAACTTACATTTTAGGGCGATTTCATGGGATTTTTGACAGGTTTGGATTCTGATTCTTGACGAAATCTTCCATAAGTGCTATATTAAACCGAGTTGCAATTATGTAAAACGGTACCCGGAACAAGCAAGGGCACGAAAGAAAATATACGGTAACAAGGAGAGGAAGATAACATGTCAGGACATTCAAAATTTGCCAACATCAAACATAAGAAAGAGAAAAATGATGCCAAGAAGGGTAAGATCTTCACAGTCATCGGCCGTGAGATCGTTATGGCCGTAAAGGCCGGCGGTTCGGATCCTGCAAACAACAGCAAACTTCGTGATGTCATCGCAAAAGCAAAAGCAAACAATATGCCGAACGATACCATCGACCGTGGAATCAAGAAGGCAGCAGGTGCTGATTCTGCAGATAGCTATGAGAAAGCTGTATACGAAGGATATGGCCCGAACGGTGTTGCCATTATCGTGGAGACTCTTACAGATAATAAGAACCGTACTGCCGGTAATGTACGTAACGCTTTTACCAAGGGTAACGGAAGCATCGGAACCCAGGGATGCGTATCCTTTATGTTCGATCAGAAAGGCCAGATCATCATCGACAAAGAAGAGCTTGAAGATGAGTGCGGTGAGATGGATGCGGACGAGCTGATGATGACAGCTCTGGACGCAGGTGCAGAGGACTTCAGTGAGGAGGAAGACAGCTTCGAGATTCTCACAGATCCGGATGATTTCAGCGCTGTACGTGAGGCTCTTGAGAAAGCCGGAATTCCGCTTATGGAGGCGCAGATCGCCATGATCCCGCAGACCTACGTAGAGCTCACCGATGACCAGGCGATCAAGGATCTCCACAGAACACTGGATCTTCTTGATGAGGATGATGATGTTACTGATGTATGGACAAACTGGGACGAGTGATCTCTGAATAGAAAGTAATATTTTGCATATAATACCTCCAGAATTTCAGATTCCGGAGGTATTTTTTATGGAAAAAAATAAAGAAGAGGGAAAACAGAAGGAACTGGACCGTGAAGAAAGCCAGGATAAGCAGATCCAGGAAACCGGACAGGTCGTGCTGGATGGAAATTCCCGGAAACATAAGGTGGAACTTCTGACAGTGATCGGGGAGATCGAAGGCCATGAATCTGCGCCGTCACACAGCAAAACTACCAAGTATGAACATGTACTGCCAAAACTGGCCCTGATCGAGGACGATGAGGAAATCGAGGGACTTCTGATCCTTTTAAACACAGTGGGCGGCGATGTGGAAGCGGGGTTGGCGATTGCGGAAATGATCGCGTCTTTAAGTATTCCCACGGTTTCCCTTGTGCTGGGCGGCGGACATTCCATAGGCGTTCCCATGGCGGTTTCCGCGGACTATTCTTTTATCGTGCCAAGTGCTACCATGGTCATCCATCCGGTGCGCCAGAACGGAATGTTCATCGGTGTGGCGCAGACGTACCGCAATATGGAAAAGATCCAGGATCGCATCACGGCCTTTGTATCGAAACATTCAGGGATTACCAGAGAACGGATGGAGGAACTGATGCTGGATACTTCTCAGCTGGTAAAAGACGTGGGGACCATGCTGGAAGGAGAACAGGCAGTGAAGGAAGGGGTGATTGATGAAGTTGGCGGGATCCGGGAGGCGCTGGATAAACTGTATGCCCTGATCGAAGAGCGAAAATTACAGAAATGATCGTTTTTTTATGCGATTTTTGGTTATATTGATTAAACATGACTAACGTGGTTGCGCTGTGCCGTGGTAAAGAAAATCGACGGAAATTGTAAATCTCCCCTTGCCATATGCGGATTTTTAGCGTATTATTAATAAAGGTTTATAATTTGCGCGAGGAGGAAGACCATGTATAAGGTTTTAAAAGCTGAAACGCTGGCAGCTAAGATCCATCTTATGGTTGTGCATGCACCACGTGTGGCAAGCCACTGTCTGCCAGGACAATTTATCATTGCGAAACTTGATGAGAAGGGCGAAAGAATCCCGCTCACAATCTGTGATTACGATCGCGAGGCTGGTACGATCACTATCGTATTCCAGGAGATCGGAGCATCTACGATCAAGATGTCTGCTCTGAAAGGGGGAGACTCTTTCCGTGATTTCGTAGGACCTCTTGGATGTCCATCTGAGTTCGTACACGAGGATATCGAAGAACTTAAGAAAAAGAAAATGGTATTCGTAGCCGGTGGTGTTGGTACTGCACCTGTTTATCCGCAGGTTAAATGGCTTCATGAGCACGGTATCACAGCAGATGTTATCCTTGGTTCCAAGACAAAGGATATGGTTATCCTTGAGAAAGAGCTTGCATCTGTTTCCAATCTCTACGTTACAACAGATGATGGTTCCTATGGCCGTTCCGGTATGGTAACCAAGACTCTTGAGGATCTTGTAACAAACGAAGGCAAACATTATGATGTCTGTGTAGCGATCGGACCGATGATCATGATGAAATTCGTCTGTCTTCTTACCAAGAAACTTGGTATCCACACAATTGTCAGCATGAACCCGATCATGGTTGACGGAACCGGTATGTGCGGTGCCTGTCGTCTTCAGGTCGGCGATGAGATTAAATTTGCCTGTGTAGACGGACCGGAGTTCGACGGACATCTCGTTGACTTTGATCAGGCTATGAAGAGAAGTCAGATGTATAAGACCCAGGAGGGACGTGCATTACTGAAGCTTCAGGAAGGCGATACCCACCACGGTGGATGCGGACAGTGCGGAGGTGACAAGTAATGGCAGATGCAAAAATGTTAAAAAAAGTTCCTGTAAGAGAGCAGGATCCGAAGGTACGTGCGACAAACTTCGAGGAAGTATGTCTTGGATATAATCAGGAAGAGGCAATGGAAGAGGCACAGAGATGTCTCGGATGTAAGAAACCGAAATGTGTAGAGGGATGTCCGGTATCCATCAATATTCCTGGATTTATCGAACACATCAAAGAGGGCAACATGGAAGAAGCTTACAAAGTGATCGGATTATCTTCCGCACTTCCGGCTATCTGTGGTCGTGTCTGCCCACAGGAATCCCAGTGTGAGGGACAGTGTATCCGTGGCAAAAAAGGCGAGGCTGTTTCCATCGGCAAGCTTGAGAGATTTGTTGCTGACTATGCTCTGGAGCATGATATCAAACCTGCAGGAGCAGAGGTTAAGAACGGACATAAAGTTGCAGTCATCGGTTCCGGCCCTTCAGGACTTACCTGTGCAGGTGACCTTGCAAAAGCTGGTTACGATGTGACTGTATTCGAGGCTCTTCATGAACTGGGCGGTGTTCTTGTTTACGGTATTCCGGAGTTCCGTCTTCCGAAACAGAAAGTCGTTAAGAAAGAGATCGAGAAAGTTAAAGAGCTTGGCGTTAAATTCGAGACAAACGTTGTTATCGGTAAATCCACAACGATCGATCAGCTGATCGAAGATGAGGGATTTGAGGCTGTATTCATCGGTTCCGGTGCAGGTCTTCCGATGTTCATGGGTATCCCGGGTGAGAATGCAAGCGGCGTATTCTCTGCAAACGAGTACCTGACAAGAAGCAACCTCATGAAAGCATTCGATGATTCTTACGATACACCGATTGCGGCAGGCAAGAAAGTTGCAGTTGTCGGTGGTGGTAACGTTGCCATGGATGCTGCAAGAACAGCTCTGAGACTTGGTGCTGAGGTACATATCGTATACAGAAGAAGTGAGGCAGAGCTTCCTGCACGAGCAGAGGAAGTTCACCACGCTAAGGAAGAGGGTATCATCTTTGATCTTCTTACCAATCCGAAGGAGATCCTTGTAGATGAGAACGGCCATGTAAATGGTATGAAGGTTGTAAAGATGGAGCTTGGCGAGCCGGATGCTTCCGGAAGAAGACGTCCAGTAGAGATTCCTGGTTCCGAGTATGACATGGATGTAGATACCGTTATCATGTCCCTTGGTACTTCACCGAACCCTCTGATCTCTTCCACAACCAAAGGCCTTGACATCAACAAGAGAAGATGTATCGTTGCCGAAGAAGAGACTGGTAAGACATCCAAAGACGGTGTATATGCCGGCGGAGATGCCGTTACAGGTGCAGCTACTGTAATCCTTGCTATGGGTGCAGGTAAAGCTGGTGCAAGAGGTATCGATGAATATCTGAAAAATAAATAAGTAAAAATTCTGTTCATAAGCAGATGAATAGGTCCTCCGACTGTTGCTTTTTGTTGCGGTCGGGGGATTTTTTTGCCTCAACACAAAAAAGAACACATGTTTGAAAGTTTTGCCAAGTGTGGATTGTAAGTTTTACTCAGTTATGCTATAATATGTTGGAAAAATTTTTAGAAAAGGAAATATCATTATGTCAGTGATACATGCGATTATATTAGGAATTATCCAGGGAATCACCGAATTTCTGCCTGTAAGCAGTTTTGGGCATCTCTGCGCAGTACAGGATCTTCTTGGTGGAAGCCGGGGTTCCGGCGTACTTTTTGAAGTGATGTTACATCTGGGCACCATGATAGCGCTGATCTTTGTTTTCCGGAAAGATATTAAGAAGATCGGAATAGAACTGATCGGAATGTTTCTGGATCTGATCGGAAATGCCAATATTTTTCTTTATAACAGGAGAACAGGAAAGAATTTAACCTATGCAAAGATTGTGAGCGGAACGTATCGGAAACTTACCGCGCTGATCTTTGTATCAACGATCCCCACCATTCTGATCGGATATCAGTGTAAACGTCTGGTAGTACGCAGTGCATCTTCTCATATGTTTTCCGGGATCGGGATCCTTCTTACCGGCGTGATTCTGCTGGTTGTGGATTACAGCAATATAAACGGTAATAAGGGCACGCGGGAAGCGAATTTCGGAGATGCCATGTGGATGGGAATATGCCAGGGAATTTCTGTGCTTCCAGGTCTTTCCAGATTTGGTCTTACGATCAGTGCAGGTCTTTTTTGCGGCCTCAGCCGGAAATTTGCGGTGAAGTATTCTCTGCTGATGAGCATACCTGCAGTGATCGGAGCTTTTTTTGTAGAAGCGGGAGAATTTACTGCTGTCAGCATGACAGTTGGAAAGGGTTTTACATATATTCTTGGAATGATCGTGGCTGGGGTTACCGGTTATCTGGTGATCCGTTTTATGCTTAAGCTTTCGAATCAGGTCAGACTGCGTTATTTTGCGTTTTATTCCTTTGCAGCCGGGATTCTTATTCTGGCAGCCAATTATATTTGATTTTAATCAACCGGGAGGAGTCTGACAATGGCAGCTTCAAAAACAACTAAAAAAAGAAAAAGTAAAACTGCGTCCAGACAGCAGGATACCGGTAATCGGTTTCAGACGGAAATTTTAATTCTTGTTATGTTTGCGGCCTGCCTGATCCTGATGATCAGTGCGTTTGGTATGGGCGGTATTGTGGGAAATGCGATCAGCAGTATCTGCTTTGGGATTATGGGGTTGTGTGCGTACCTTTTCCCCATCGTTCTGTTTGGAGGCGTTACTTTTCTGATCGTTAATAATAAGAATCGTCTTGCATATAAAAAGATTTTTGCAGGAATTGTATTTTTTATTTTTCTGTGCGGACTTTTACAGCTGCTTACAGAAAGATATACACCGAGTACGACCTTTGCGGATTATTATGCGCTCAGTTCAGAATACCACACTGGTGGCGGAGTGCTGGGAGGTGCTGTCTGCATTTCAACAGCATCTGCATTTGGCACAGTTGGGGGTGTAGTGATCATTGTTCTGGTATTGCTGGTGTCTATGATCATCATTACGCAGAGATCCTTTTTTGGATTTATGAATAAAATTCTGGATCTGTTCGCGGATGCTGCAAGAGAGGGACGTGAGGCATATCTGGAGGCACAGCCGGACAGAGAGAAACAGAAAGAACTCCGCAGAAAGATCCGGGCGGAGAAAAGGGCAGAGAAGATCCGACAGCTGGAGGAAGAACTGGAAGAGGAGGAACTGGCTCTTTCGGAAGAAAATCCGGCAAAAAAATCCGGAAAGCGTAAAACAAAATCCAAAAAAGCTGAGAAAGAGAGACAGGAGGCAGTAAGAGCCAACCGTAAAGGTGAGTTCAATCTTCCTTCTTTTCTTGATGAAGAAAAAGCTGCACTTCCAACTGAAGATACAGATCTGACGGAGGAGGCGGAAGAAGGAGAAATAAAACCTCCCAAGCAGAAACCTCTGGAATTTCAGATCCATCGTTCGCAGCCGCAGACACCACGGGAAGAAACAGAAGAGCCGGATTTTGAACGGGATATGCAGGAAGCGCAAGAGGATGACTATGATGGATACGAGGATGCGGATATTCCTCAGATGAGTCAGATATCATCCCAGAAGCAGAAATCCAGGACCGGAAAATCGTCAGCAAAAACAGAAAAGACATCCGTTCCGGATATCGACGATGAGACAGCAGCGCAGCCGGAAGAAACAGAGAGGATTTCTCATCCGTCCACCAGAAATCCGAAATCTTCCCAGGCGGAGATTGAGCATGGAATTAAAAATATCCAGCATGAGATCAGCAGCACGGAAATACCGGAGAAAAAACCATATCAGTATCCGCCTCTGAAACTGCTGAAACGTGGAGATGGAAAAGCCCAGGGGGATTCTGATGCGCATTTAAGAAAAACAGCCCAGAAACTTCAGGAGACACTTCATAATTTCGGAGTAAATGTAACAATTACCAATGTCAGCTGCGGACCTACGGTAACCCGCTATGAACTTCAGCCGGAAATGGGTGTGAAAGTCAGCAAGATCGTCGGACTTTCCGATGATATTAAACTGAACCTGGCAACGCCGGATATCCGTATTGAAGCGCCGATTCCGGGAAAAGCGGCTGTGGGAATCGAAGTCCCAAATAAAGAAAACAGTCCGGTTATGCTTCGGGATCTTCTGCAGTCCGACGAATTCAAAAATGCAAAATCCAAACTTTCCTTTGCAGCAGGTAAGGATATTGCCGGTAAACCGGTTGTAGCGGATATTGCCAAGATGCCGCATCTTCTGATCGCGGGAGCTACGGGTTCCGGTAAATCGGTATGTATCAATACCCTGATCATCAGCATTCTTTACAAGGCAACGCCGGATGAAGTGCGTTTGATCATGATCGATCCGAAGGTGGTAGAGCTGAGTGTATACAATGGAATCCCACATCTGTTCATTCCGGTTGTCACAGATCCGAAGAAAGCTGCAGGCGCATTGAACTGGGCCGTTTCCGAGATGACCAGCCGTTACAATGCTTTTGCGGAATATGGAGTACGTAATCTGGGTGAATATAACAAGAAAGTTGCCAATATGCGAGTGCCGGAAGGCGAGAAAGCTCCGGAAAAAATGCCACAGATCGTGATCATCGTGGACGAGCTTGCAGATCTTATGATGGTTGCACCCGGAGAGGTTGAGGATGCGATCTGCCGTCTGGCTCAGCTTGCACGTGCGGCGGGAATCCATCTGATCATTGCGACTCAGAGACCGTCTGTTAATGTTATTACAGGACTTATCAAGGCTAATATGCCGTCAAGGATCGCATTTTCGGTATCTTCCGGTGTGGATTCCAGAACCATTCTGGATATGAATGGTGCAGAAAAACTTCTTGGAAAGGGCGATATGCTGTTTTATCCTCAGGGATATCAGAAGCCGGCCAGACTGCAGGGCGCTTTTGTTTCCGACGAAGAAGTCAGCGCTGTTGTGGAATATGTCTCTGACAAAAATCAGGGTGCAGTTTATGATACTGCAATTGAAAAACAGGTGAACACAGCCAGTGCTCCCGGAGGAGCAGGCGGCGACCGGGATGTGTATTTTACAGAAGCAGGCAAGTTTATTATTGAGAAAGAAAAAGCTTCTATCGGTATGCTCCAGCGTATGTTTAAGATCGGCTTTAATCGTGCGGCAAGAATCATGGATCAGCTTTGCGATGCCGGTGTCGTGGGACCGGAAGAAGGAACGAAACCCAGAAAGGTTCTTATGTCAGCAGAAGAATTTGAAAATTATCTGGAGGAGAACGGCGGATGAAGATCAGTATCCTGACAGTAGGAAAGATAAAAGAGAAATATTTAAGAGATGCGATCGCAGAGTATTCCAAGCGCCTTGGCCGTTACTGTAAGTTGGAGATCATAGAAGTATCCGATGAGAAGACACCGGATAATGCAAGTGAAACAGTGGAGGAGGCTATCCGTAAAAAAGAAGGAGAACGCCTTCTGAAATATATCCGTGATGATGCTTTTGTGATCACATTGGAGATTGCCGGGGAACAGCTTACTTCGGAGAAGTTTGCAAAAAAGATCAATACCCTCGGCATCCGTGGAGTCAGCCATATCCAGTTTGTGATCGGAGGTTCCATCGGCCTTGGAAAAGAAGTTCTTGCGAGATCAGATTATGCGCTGAGTTTTTCGAAGATGACTTTTCCACATCAGCTGATGCGTGTGATCCTTCTGGAACAGATCTACCGCAGTTACCGGATCATCAACGGAGAGCCATATCATAAATAAGAATGAGAGAGCGGCCTTTCACAGCTATCTGTGAAAGGCTGTTTTATATCTGAATTTCTACAGAAAAAGTAAAAATTGGCAAAAAAGATTGACGAAACTAACTCGTTATTGTATAACAAAGTTATAGATAATTAACTAATATCATGGCAGAGGGAGTTATTCGGTATGAAAAACAGAAAACGAAGATCAGCTGCAGTATTGGCCGCGGGTATGTCTGTATTACTGGGAGCAGGTACGATCACAGGTGCCACGGAGCAGACAGATGCAGATAACAGTATCCGCAAGGAAGAAACTGTTTATGTTAATACAGAGGCAGACGGGACAATAAAAGAGATTACCGTGTCAGAATGGCTTAAAAACGCAAAGACATTATCTGATTCGACAATCACGGATATTTCAGATTTAAGTGATATCAAAAATACAAAAGGTGATGAAGGTTTTACCCAGGATGGAAAAACGCTTACCTGGGAAACAGATGGAAGAGATATTCATTATGAAGGAAAAACAGAGAAAGATCTTCCAGTGACAGTGACTTTTTCCTATGAACTTGATGGAAGAAAGATTAAACCGGAAGACCTTGCCGGAAAAACCGGCCATCTGAAAATACATGTTGCTTATGAAAACCATGCAGTTACAACAAAAAAAATCAGTGGAAAAAGTGTAAAGTTATACTCACCGTTCATGATGCTTACAGGAATGATCCTTTCTACAGATCATTTTTCCAATGTAACTGTAGATAATGGCAAGGTAGTGGAGGATGATTCCAGAAACATTGTGCTTGGTATAGCCATGCCTGGGCTGAAAGAAAGCCTGGATCTGAGCGAAGATATGGCGAAGGATATCAGTATTCCGGAAGAATTTACAGTGGAGGCCGATGTCACAGAATGTGAAATGAGTTCTTCGTTTACGGTAGCCATGACAGATGTGCTGGATGAGATCAATCTGAATGATCTGGACAGTATTGATGATCTCCAGGATTCTATCAAAAAAATGACAAAGGCTGCGTCCAAACTGATGAAAGGAACAAAATCACTTTCAGAAGGTGTCGATACCCTGAATGAAAAATATAAAGAATTTGATCAGGGGATAGATGCATTAAGTACCGGTGTTTCTGCTTTGGAATCCGGCGCACAGAAGCTGGATGACGGAGCAGGAACGTTAAATGGCGGAGCTGCCGCTTTAAGTAGTGGGGTAGCCACACTTGCTCAGGGAGTTTCTGCCTATACAGAGGGAACAGGAACTCTTGCTTCAGGTCTGAAACAGTATACAGGCGGAGTAGATACGTTAAGTGGCAGTATGTCTGAAATGAAAAAAGGCGTCCAGTCTTATACAGAGGGGGTGGACAGTTATGTATCCGGTGGCAGCAAGCTTGCAGAGGGAACTGTTGCCTATGTGAAAGGAACTTCTTCATTAACGGATTATATGAAAAAGTACATAAAAGGAAGCTCTGCACTTTCTGACAGTATGGTCCGGTATCTGGAAGAGATAAAGACGTTGCTTTCCAGCATGGATATTCTGATCCCGGGAATGGATGAGACATTGAAGGATACGAAAGCGGCGGCAGATAAAATGCAGTCACTCAGTACTTCTCTGGATGCAGATGCGATAGCGGATCTTTCGGAAAATACTTCCGGATATGCAGAAAAAATTTCTGCGTATAACAGTCAGGTGGAGAGATATGTTGAAAGCGTAGAACAATTTGGACAGAAAATATCAGCGCTTCAGGAAAACATATCAAAGATCTCTGACGGGAAAAATATTTCTCAGATAACACCGGATGTTCAGGAGGCTGCGGATACCCTGAAAGATAACGCAGATATAATGAATACCCAGGCAGAGACAATAGAAAACTGGATCAGCAGCGCAGGAGAAACGACAATAGACACAACAACCGTGGATCAGGGGATTTCTGATGTAAGGAATAACCTTTCCGCAGCGGAGTCTTCGCTTTCCGGGATTGATTACAGTACCATGGATGAGGGAACCAGGGCGGCGGTGCAGGCTGCACTTGAAGCAGTCCAGGCCGCCAGAAGCAGTGCGGACGGAATTGATACTTCCTCTCTGAAAGGACAGCCGTCAGATACTTCACCATTAAAAAATGCAGCAGATACATTGAAAAGTACTGCATCTTCCACAAGTACTGCCGCACAGAAAACGCAGGGTGCTGTTCAGAGTCTGAATGCACTGGTAGATACCGTGGATTCAACAGGATGGGCGATCACAGAGCTTCATGATGCGGTCAATAAACTTGAACAGGAGGTACAGGATCTGGCAGGAGATGGCCAGAAGCTTAAAAATACCGGAAGTTCACTGGATGATCTTGGAAAACAGCTTTCTGATACGGTAAAAACTATGGATAATGCCCTTTCGGATCTTGGAAAGCAGCTTCCGGGAATTCAGACAGAGATCAGTACATTAAAAGATACGGCAGATACACTGTCTCAGAAAAATAAGAAAATTCAGTCTGGCTATCAGAGTAATCTTTCGGCAGCAGGAGAGCAGTTCGAAAAGAACGCAGATACGCTGGATACACTGGGAAATGCTGTGAATTCAGGAATTACCGATCTGCAGGGCAAAAAAAATAAAACCGCAGATTCGCTGATAAATGGAGCTTCCTCTCTGGAAAAGACAGGAAAAACACTGACAGCAGGAAGTAAACAGATTGAAGAAGCCCTTGCACAGCTTCGGAGCGGCGTTCTGGCACTTTCTTCAAACAGCAGTACTCTGACATCGGGAGCGGATCAGCTTGTTTCGTCAGGAAAACAACTGAACGATGGTGCCAGCCAGCTTGCATCTGGTGCCGGAAGTCTTGCGTCCGGAACTCAGGCTTTGAAGAGCGGAATGCAGACACTGTCATCTGGAGTGGGAACTTTGTCTGACGGCGCGGATAAGCTGAAAGATGCAAGCGGTCAGGTGCAGGAAGGAATCAGCAAGCTGAGTGAAGGTGCAAAGACTTTAAGTGACGGACAGACAAAGTTCTATAAAGAAGGTGTGAAAAAACTGGATGACGGTGTGAACAAAGATCTGAAGAATGTTATTGACCGTTTTAAAGCTCTGAAGGCGGAAGATGTTTCCTATGACAGTTTTACACAGCGTTCAGACGATATGGAGGGCAGTGTGAAATTTATTTATGAGACAGAACCTATAGAAATCAGCGACAAAGAATAAAAACGATAGGATCCTGATGAAACTGTGTGGATTGCGGTAAATATCTTGACAATTTCCGGATTTGTAGTATGATAAGAAAAGAGTAGCACTCGTATTAAAAGAGTGCTAATAAATACAGAAAGAAGGAAATAAACATGGCATTAAAACCAGTTGCAGACAGAGTAATCGTGAAATATTTTGAGACAGAGGATAAGACAGCATCCGGTATTGTTCTTCCGGACAGCTCCAAAGAGAAGACACAGCAGGCAGAAGTTATTGCTGTTGGTTCCGGTAAGATCGTAGACGGGAAAGAAGTTCCGATACAGGTAAAACCCGGCGACCGTGTAATCTACGGAAAATACACAGGAACTGAGATCAAATACGAAGGTGAGAAATATCTGGTCATCAATGCCGATGATATTATTGCCATTGTAAAAGACTGATGAAGAATTTTTACCGTAATTTTCTGAAATTATGATCCATGCTGGTTTTGCAGAATGTAGTAACTTTAAGTGTCAACCTTGCTGACAACATTATGCTTGGTGCATTCAGCGAGACTGCATTATCCGGAGTAACCACTGTAAATCAGGTACAGTTCGTCTTTCAGCAGCTGCTCATGGCGCTGGGAGACGGACTTGTCATATTCGGAAGCCAGTACTGGGGAAAGAAAGAGACAAAACCGGTGAGAAAGATCAGTGCCTGGGCCATGTGCACAGGCATTTTTATTGCTCTCATCCTGTTTCTTCTGGCAAGCTTTTTTCCACGTCAGCTGCTGGGGCTTTTTACAACAGACCAGACAATTATTGAAGCCGGACTTTCCTATCTTGCGATTATCCGTTTTACCTATTTTTTCTTTGCGGTGACACAGATTCTGCTGGCTACGCTGCGCTGTGTGGAAATCGCGGGGATCGCTTTCGGGCTTTCTGTCATGACTCTGATAATTAACTGCAGCATCGGTCACCATGGGAAAAACGATAGGTTCTGGAGATCTGAAGCTTGCAAAACTCTATTCCAAGAAACTTCAGAAACTTTTTGTATTCATGGGAATTATCTGCGGCGTGCTGCTTTTCTTTATCCGTATTCCGGTCTTAAGCCTTTACCAGCTTTCTCCGGAAACCAGAGAAATGGCCAATACATTTCTTATGATCTTAAGTGTGGTGATGGTAGGAATGTCTTATCAGATGCCTACCAATGGAGGCATTATCCGTGGAAGTGGCAGTATTGCCTATTCCATGAAGGTGGATCTGATCAGTACCTGGGCGATTGTGATCCCATTATCTATGTTTATGGCATTTGTGGTCAAAGCATCACCGGCCATTGTGGTGTGCTGCCTTAACGCAGATCAGATTTTTAAGTGTGTACCCGCATTCCTGAAATGCAATTACGGGCACTGGATCAAAACCATGACAAATATTTCTTGACGCCTGTCTTGCCTGTAGGTAGAATAAAAGATAAGGTTTTATGTGCGAAAGGGAAATTCCGGATAGAATTTCAGGATAGGCTTGACAAAAATATGAGGATATAGTACCATCGTACATATATCATAGTAACTCAGTGGGAAAACGGGAATACCCGCTGAGCCAGAGGAGGAACAAAGAGATGAGAAAAAAAGTACTGGCAGCGCTTCTGGCAGCTGCAGTAGCAGGAACGACTGTTATGGCAGGAACAGCAGTATTTGCGGCAGAGAACACCGAAGGAGCCAAGGCTGCCGGCGGTAATATTACAATTGCAGAAACCACAGATCCTCAGAATATCAATCCGCTGTATGTTGTGGATCAGACAAGTTTTGATATGATGCAGGCACTTTACAGCCCGTTTTTTGAGATCGTGAATGGAGAAATGTATTACGGAAACGGACTTTGTGAGAGTGTGACAGCTAACGATGATGCCAGCGAGTTTACTCTGAAGCTGAAAGACGGACTGAAATGGCATGACGGTGAGCCTCTTACCGCTGATGATGTGGTATTTACCATGCAGGTTCTGGTAGACGAGAAACAGAATGTGCCATATTCTTCTTACGGATATGTGAATGATAAGGCGGTAGAGGCAGAGAAAATCGATGACCTTACCGTGAAGCTTTCCCTCGGATCTTCTTCCGCAGGATTTCTTGGCGGTTTAAGCCAGGTTTATTGTATTCCGAAACACATTTATGAAGGTGTGGAAAATATCGGAGAGAGCGATCTGAACAATGAGCCGGTAGGAAACGGACCGTTTAAGTTCGAGGAGTACAAATCCGGTGAGTACCTTAAAGTAACAAAATTCGATGATTATTATGAAGATGTAAATCTGGATTCCATCACTTTCAAGATCGTTAAAGATTCCAGTTCTGCCAATGCGGCACTTGCAAGTGGTGATCTGGATGCACGTCTGATCAGCGCTGATGATTACGATACAGTCAGCGCATACGACAACGTAAATATCAATACTTACAATTCCGGACGTGTCAATGCCATGTTCATGAATGAGCTGAATGAAGATCTTCAGGATGTAAAAGTACGCCAGGCAATAGCATACGCACTGAATAAGGAGGAATTCTGTCAGTTTGCATTCATTTCCGAAGATTATGCAGAGCCGGCGGATTCCCTGTTTACACCGGATACTCTTTATTATGCAAAACCGGACAATACCTATGACAATGATCCGGCCAAGGCACAGCAGCTTCTTTCAGAAGCAGGAAAGACAGCGCTTTCTCTGAATCTGATGTATATCTCTACAGACAAGACCATGGAGAGTGAGGCTCTGTATGTACAGTCTGCACTTGCAAATGTAGGAATTACTGTAAATCTTGTTCCGACTGATGAATCAACATTCAAGAATAAGACCAAAGATCCGGAATGTACAGATTATGATCTGGTATTAAGCTTTTATACCTTAGGTGAGGAACCAAGCCTTTATGCAGATATGTGTTCTTCTGACAGCCGTTCCAACTACTCCAAGATCAAGGATACGGATCTGGATGCACTGTGGGAAAAAGGAAACAGTACAGCAGATGAGACAGAGCGCAGTGACATATATAAAGAAATTCAGAATACCATCAACGATAATATGTATATTTATCCGATCGCGTATTCCAATGGATTCTATGCGGTAAATAAGGATTTTGGCGGATTTGATGAATGTCTGTTAAAGACGATTTACTATGATTATTCCAAGATCTACACACTGGAGAAATAAAACATAAATTTATAAAAGATAATCACAGAAAGGAAGAGGCTGACGCGTTTTTCGCGCCAGCCGATTTCCTGTTTTCAGGGAAAATAAAGGAGGTACATTTTGAAGAAAATCGCAAACCGTCTGGTGCAGTGTATTCTGACACTGTTTATTGTCTCTGTTCTCTGTTTTGCACTGACAAAAGCAGCTCCCGGAGATCCGGTCCTGACTTATGTGGAGCCGAATATGAGTGAAGAATACATTCAGAACTTAAGAGAAAGCCTGGGTCTTACCAAGCCTCTTTATGAACAGTATTTCCTGTGGCTGGGAAGGATTTTTCACGGAAATTTCGGGAATTCTCTGATGAATAACCGTCCGGTACTGACACAGATGCTGGAACGTCTTCCGGCGACAGTGATCCTTATGGGAACCAGTATGCTGCTGGGATTTCTTATTGCTATTGTGCTGGGACTGTATTCCGGCAAAAATAAAAACGGAATTCTGGATAAAATCACCAGTCTTTTCTGCTATGTGGGAATTTCCATCCCCACTTTCTGGTTCGGTATCATGCTGATCTACCTGTTCAGTGTGCATCTTCATATCCTTCCAAGTATTGGTATGCATTCAGACGGGGACCGCTCTTTTGGAGATCTGGTGCTTCACATGGTGATGCCCTGTGCGGTGCTGACTTTTGCCAATGCATCCCAGTATATCCGGTATCTGAGAAGCAGTACCATTACGGAGATGTCCTCAGATTATGTTATGGTGCAGAAAGCCTATGGAATGAAAGAGTCCGGGATTCTGTTCCGCCATGTACTGAAAAATGCCATGCTTCCCATGATCACAGTTCTTGGAATGAGTTTGCAGTCACTGGTTTCCGGAGCCATTATTACAGAGCAGGTTTTTGCATGGCCGGGAATCGGACAGCTGGCGGTTACTGCCGTTATGCAGTATGACTATCCCCTGATCATGGGCATTACCATGTTTACAGCACTTCTTGTGGTGCTCGGAAATCTTTTGGCAGATGTTCTGTACGCTGTCTTTGATCCGAGAATTCGCAAGGCCGGATGTTAGGAGGTGAAGGGTCATGAGAGAAAATATCTGGAAAAACATTAAACTTGGTTTTAAGACAAATAAATTGGCAGTTGCAGGAGCAGTGGCTATCCTTCTTCTGGCACTGATCTCTATTTTTGCCTTTCTGTATCCGGTGGACCCCAATGCCATCAGCGCTACAGAGAGACTGAACGCCCCTTCTATGTCACATCTCTTTGGAACCGACGATATGGGAAGGGATTATTTGGCACGTTGTATTTATGGCGGAAGAGCTTCTCTTCTGGTTGGATTTCTGTCCATGATCCTTTCTACAGCCCTTGGAGTGATTGTGGGCTCCATCAGTGGATTTGTAGGAGGAACCGTGGATGCGGTACTGATGCGTCTGGTAGATGCACTGATGAGCCTTCCTACATTCCTGATCATGATCGTTATGAACGCTTTTCTGAAACCGGGTTTACAGAATATTGTCCTGATCATTGGATTTCTGACCTGGATGAACATTGCCAGGATCGTCCGTGGTGAGACGATTTCCCTGAATGAGAGAGAATATGTTATCTATGCAAAGATTTCCGGACAGAAAAAGTTTTCCACAATTGTGCATCATATTCTTCCGAATATCATGCCGACCATTATTGTTGCCGCAACTATGAATATTGCAAACGCGATCCTGATGGAGTCCGCACTGAGCTTTTTCGGCCTGGGCATCCAGCCGCCCACAGCTTCCTGGGGAAGCATGCTCAGCAATGCACAGCGTTATATCCAGCAGGCTCCGTACCTTGCCATCTTTCCGGGTATTCTGATCCTGATCACGGTTATCAGTTTCAACTATCTGGGAGAAGTGTTGAGAAAAGTATTTGAGCCTAAGTAAGGAGGACATGCACAAATGGAAAAATTACTGGAAGTAAAAGATCTGAAAGTGTCTTTCTTTACGGATCTTGGAGAAACACAGGCAGTAAAAGATGCCGGGTTTGCCATTGAAGAGGGAGATTTTTTCGGAATTGTAGGTGAATCCGGAAGTGGAAAAAGTGTAACAACGAAATCCATTCTCCGTCTTGGCCCGTCCAACTGCAGGATTATGGGAGGAGAAATCCTTTTTCAGGGTGAGGATATTCTGAAAAAAAGTGAGGCAGAGCTCCGGGAAATCCGTGGTGGTGAGATTGCCATGATTTTTCAGGATTCTCTTTCTGCACTGAATCCGGTCTATACCGTAGGAAACAAGATGGTGGAGCTGATCCGCCGTCATACTTCTATGACAAAAAAAGAGGCAAAGGCCCGGGTGCTTGAGCTGCTGACGGCAGTAGGGATCACAGATCCGGAAAAAGCCATGCGTAGTTATCCCCATGAGCTTTCCGGTGGTATGCGCCAGCGTGTAATGATCGCCATGGCCATGAGCAGCAATCCGAAAGTTCTTATTGCCGATGAGCCTACGACAGCTCTGGATGTAACCATTCAGGCACAGATCCTTCATCTTCTTCTGGAACTTCAGAAAAAAAATAATATGAGTATCATTCTGATCACCCATGATCTGGGCGTTGTGGCACAGACCTGTAAGAGAGTAGCTGTTATGTGCGGGGGTTACGTGGTGGAAGAGGGAACGGTAGAGGAGATTTTTCTTAATCCGGGCCATCCGTATACCCAGGCACTGATCGCAAGTATGCCACGTGTGGGAGGAACTTTTGAACAGTTTCTGGAAAGAGATCTTTCTGACGGAAGCGGAAATTTATGTCCGTTTCTGAACCGCTGCAAGTATGCGGATAAAACCTGCGAGGCCTGTCTTCCGAAATATTATGAATCTTCGGAGGAACATAAGATTCTCTGTCACAGAAGGGAGGAGGAAAAATGAGCAATTCTTTAATTGAAGTAAAAGATCTGAAAGTATATTTTAAACAGAAATCTCCGAAACTTCTGTCTTTTAAGCCGGGTATCCTGAAAGCCGTAGATCAGGTAAGCTTTTCCATTGAAAAGGGAAAAACTTTTGGTCTGGTAGGAGAGTCCGGAAGCGGAAAGTCTACCATCGGAAAAGCAATCCTCCGCTATCATAAGCCAACAGGCGGGGAGATCTTTTACGGAGGAACGGAGATTGGAGCCATGGGAGAAAAAGAACTCCTTCCATACCGCAAAAAAATGCAGTCTGTTTTTCAGGACCCGTATTCATCTCTGGATCCAAGCCATACTGTACAGGATATTATCTGTGAGCCTATGGAAATCCATAAGCTGTATACTCCAAAAGAGCGGAAAGAACGTGCAAAAGAACTGATCCGGGTTGTTGGCCTTAAAGAGCAGGATCTTCTGAAATATCCTCATGAGTTTTCTGGTGGACAGAGACAGAGAATTTCCATTGCCAGGGCACTTTCCGTACAGCCGGAGTTTGTGGTCTGCGATGAGCCCATTTCCGCACTGGACGTTTCTCTCCAGGCGCAGATCGTTCAGATGCTTCAGGATCTTCAGGAAAAATACGGACTTACTTACCTGTTTATCAGCCATCAGCTGCAGGTGGTACAGAAAATCTGCGATGAGATCGGAGTTCTATATCTGGGAAATCTTATGGAAATCGCAGATGCAGACAAACTCTATTCCAATCCGCTGCATCCCTATACAAAAATGCTGATTTCTTCCATTCCGGTACCGGACCCGAGAGTAAAAACACTGGATCAGATCGTAACAGATAACGGCGTGCAGTCACGTTCCATTGGCGGATGCAGGTTTCATAACCGCTGTCCATGGTGCGAAGAACGATGCAGACAGGAAGTTCCACTGCTTCGGGAAGCAGAGCCAGGACATCTGGTGGCCTGCCATAAATACTGATATCAGGAATTTCGGACAATATGAGAAGGGAAAAGAAAAAGGTGGAAAAAAATATATATGATAATTATCTGGCCATTCTGAGGGAAGAAATGGTTCCTGCCATGGGCTGCACGGAGCCGATTGCTCTGGCTTACGGTGCGGCAAGGGCAAGAGAAGTTCTTGGAAGAGAACCGGAGCATATTGTGGCAAAATGCTCCGGAAATATTATAAAGAATGTGCGCTGTGTCATCATTCCAAACTCCGGAGGATTAAAGGGGATTCCCGCAGGAGTGGTTCTTGGTGCGGTGGCAGGCGATGCATCGCTTGATATGGAGGTTCTCTCAAAAGTAACAGACGAGGGAAGAAAACGTTGCCGGGAACTTCTGGATGCGGATATCTGTAAAGTGGAACTTCTGGACACCCCGGTTGTACTTCATATTGTAATTGAAATGTGTGCAGGAGAAGATACTGTCTGTCTGGAGATCAAATACGATCACATTAATGTGACCAGAATTGAAAAAAACGGAGAAATCCTGCTGGATGCGGATCAGGCACTGGAAGAAAAAGAAGCGGCAGACCGCAGTCTTTTAAATCTGGAGGATATCCGGGAGTTTGCAGATACCGTAGAACTTTCTGATGTAAAAACTCTTCTGGATACCCAGATCAAAAGCAACATGGCCATTGCCCATGAGGGAATGACCGGAAAATACGGACTTGGGATCGGACGTGTGATCCGTGAAAATTATTCCCATGATATGCTTACCAGAATGCGAAGCCTTACCGCTGCGGCTTCCGAGGCGCGTATGGGCGGATGTGACATGCCGGTTGTCATTAACTCCGGAAGCGGAAATCAGGGAATCGCCTGTTCCGTCCCTCTGATCGTTTATGCGAGGGAAATGGAGCTGCCGGACTATAGTCTGTACCGGGCACTTGTATTTTCCAATCTTCTTACTGTGTATCAGAAATATTATATTGGCAAACTATCGGCATTCTGTGGTGCGGTGTCTGCATCCTGTGCGGCAGGAGCAGCCATCACCTATATGGTAGGGGGAAGTATTTCCCAGATCAAAAAGACTATCGAAAATACTCTGGCGAACATTCCGGGAATCATCTGCGATGGAGCAAAGATCTCCTGTGCTGCCAAGATCGCGGCCAGTCTGGATGCGGCGTTTCTTGCTCATCATCTTGCCATGAACGGTCAGTCCTATGCTCCTTACACGGGAATTCTTCAGGAAGAAACAGCAGAAACCATCAGCTGTGTGGGGCAGATCGGAAAAGATGGAATGAAAGAAACAGACCGAGAAATCCTTAAGATCATGCTGGAACACTGAGGAAATTTCAGTTATACTGTTCTTAAAAGACGCCGGGGCGGAGACGGCACAGATTAACCGACTGCGGATGCTTTTATCCGCTTGACAAAGAAAAGGTTGGATTTATGGACAATGAATTAAGAATTGCAATACTGATCGACGCTGATAATGTATCAGACAAATATATCAAGATCATTGTGGACGAGGTGGCGAACATTGGCATCGCTACCTATAAACGGATCTATGGAGACTGGACCAGTGCCAGGCTTTCTTCCTGGAAAAATGTTCTTCTGGAGGATTCTATTATTCCCATTCAGCAGTACAGCTATACTACGGGAAAAAATGCCACGGATTCGGCCATGATCATTGATGCCATGGATATTCTCTATTCCGGAAATGTGGATGGATATTGTATTGTTTCTTCGGACAGTGACTTTACCAGACTGGCAGCAAGACTCCGGGAATCCGGAATGCTGGTTCTGGGCATGGGTGAGGAAAAGACGCCCAAACCTTTTATTTCCGCATGTAATCAGTTTAAATATCTGGATCTCCTTTACCGCAATCAGCAGGAAGAAGAGAAAAAAGAAGATCTGGAAACTGCAGCAGAGGCGAAGAAAGCAGGAAATGGGAATAATAAACAGAACAGTTCCGGCTCGAAGAAGAATAAAGACCTGAAAAGAGTACGGAAAGCAATTAATGCCATTATCGAGAAATTTTCTGACGAGGAAGGCTGGCTGTCTTCCGGACAGCTGGGCGATCAGCTGGGAAAACGTCTTCCGGATTTTGATGTGCGTAATTACGGGTATTCCAAGCTGACTCCGTTTATCAAATCCCTGGGCAGTTATGAAACCGGCAGGATTCCTACCGGCAGTGGCGGAAGGAAACAGATTTATTTCCGTATGAAGGAGGAACGGTAATGAAGAATTATATGGCACCCATGGAAGGTGTTACCAACTGGGTTTACCGCAATGCATATAATGAATGCTTTTATCCCATGGATAAATATTTTACCCCCTTTATTACCGCCAAGCCAAACAAGAGACTCAGCAGCAAGGAAATTAAAGAAGTGTCCCCTGACACAAACGGAAAGCTTCCGGTGGTTCCCCAGATCCTGACCAATAATGCGGAAGACTTTGTCAAAACCGCACATATTTTTCGGGATGAATATGGCCATAAAGAAGTGAATCTGAATCTTGGATGTCCTTCAGGAACCGTAACAGCCAAGGGAAAAGGGGCCGGATTTTTGGGAGAACCGGAAAAGCTTGACCGTTTTCTGGACGAGATCTTTGCTAACACAGGGATGGAGATTTCCATTAAGACGCGCGTGGGCACCGATTACGAGGAAGACTGGGAAAGACTTCTTGAAATTTACAGCAAATATCCAATAAAGGAGCTGATCATCCATCCACGCCTTCTGAAGGACCATTATAAGGGAACTCCGCGGTATGGATTATACGAAGAGGCGCGGAAAAAAATCAAAGTTCCGCTGGGCTACAACGGAGATATTTTTTCCGTGGAAGCTTATCAGGAAATCCAGGAAAAATTTCCGGATGCGGACAGCTTCATGTACGGACGGGGGATCATTGCAAGGCCTTACCTTCTGGATGAAATTATGTGCGGAACCAGAATGAAAAAAGAAGACCGTCAGTCTCAGTATAAGCAGAAAATGCGCCAGTTCCATGACTGTCTTTATCGGGAGTATCAGGAGTACCTTTCCGGAGAACGAAATGTGCTTTTTCGTATGAAAGAACTGTGGAGCTATATGGCACCGGGATTTACCAATTACGCAAAATACCTCAAAAAGATCAAAAAATCCCAGCATTTGGGTGACTATGAGGCGGCAGTTATGAGCCTTTTTGGAGAACAGGAGATTTTGTAAGTATGGATATAAAAGAAAAATTTGAAGATTTTATTGCCCAGTATCCGATTTTTGAGTATCGTCTGCTGGACACAGCTGATATCAAAGTGCAGGAACGTGTACGGACAATCTGCAAACAGGAATGTGAGCGCTATGGCAGCACCTGGGCCTGTCCCCCGGCAGTAGGAGAACTTCCGAAATGTGAGAAAAAGATTCACAGTTTTCCACAGGCGATCTTTTTTTCCAGTGTGGCGGAAGTATCGGACATGATGAATATGGAAGAGATGCTTTCCACACGAATGGCACACGAAGATCTTACAGAAAAAGTCCGGGATTTTCTGGAGGGAGAAGGATATGAGACCTTTACTCTTTCCACGGAATCCTGTGATTACTGTAAACGATGTGCGTATCTGGATGGAAAACCCTGCCGTTTTCCGGAACATATGCATCCCTGTCTGGAAAGCTATGGTGTCGTGGTAAATGAGATCGTGGAACGGGAACAGATGGAATATAATCTGGGGGGAAATACCATTCTCTGGTTTTCCATGGTTCTGATCCGCAAATAATACATATGAAGAAATCCTCTGGCATAGATTAATGATAAATGCCGGAGGATTTTTTTATGAAAAAAATGTCGGAGTTTCTGGATCTGCCGGTGGAACCGGCGTTTCGTGAAACACAGGTGATCCTTACCGGAAAACGCCGGGCGATCGTTGAAAATTACAGGAATCTTCAGCGCTATACAAGAGAGGAGATCATAATTCTGACTCCGTCCGGCAGACTTGTGATCCATGGAAAACGCCTGGAAATTTCCTGTTATACAGCATTTGAAATGTGTGTCTGCGGACGGATCGAAAGCATTCTGCTTGAGGAGGGAAAGAAAAAATGATTCCTGGTTTTGTAAGACTGTCCGTTACAGGCGAACAGCGTGAACGGTTCCTGAATCTGTGCAAAAGCCGTGGGATAATGTTCAGGAGAATCGTTCAGACAGGAGAAAAAGAACTTCTGCTGACAATGCGGGTGAAAGATTTTTTTCTGATCGGTCCTCTTCGGAGGAAAACGGGTGTACATATTCATATCCTGAAAAAAAGAGGACCTGTTTTTTTTCTGCTGGCGTGCAGACGGAATAAACTCCTGCCGGCAGGAGTTCTGACGGTGATCGGAGTCCTTTTTTTTCTGTCCGGAAGGGTCTGGAACATTCATATAGAGGGGAATATTTTAAATCCTACGCCACAGCTGGTAGACTTTCTGGAAGAGAAAGGCATCTGTTGTGGAGTATCCAAAAAGAAGATCCACTGCAATGCACTGGCAGAAGAGATGCGGCGGGAGTTTCCGGAAATTACCTGGGTATCGGCAAAACTTTCCGGGACCAGGCTGGGTTTTGAAATCCGGGAAGGAGATACGAAATTATCTGAAGAAACATCAAAAGCTGCCTGCAGCCTTTTTTCAACTGTGGATGGAATTGTAGAGTCTGTGGTCACACGACAGGGCACTCCCCTGATCAAGAGTGGTGAAGAAGTAAAAAAGGGACAGGAACTGATTTCCGGTATTGTCAACATTACAGATGACAGTCAGGAGGTAGTCCGTTATGAGTATGTTCAGGCAGATGCAGATGTTTATGTACGCTATACCATTGATTATTATGATACATTTCCACTTACTATAGAGAAAAAAGTTTACAGGGAAAAAGAAAAACGGAGTTTTTTTATCCGAAATAAAAACTGGATCCTGGATCTGTCTCCTGCTGCGAAGAAGAATGAGGATCGTCTGATCTGTGAATATCCGTTTGTACCTTCTGAAAATTTTCGACTCCCCATTTCCGCGGGAATCATCACCACCAGAAAATATGAGATCAGAAAAGAAAAACTGACAGAAAAGGCCGCAAAAAAACAGGCCATTCAGAGGCTTTATATTTATGAAGAAAAATTAATAGAAAAAGGGGTTCAAATATCTGAAAATAATGTTAAAATAGAAATAAAACATCAGGATTGCGTCAGCAGAGGTTCTCTTACTGTCATAGAAAAGACAGGAAAGGAAGGCCCTACAGAAAGAAAGACGCAGCCGAAAGAAAGGACACCAGAGGATGGCTAGCAGCATTATCGAATTATATGTGGATGTGCCGGCAGACCGCCAGGCGAATATTTTCGGACAGTTTGACGAGCATCTGAAGCTGATCGAAAGAACTCTGAACGTAACCATGATCTTCCGGGATGGTTCTCTTAAAATCCTGGGAAGCCAGGAGGGAGCTACACAGGCGAAGGCGATCGTGGAGGAACTGAATACCCTTGCGGGCAGAGGCAATACCATCACACAGCAGAATGTGAATTATGCACTTTCTCTTGCCATGGAGAAGATCGGTTCCGTGATGGAGGAAATCGACAAGGACTTTATCTGTAATACCATACAGGGAAGACCCATTAAACCCAAGACACTTGGACAGAAGGATTATGTGGAACAGATCCGTAAGAAGATGATCGTATTTGGAGTGGGGCCTGCAGGAACCGGTAAGACATATCTTGCCATGGCTATGGCAGTAACCGCATTCCGCAATGAAGAAGTTTCCAGGATTATTCTTACCAGACCTGCCATTGAAGCCGGCGAGAAACTGGGATTTCTTCCGGGAGATCTCCAGAGTAAGGTCGATCCGTATCTTCGTCCCCTGTATGATGCACTTTATCAGATCATGGGGGCAGACAGCTTTGCAAAAAATATGGAAAAAGGTCTGATCGAGGTTGCTCCTCTTGCCTATATGCGAGGTCGTACTCTGGATAATGCATTTATCATTCTGGATGAAGCACAGAATACCACTCCTGCACAGATGAAGATGTTCCTGACACGAATCGGTTTTGGGTCCAAGGTTATCATCACAGGCGATGCTTCCCAGAAAGACCTTCCGAAAGATGCGGCGTCAGGCCTTGATGTGGCCATGAAGGTTTTGAAGAAGATTGATGATATCGGGTTCTGCCAGCTGACCAGCAAGGATGTTGTACGTCATCCCCTTGTACAGCAGATCGTGCAGGCCTACGATGATTATGAGAAAAAACAGAAACCTGCCAAATCCCGGAAAGATGACAGGTATGCTGTGAAGAATAAGGAGTACAGAAGATGACCATAAATATCGAATATGAAACAGACCAGGAGCTCGGGATCGATTATGCTGCCCTTGCATCCCAGGTTGCGGATAAGGTTCTGGAAATGGAGAAATGTCCTTATGATGGACAGGTCAATCTGGTTCTTACCGATAATGAGGAGATCAAGAGAGTAAACACAGAATTCCGGAATATCCAGGCCCCTACCGATGTATTGTCTTTTCCGATGATCCCTTTCGAAACTCCGGCAGATTATTCTGTGGTGGAAGAGGATGAATCGTATTTTGATCTGGACAGTGACGAACTTCTGCTTGGAGATATCATGATCTCAGTGCCGAAAGTTTTTGCTCAGGCAGAGGAGTACGGACATAGTGTTACAAGGGAATTTTGCTTTCTGGTTGCCCACAGCATGCTTCATCTTCTTGGGTATGACCATATGACAGAGGATGAGGCGAAAGTCATGGAAGCCAAGCAGGCGAATGCACTTAAAGAGCTGGGTATCAATCGATAAGACAGATCGGAAGATAGCGTAACCGCGAAAAAAGTTAAGCGGAAGATCTTTCCGCCGGAAGAAAAGGAGGTAATATATGAGAACGAAAAAGACAGATATTCTGGCAGGTATTATGACAGCATGCATCTGTGTCGCTCAGAGCGTCCCTGCATTCGGAGCACAGCAGGATCTGGTAGGCTTTGAGCCGAATACAGGCAGTCAGGCAGAAACACAGGTAAAGAGCTATCTTACCGGTGAGAATGTTCCCGAGAGCATCGGACGCCGGCGGCCGGTTGCCGTTATGATGGGCAACAACAGTTCCGGTGCGCCGCAGAGTGGGATCAATCATGCCGGAGTTGTGTATGAAGCTCCGGTAGAGGGAAACATTACCCGTCTTATGGGAATTCTTGAAGATTACGATCAGCTGGAACGGATCGGGTCTGTACGCAGCTGCCGCGATTATTATCTCTTTTATGCCAATGAATTCAATGCGATCTACGCGCATTATGGACAGGCGGCTTATGCCCTGCCTTATCTAGAACAGCATGTGATCGACAATCTCAACGGGATCCAGATGGGAAAACTGGCATTTTTCCGGACCAGTGACAGGAAGGCACCTCACAATGCCTATACAGATGCTGCACACCTTCAGGCTGGTATTGATGCCATGGGATACAGCCAGGAATATAAAGAAGACTACGAGGGACATTATCTTTTTGTGGAAGATGGGGTGGAAATCGTACCGGAGGATGGGATCACCGCTAATATAGTGAAACTGGATAATTTCACAGATAACCATCCATGGTATGAATACGATGAGACATCCGGGGAATACAAACGGTTCCAGTTCGGAAAGGAACATGTAGATCAGCTGGATAACCAGCAGATAACCTGCGATAATATTATCCTGCAGTATTCTTCATGCCCGGCTTACGACGGAAACGGATATCTGAACATTGATGCCATTTCCGGAGGAGAAGGTAAGTTTATTACCAGAGGAAAAGCCATCGATATCCGCTGGGAGAAAGATTCACCTTGGGGAATAACTCATTATTATGATGGAAATGAACAGGAGATCCGTTTAAATCAGGGAACTACCTGGGTTGAGATCGTACAGAACGACAGGATTGATTCTGTCACATATCAATAGAAAGCGGGAAGCGTATACAGCGAATCAGAGCCCGTATCATATAAAGAAAAAAGCAGATCCGGACAATAATATGGTTGTCCGGATCATGCAGTGAATATACAGGTATCAGGAGAATTGGAAACATGAATGCAAATTACAGAGAACGTCTGAAAGACAAGAAACGTATCGTAATCAAGATCGGATCTTCATCTTTGATCCATTCAGAAACAGGAAGACTGGATTTTCGTAAACTGGAGATCCTTGCAAGAGAACTCAGTGATCTTCACAACCAGGGGAAAGATGTGGTTCTGGTATCTTCCGGAGCCATTGCTGTGGGAGCAGCAGCTCTGGGAATGAAGGGAAAACCTGCTGAGCTTGAAAAGAAACAGGCATGTGCGGCAGTTGGCCAGGCCAGACTGATGACTATCTATCAGAAACTTTTTGGAGAATACAATCAGATGGTGGCGCAGATCCTGATGACCAAGAATACTATGGTCAATAATACCAACCGCAGGAATGCTCAGAATACCTTTAATCAGCTTCTGGCAGAGGGCGTGATCCCTATTGTAAATGAGAATGACTCTGTCTCTTCCTATGAATTCCAGAATCTGGTAAAATTCGGAGATAATGATACACTTTCTTCTGTAGTTGCGGCTCTGATCGGCGCGGATCTTCTGATCCTGATGTCTGACATTGACGGACTTTTCACGGACGATCCCAATTCCAATCCTGATGCCCGGTTTATTGACATTGTAGAAAATATGGATGACAATATGAGAAAACTTGGAAAATCTTCCACAGGAAGCAATGTGGGAACCGGTGGAATGGCAACTAAACTTACCGCTGCGATCATTGCAACAGCAGCCGGAGCGGACATGGTTATTGCCAATGGAAATGATTTCCATAATATCCACAGGATCGTGGAGGGTAAGAACTGCGGAACTTTGTTTGTTGGAAACAAGAAGGAAGAATTCTTCCTCATTGATTATATTGAGAAACTGCTGTAAGGAGAATAATTATTATGATGGACAATATCAAGATCGACAGAATCAACGCACTGGCACATAAACAGAAAAGTGTAGGCCTCACGGAAGAGGAAAAAGTAGAACAGGCGAAGCTGCGCAAAGAGTATCTGGATGCGGTAAAGGGAAGCCTTCGTGCACATCTGAATAATATCGATATCAAAGAAAAGGATGGCAGTATCACCAACCTGGGAGAAAAATATGGAAGAAAAAAAGGAAATTAGAAAAAAAATCTTTAAAGCCAGAAAAGAGCATGATGATGCCTGGATTCAGGAAAAAAGCCATGTGATCACAGAGACACTGACGAAACTTCCGGAATACAGAAACGCAGAGCGGATCATGGCATATGCAGATTACAATCATGAAGTGATCACCCGTTATATGATCGAGCAGGCATGGAAAGATGGCAAAGAAGTGGCTGTACCGAAGGTATTCGGGAAAGATATGATATTTTATAAACTGACGGACTTTTCACAGCTGGAATCCGGTTATTTTGGAATTCCGGAGCCAAGGGAAGACGGAGAAACTGTTTCATGGGAAGATGCCATGATGATCATGCCGGGAGTTGCATTTGATGAGAAATGTGACCGTGTAGGCTATGGCGGCGGTTTTTATGATCGATTTCTGGAGAAACATCCGGGAATCTGCAGAGTTGCGGTATGTTTTTCCTTCCAGATCCTTCCGGAAGTTCCCACAGAACCGACAGATATCCGGCCACAGGTTGTTGTTACCGAAGAAAAGATCTATCGCGATATGCAGTAAAATGCTGAAATGCAATAAAGAGACAGAAAGAAAGGCAGGAGTATTTGAAATGAATGAAATGCTTGAAAAACTGGGACAGAATGCAAAAGATGCAGAGACCGTTCTTCGAAATCTTTCTACAAATGACAAAAACAAAACCCTTGAAGCTGCAGCAACAGCTCTTGTGGAGCACACAGAAGAAATTCTGAAAGCCAATGCCCTGGATGTGGAAAACGGAAGAAAAAATCAGATGTCCGAGGGTCTCATTGACCGTCTGATGCTGACACCAGAGCGCATTGAGGGAATGGCAGACGGACTTCGCCAGCTTACAGGTCTTGAAGATCCGATAGGAGAAGTTACCGGCATGAAAAAACGTCCCAACGGACTTATGATCGGACAGAAACGGGTACCACTAGGCGTGATCGGGATCATTTATGAGGCACGCCCAAATGTAACTTCTGATGCGTTCGGACTTTGCTTTAAAACCGGAAATGTTGTCATCCTGAAAGGTGGAAGTGATGCCATTCATTCCAATACCGCGATTGTGGAATGTATCCGTGAAGCCGTGAGATCCTGCGGGATTACTGAGAATGCGATCCAGCTGATCGAAGATACTTCCAGGGAGACAGCAGCAGAATTTATGAAGATGAACGCATATGTAGACGTTCTCATACCACGGGGAGGACGAGGCCTGATCAAAGCGGTCGTAAACCAGAGCACGATTCCGGTGATCGAGACAGGAACCGGCAACTGCCATATTTATGTGGATGAAACCGCAGATCTTCAGATGGCTGCTGATATTGTGATCAATGCCAAAACACAGCGTGTAGGTGTGTGCAATGCCTGCGAATCTCTTCTTGTAAACCGCAAGGTAAAGGACGCTTTTCTTCCGGTTCTGGCAGAGCGCCTGAAAGAGAAGCATGTGGAAGTGCGTGCGGATAAAGATGCCGGTGCACTGATGCCGGAATCTGTTCCTGCGACAGAAGAAGACTGGGGAACAGAATATCTGGATTATATTCTTTCTGTAAAAGTAGTGGATTCTGTAGAGGAAGCCATTGCACATATTAATAAATATAATACAAAACATTCAGAGGCGATCATTACCAATGATTACAGCCATGCTCAGAAATTCCTGGATGAGGTAGATGCGGCGGCCGTTTATGTGAACGCATCCACGCGGTTTACCGATGGAAATGAATTTGGGTTTGGTGCAGAGATTGGAATCAGCACTCAGAAACTTCATGCACGAGGACCAATGGGACTTCTTGCACTGACGACAACCAAATATATCATTTACGGAAACGGACAGGTCCGTCCGTAAGCGGATGCCCGGTAAAGCGGAGTGTTGCATCCGCTTTACTTTTTTTGGACGGTGTGCTATACTTTTTCTGATTATTGAATTGAATAGACAGATCAACTCGAACAGGAGGACTTATAAATGAAAAAAAAGCAACTTTTTGCAGTCCTGCTTGCCGGTTCCATGACAGTGGGAATGGCACCTGCCGCAGCATTTGCTGCTGAAGATACAGGCGCAGCAGCTGCCGAGGCCCAGGCTGCAGAGGAGAATACAGGAGCTGCAGATGGCACAGAGTTTGATGCCCAGACAAATGTAGACGGAGCGGACAGCCAGCAGGAAGATACAGATGGACAGGCGGATGCTCAGACTGATACAGATGCCGGGGCACAGGCTGCAGCAGATGCTGAGGCCCAGGCAGCAGCAGAAGCGCAGGCTCAGGCAGAAGCAGAAGCACAGGCTCAGGCTGAGGCTGCCCAGCAGCAGCTGGAACAGGAACAGGCGGCGGCTGCTGCGGAGACAGCGGAGCAGGGAACTGTGGTAAAAAGTGAAGAAGAACTTCAGAAAGTTATCAATGAAGCTCCGGAACTGAGTGATACGACGAATGTACAGGAGTCAGATCTTACAAAGATTATTATCAGTGGAACGATTTCCCTTACAAACACTGTTACAATTCCGGCAAATAAAGGAATTGCAATTGTCGGAGAAGATGAGAATGCCAAAATTGAGCGTGCGGACAGCTATGCCGGCAATCTTTTCGAGGTAAACGGTATCCTTTACATGGCAAAGAGAGATGTTGCGGAAGGAGCCGGAACACTCTCTGTTGATGGTTCCGTTGAAGGTGAAACACAGGTGACAGGTTCTCTGGTCCATGTAGCATCCGGTGCGAAATTTGCCATGACAACAGGCATTACTCTTACCAATAATACGACAACTGCAAGAGGAGCAGCTATTTTTAATGAAGGTGGAACTGTTCAGATCACAGGCGGTCAGATCAGTAACAATCATTCTGATGGTGGAGCTGTCTACAGTACAGGTATGATCCTTGTAAAGAAAGGTGACGGAGCAGCAGATACTGAGCCAACGATCACCGGAAATACAAAGACAGACGGCCAGACAGCAGCCAATGTAGTGCTTGCAGGTACAGACGGAAAAATTGTTGTCAATGGAGAGATCACGTCTCCAAAGATCGGTTTTTCTGTAGAAAATGCGGCAGAGAATTATGTTGCTATCGCAAAATCTGAAGATGTCACAGATGAAGCTTTTAAAGCAGCGCTTGGCGTTCTGGCTCCACAGTATGAGGGAGATAAGAATTTTAAAGTAGATACCACTACAGGAGCACTCGTCTCCAACAGACCGACCGTTAAGATCACAGGCTCTACATGGAAGAACGGATCAACTACCGCAACAGCAACGATCACCTCAGATAAAGACGGTACATACTACTATAAATGGGTTGCGAAAGGTGCAGCAGCTCCATCCATAGATGACGCCACTGAGGGCGTAGCGATCGCAGCTGGAGAAACAGCAAGCGTTTCTCTTAAGAACCTTACAGGCGGCGCAGTTGATCTCTATGTATGGGTAAAAGCAACGGATGGATCTGTAAATGCAGAGCCTGCAAAAAAGACCATTACACAGACTGCGGCTCCGGTTACCAAACCAGTTATAAAAGCCGTTGGCTCCAAGTGGTCAAGCCGTACAAAGGTATCCATAACCCTGAATACTACCAAAGCAGGAACCTGTTATTATAAATGGGTAGTACGTGGTAAAACTGCAAAAAATGATAAAAAGAACAAAGTTGATGTTTCCAAAGCAGGTAATTTCTCAATCCCGCTGGATAAGCTTGATTCCAAGAACAAGATTGATCTTCTGGTATGGTTCGAGGATAAAGACAAACAGGAAGTCTCCAAGAGGATCAAACTGCTTGAATCCAAACGTCCGAAAGAAACCACTACCACGAAAGCGTCTCTCCGTTGGACCGGATTAAGCTGGCGTGATCATTCTTCCGCTACGGTTACCTGTATCATCGGTGCAGATGGTGTATGTAACTACACCTGGAAAGTAAAAGGATCCGATAAAGACGGTGGAAGCGGAAGCATAAATATCAAAGCGGATAAATCCTTTAATATCGAACTTAATAATCTTCCGGATAAAGAAATTGAAGTATACCTCACAGCGAAAGATTCCAAGGGAAAAGATATTGATTTACAGCCAACGATCAATGGTGTTGTAAAAACAGCAAAATCCTTTAAGATTACACTGTCTCAGTCTTCAAGACCGGCAACTCCGACACCATCTCCGACTAATGTACCGGGAGCAAATATTCCGCCTGTAACAGACAGTATTGTGCAGGGACTGGATGATGCACTTCAGTTCTATCCGAATACCTTCTATGATTTTACGGTTATCGGTGCAGGAACGACAAATCCGAATCCAAATGAGGGTGATGTGAAGTGGGTTCCGCTTTACTGGAGCACTGCTGCCAATCCAACTGCCAAACAGCAGCATACAGCATGGAAGATCGGCTCTACCAAAGGAATTAAAAAAGCAGATACTTACAATCTGTATGTATTCTTCCAGAAATATGTTTACACCAATGGTAACTGGCAGCCGCTTGATACCATCGAGTCTGCGGTATATCAGTTCAAATCTGCAGAGTTAACTCCGTCGGGAACTCCTGGTGCGGATGGTACAGACGGTCAGACAGGTACAGATCCGGATGCAACGGTAACAGGAGAGGCATCAGCAACTTCCTCCAATGGAGGTAATGGAAGTACTTCCAGAAGTGCGGTATCTACAGCCGATAATTCACCGATCGGAACAATGTCAGCACTTGCCGTGGCATCACTTCTTGCAGGCGGATATGTAATTGTGAGAAGAAGAAAAAAAGATATCTGATCACGGAATAGGATAACAAAGATATAACAAAAATCACCGGTTTCTCAATCTTCAGAGAAGCCGGTGATTTTTTGTCAGATATATAATTGTTATTCGGTTATGAGCAAGTAGCGAATATGGCTTGCGAATATCTGCTTGACAAGTTTTGTTCAATGAGCAGAAACCATCAGTTGCAGAGCATGGTTACAGATTTTTCTTCTTATAGATAAACCAGGAAGCGGCAATGCTGAATGCAACAAGATAAGCTGCCAGGATCAGAATACTGATGTAGTTTACCGCACCGCCGGAAGCAATGGTACGGATCAGATGGCTGGTCTGCGACAAAGGAAGTGCAGCCACGAAATTGCCGAGAAATCCCGGAATCTTTTCTGTAGAGAAGAATGTGTTACACAGAAAAGCCATTGGCATAATGATATAGTTGGAAAAACGGGGCACATCCGCATGATTTTTCGCAAGGAAAGAAACGACAACTCCAATTGCGGAAAATACAGCACCATTTAAAAACATTACCAGCAGAGACCATCCATTGAAGACCAGTCCCGTTCCAATGGGCATAGTCAGCAGAAGAATGATTCCGCCTGCATAAAGACCGCGGAGACTGCCACCGATGATCTGACCTGCAATAAACTGCCACAGAGGAGTTGGCGAGATCATGACCTGGTCAAATGCCTTCTCGTAAAGACGCTGTACGTTTAAGTTTTGGGCAATTGCATTAAAACTTCCGTTCATAGTAGTCAGTGAAACGACTCCGGGGATCAGGAAGTTCAGATAAGGTTCCCCGTGGGAAGAGGTCTGTATTCCCATTCCGAAAACAATAAGATACATTAAAGGTGCGATCATGGCAGCCAGTGTGATCTTATAAAAATCTCTTCGAAATTCTACCCATTTTTCCCATAAAATAGTAAGTATTCCCATGATATTCATCGTCCATTCTATTAGTAATATGATATATGGCAGATCATCGCTGCATCAGGTGTCTGCCTGCACGTTCTACAAAAACATCTTCCAGAGTTGTTTCACGAAGGGTACACTGCCCGTCCAGAGAGGACAGAAAAGCAATAGCATCAGCTCTGCTGTGAAAATAGTGGCTTTTGGGACCTTCGGGAGTTTCCTGGTCAACGGTATATTTACCCAGACTTTCGATCAGACCGGAGGGCGTGTTGATCTCTTCCAGCTTGCCGTGATCCATAAGCGCTACCCGGTTGCAGAGAGACTGAGCTTCCTCCATATAATGAGTGGTTAAAAGAATGGTAAGATTTTTTCCGTTGAGCTGACGGAGAAGATTCCACATCTGCCGCCTGGAGAGCGCATCCATTCCTGCAGTAGGTTCATCCAGAAGAAGAATTTCGGGACTTGTGAGAAGAGCGCGGCATACCATGAGTTTTCGTTTCATTCCTCCGGAAAGCTTACGTACCGTACGTTTTCGAAAAGGAAGAAGTCCGCAGAAATCCAGAAGTTCTTCTGTTTTTTCTTTGATTTCTTTCCTGGGCATGAAATAAAGACGTCCCTGATATTCCATGATCTCATCCATATTCATATCCTGACGCATGGAATATTCCTGTGTGATCACACTGATCTTACGTTTCAGATCCGGTCGGTTGCGTCCCAATGTCTGTCCATTGATCAGGATCTCTCCGGCAGTGGGCAGAAGCAAAGTGGAAAGCAGACTGATCGTAGTAGTTTTGCCGGCACCATTGGGACCAAGAAGTCCAAAAAATTCGCCGGTTTCTATGCGAAGATCCAGAGAATCCACAGCAGTAAAACTGTCGAAGGTTTTGGTGAGATTTTTAGTTTCGATCATCTCTGTTCATTCCTTTCGTTTGTACACAAATTTCTCTCTATTATACTTGAAAGCAGGGAACATTTCAACAGGCGGAAGGGTTCTTTACAGAAAACATGCATTGTGCTATAGTGATACAAAAAGAACGGGAAAATGGAGAGAAAAGAAATGAAATACATGATAAAGATAATGCCGGTACTGTTTCTCGCACTGATGCTGGCAGGACCGGTATCTGTGGCTGCGGCGCAGAAGGAAAATGGAATAGAAACAGATCTGGAGGATGGGGAATATTCCATACAGGTAGATCTGGAAGGCGGCAGTGGAAAAGCCAGTGTATCTTCTCCAACACTGATGCTGGTGAAGAATGGCAGAATGTATGCAGAACTTCAGTGGAGCAGTTCCAATTATGATTATATGATCGTTGACGGGGAGAAGTTCCAGAACGAAAGCGAAGAGGGCAGAAATTCTGTATTTACCATACCAGTTACTGCGTTGGATGATAAAATGGAAGTGATCGCAGATACACTGGCCATGGGGGCACCTCATGAAATTGATTATACGCTGACTTTTTATGAGGCTTCCATTGGATCAAAGGGGCAGCTGCCCCAGGAAGCCGCCAAGAGAGTGGTTGCGGTTGCCATGGTGATCATTGTAGGTGGCGGAATCCTGAATTATTTTGTGAATAAAAGGAATCGGTGTTAAGATACCGGTTCTTTTTTTATGCTTTCCCGCATACATAAATAATAAAATGACGGAAAGATCGGGGGAAAGAAAAGATGGAAACAGTACAGGAAAAAACCTATGAAAATATTTATTATCTGCTCTGGGAAGCGGCTCAGAGATATCAGAAATTCACACAGTTCCGTGTGATCGGAAAAAGCCACGATGACCGGATGATCCCCATGCTTGAAATAGGGACCGGAGATCTATGTATTTTCTGTATAGCTGGTTTTTCCGGAACAGATGGGCAGATGTCGGACAGGCTTGCGGAAACAGCAGTGGAACTTTGCCGGAATTATGAGTGTGGATGGACTGTTCAGGAATTTTATGAGGTGAGAAAACTTCTGGATCAGACAAGACTTTGTATTATTCCGGTAGTGAATCCGGATGGATATGAGATCTGCCGAAAAGGCTATGGAACTGTGCGTAATCCAATCTTTCGGCAGATGCTGAAAATGCAGGATGTTCCCTGTGATGAATTTGTGTGCAATGCCAGGGGAATGGATCCGGCTTTAAATTTTCCGACCAGTTTTTGCAACAGAAAAAAGATACACCAGCAGCCGGCAAGTGAAAATGAGACAAAAGCACTGATACGCATCTTTCAGGAATATGCAAGCAGGGGGCTCCTGTTTTTTTGCAGTTCAGGAAAAAAGATCATCTATTACAGGCAGGAACAGGGATTTTCTGCTGGTCAGAAAGGCTATCGCCTGGCGCGTCATCTGAAAAAATGTACAAGAGGAAAACTGGAACGATATTCTATGGATTATGAGAAACAGTCGGACCGCAGAAATATGGGAAGGCCTGAACAGTTTTATGGCGAAACAATACATCAGCCGGCTTTTCGAATCGAAATTCCGGTTACAGGAAAAAACAGAGAAGAGGAGAAAAAAGAAATACAGGAGATCATGATGATTCCGCTGGAGTGTATTTATTCTCTTACGCAACAGTAATTGCCGGGAACTGCCGGAGTAAAAGACTGTGGCAGTTCCTTTCTGGAATTCTCTGGAAAGTCGGAATTTATGGTCGAATTTTGTCGGACGAATTTCGTTGACTTATCAGCAGTCCGGTTTTATAATAACAACATCTGAAACAGATCTTATTTTTATCTATAAGCGTCTTTATAAGATGAACTTTTCGGAACGGTTCCGTTCCATATGATATCCACAATTTTTATTGCGAAACAGACAGAAAGCAGGTTTTTATGGACCAGTATATTTGGGGCCGGTCGCCGCCAGATCTTTCGGACGATCGGGATAAAAAACTTCTTTTCCCACAGCAGGAAATCTTTGTCAAAATAGTATATAAAACAGAATATAGAAATGAAAATATTGTTTCGATGTATATTTAATGCAGCTTTGTTTTTGATGCTCATAGTTGCTATGGTACTTCTCCTTCCGGGTCTTTTCGGGATACGCCCATATGTGGTTTATTCCGGATCCATGGAACCGAAGATTCCAACAGGAGCCGTTGTTTTTACAAAAGAAGGAGCGTATTCCCCTGAAACGGGAGATATTATCACATTTCATAATGAAGATACCGTTGTTACACACAGAGTTGTGAAGAAAGAAGAAGGTACCTTTATCACAAAAGGCGACGCCAACAAGAACGCAGATCCGATTCCTGTGGCAAAGTCGCAGATCATCGGGCGGGTGGTCTTTTGCCTGCCTTATCTGGGCTATATCATATATTTTCTGAAAGCCCGGATCCCATTTACTGCCGTATGTATTATGGCAGGTCTGTCAGTGATCTCTGATCTGGCATATACCCCAAAAAAGAATAAAAAAAATTGCATGGAGGAATGAATTTATGATGAAAAACAGAAAAATGGTAAAAGGAATCGCACTTGGAGCAATGATCGCAGCACTGGCAGCTGGAGGAACTGCGGCATATCTTACAGATTTTGAAACAACTACCAACAGTTTTACAGTGGGTAAAGTAGATATTGAACTGGATGAACCAGGGTGGAAACCGGAAGAGAATACAAAGATTGTTCCTACTCAGGTGATCAAAAAAGATCCATATGTAAAGAATGTTGGCGTAAACGAAGCGTTTGTGTATCTGGAGGTGTCGGTGCCTGTCAGTGAAGTAATTACCGCGGCTCAGGACGGGACCAGAAATGCCCTGGCAAAAACAGAACTTTTCAGTTATGCAAAGAACAATGACTGGACACAGCTGGAAAAAAAGGAAATCGGACAGAATATGGTGTATACCTACGCTTACAACCATATTTTAAATCCGGGAGAAAAAACAACAACACTGTTTGACACAGTAACTTTTGCCAATATCATTGAAGGACAGCTGGATACACAGCAGCTGGATATGCCGGTGCGTGCTTATGCGATTCAGTCCATGAATACCGGGGATGACAGTACAACTGTTCTGGAACAGGCCAAGGCTGCATATCAGAAATATGTAAATCAGAATAAAGGACAGGCTGGTGGTGTCACCAGATGAAAAATCTGAAAATTTCTGTATGTTTTTTTCTTACTGCCGGTTTTCTTTTGACAGCAGGAACAGCTGCATATCTTTCCGCTTCTGATCAGAAAGTAAATACACTGGCAGTAGGACATGTGACAACAGAAATAGAAGAAAATTTTCCGGATCCGACTCCGACACCAGTGGAAGAGAATCCCTCCTATATTAAAGAAATCTGGGCAGGAAACTTTTCCGGTGGTGAAAGAGGATTTCATGCGGATTGTTATGTGAGAATGGCTCTTTCCTACTCCAATTATGATGTTGGAAAAGGGGTGGAACTTCTTGGACTGGATACAGTAAACTGGCTGTATAACAATGAAGACGGGTATTATTACTATCGAAATGTTGTCACGGAAGGAGAGAAAACCACACCTTTATGCAGCGGATTCCGCATTGATTCGTCTAAGATCGATGATACATATAAGGACAGTATTACTGACTTTGAGATCAATGTGTATGAAGAATCGGTTCAGGCAGAAGGATTTTCTGATTTTGAAAGTGCCTGGAACTATTTTAAAAACCCGATATCTGCAGATACAGAGAGGAGTGAAAAGCTTGAAGAAATTTCTTAAATGGATACTGGCGGGAATTCTGACAGCTGGCAGTATTGCAATGTGTGTATCTGCGTATGGAAAATTTTCGGATTCAGTAACTGTGACGAACCATATTTCTACCGGTGATATCAATATTTCGATGAAAGAACTGGAAAAAAAGAATGGAAAAGAAATTTTGTATCAGAATCAGAAAATGGTCCTTCCTGGTGACAGGATATCCAAAATCCCAAGGATCACAAATCGTTCGGAACCGTGTTGGGTGAGAGTGAAGATCACGTATGCAGATAACCTGGAAAACCGAAAAGGATTAAATGACACCAATCTGACGGGAATGCCGAAATACTGGGTAAAAAAAGGTGCGTATTTTTACTGTACCAGAAAGCTGGAGCAGGGAGAAAGCGCAGATATCTTTACCGGAGTGACAATACCGGAAGAATGGACAGAACCTTATCAGGAGAAAAAACTGGGGATCACGATCGTGGCAGATGCCATTCAGGCTGCAAATTTTTCACCGGATTTTAATGCTATGTCGCCCTGGGGAAATCAGGAGATCCTGCGATGCATACATGATACCAACGGCCGGGTTGTAAAACGGAAGAGTCAGGTTAAGCTCAGGGTAGTATTTGAGAGAGACGCACATAAACTGATCGCGGCTCCGGAAGATTTCTTTGCAGGATTTTCTGCGGCAATGCCGGGAGATGTTCTTGAGGATTCTGTTAAGATCAAAAATGCAACGGAAAATACGGCGGAGATTTTTTTCCGCACTTCAGCGGAATGTAAGTCTGTGAAAGATCAGGAATTTCTGAAAAAGTTAAAGCTTGTGATATCAATGGATGGAAAGAAACTGTATTCCGGAGATCTTTTGGCTGTTTCTCTGAATAAAGCTGTTTCGCTGGGAATATTCCAACCGGGAAAATCCGGAGAAATGAAGTTCCAGATTACAGTTCCATCAGAGCTTAATAATGATTTTGCACTTCGTAACGGGGATGTAAAATGGATATTTTCCGTAGAAGAAGATCAAAAAGAAAAAATACAGCCATCTCAAACTCCTGCCGGGCAGTCCGAAAAAGAAGAAAATTCTGATGGATATTCCAGGAAAACAGGAGCTTCCTCCGGGAAAACAGCTCCGGTAAAAACAGGAGATGATACAGGAATCCGATTTTTCCTGATTTTGGAAGAAGTGGCCCTTCTTGCCGGAATTCTGGTACTCAGGAAAGGAGGAAGAAAAAATTGAAAAGAAAAATAACCGGTACATTGCTGGCACTGCTGATCTTTGGTTCCTCCATAGCTGCTTCTGCCAGTACGGTTATGGGAATCTCTTCAGAATATCTGCCAGAGATAGAGGAAGCTGTGGAAAATGAAGATCCAGAAGATGGTGGATCAGAAACAGAAAGTATACAGCAGGAACAAAATGTAGTTTCTGATACAGAAGAAACACTGGCACAGGGTGATTCCGAAACAGAGATTTCGGAAAATAAACAGTCTGGAAATTTTTCTGAAAATGATAAGAAAACAGCAGAAATTTTTTCAGAAGAAGAGCAGCAGTCCGGTGAGGAAGCGGATTTTGCGGTCTTTTCGGAGGAAAATGCAGATCTTCTGACCGGAAACAGCGAAGAAGCACAGGAACTGATCCAGGATATTGAAAATGGAGAAATGATTGCGTTTTCACCGGCTCTTGCGGAGAGTTTTACGCAGACGGAAAGTGCACAGGTAACGGCAGACGACAATGAGACTCTTGCGGTTACTGCGTTGGGTGCTTCTCAGTACTACCTGGATGTCTGGACAAGAGTTTACTGTGATGAAATCTGGACAGCTGCAAATGATTTCTGGGGATCCGGAAACCAGACCCGCATGGGCTGCACTTATCGATCCGTACACTATGTAGATGATACGGGAGCAGAAAAAGTTTCTCCCTTATATTGTCTGAAAGCCACAAAAGATGGCGTGGACAGCACTACACTGAAAAATGATGCAGTCAAAGTGCTGAAAAATTCTACAGTTCAGAAACTGCTGTATTTTGGATATGGCGGTCCGGGAGATCTGGGAACCAGTTATGATCCATCCTGCGGTCACATAAACTGGTCGAAATGGCAGAATCGATATGTTTTTACACACATTGCTCTTTCTAAAGCATATTTTAATGATTGTGGCTATGCGACAGAAACTGAGGTGGAGCATGTGGGAATCAACCGTTTCCTGAATAAGATCAGGACATTAACGATTCCACCCAGAAATAAAGCTGCTTTGTCTGTTTATGGAGAAAACGGCTGGATATCTGCAACTGGTCAGACAATTCCACTTAGTGTATTTCGATCGAGGCCGGACAATCTGCCGTATATACCGAATAGTATGAAAAACGGATTTCAGATGAGCCCGCTTTTGAAAATAACAGATGGAGGAAAAGCGGGAAATGGGATTATAATAACCAGGCCGGCCACAGCAACCTGGCAGCTTGCCTATTGGGAAAGTGCAGCAGACCGGGAAGCACATCTGACAAGTCCGAATATGATGAGTGGTACAAGTCTGACTCTGAAAGATGGGGCCCGCTTTTACCTGATCTTTCCACTGGAGACGTCAGCATCACAAAAGTATTCCTGTAAAATGCTGTTACAGCCGGTTTCTTATATTCTGGTAGATGGAAAATCACAGACAGGAAAAGATGGAGTGCAGGATTTTGGAGCATACGTATATCAGGGAACAAGAGGACAGCTCACGTTTTCAATGAAACCATCTGGTTACGGAAATGTAAAAATTACCAAGACAGAGGCTAATACCGGAAAAAAGATTGCAGGTGCACAGTATGCGATCTATGCGGCAGAAGCATTGAAGTCCGGTTACCGTACCAGATATAAAAAAGATCAGAGGATAGAGATCGGAACCACAGATAAAACGGGAGTTTACACATTTTCCAAATTGATTCCGGGTAAATATTATGTGAAAGAAATAAAGGCACCAACAGGCTATCTCTTAAGCACAGCGATTAAAAGTTTTACTGTTTTATCCGGAAAAACAACGGCTGTAAGTGTGACAGATATTATGGATATCAGTGGAACAGTTGTTATTACAAAAAAAGATGGTGATACCGGAGATCCGCTTGCCGGTGCGGCATTTACTTTATATGAATGGAGCAAGAAGACAGGAAGTTATGGAAAAACCGGAAAAGCACTGACTTATGACAAACAGAAGCGAACCTATAATTCGGAAAAATTTTCTTATACGGAGGATAATCAGGGAAAATTCCGCATCCGTGAGACAAAAGCACCTGTAAATTATACTGGAAACTGGCAGAAAGATATCAGGCTGACAGAGCCAGGAACAGCTAAAACCTTTACCTTTGAAGCCCTGAATTATCAGAAAAATAAAAGGAAAATTGAAATCCGGAAAACGGATGAAGAAACCGGAGATATTCTGGAAGATGCAGAGTTTAGGCTGTATGAATACAGTGCTGCCAGGAAAGCGTATAAGACAACAGGAACAGTTCTGCAATATGACAGTGAACAGCAGCTTTATGTCAGTGAAGAACTTTTGCAGACAGCTGATAATACCGGAAAATTTAAAATAACAGAAACCAGGAATCCGAAAGGATATGAAGGAAAATGGGAACAGGAAGTAGATATATCAGATGAAAGCGTAAGTCTTTTTCTGGAAGTACAGAATAAAAAAGTACCAGAATATAAGGGAGTTATCCGCCTGAAAAAAACAGATGTATATACTGGAGAGCCGCTTACCGGAGCGGAATTTACAGTTTATCAGTGGAACCAGGAAAAGAAAGCCTATGAAGATGATCTGGGCGAAAAGAGAATTTTAAGATATGACAGCGACAGAGAATCGTACTATACGGAAGAACTTCTGATCACAGAGGAAAACGGTGGGAAGTTCCGAATCGTGGAAACAAAAAATCCGGAGAACTACAAAGGCAATTATGACAAAACCGTTGTTTTTGAGAAAAAAGAAGGTGCGTTGACGAGTGAGATTTTTCTGCAGGCCGAAAATACACCTGTGATCCTGCCTTTTGGAACGATTACTGTAATGAAGAAAATAAAAGAAGCGGATATTATCTGGGCGCATGGAAATCCAACATTTTTCTTTTCTGTAGAAGGAACAGATCTGGCGGGCGTTTCTCATCATTATGAAGATTATGTGACTTTTGTGCCAGACAGTTACGAAGTGGATGAAAATGGCTATGCCGTTGCCGCAGTTACATTTCAGAATATTCCCCTGGGTCAGTATACAGTCTGGGAAAAACCTGTTTTACGGTACTATCTGAAAGAAATCCTGGCAAATACAGAAAATGTCCGGATCGTGAAAGAAGCAGAGGCAGCCTATGGAAAAGATCCAAAAGAAATTGCCACAGGTGTTGCTGCCTTAACAATGGAAAACAGAGAGGCATCTCTTACTTTTGTGAATGAAAAAGCCAGATATGACAGGTATTCTCACAATGACTGTATAAAAAATACGATTCCCTTACTGTTTTCATAAGAAAGAGACCGGGAGAATGGAAGCAAAGAGCTTTTGTTCTCTTCGGTCTGTTTTGGGATTTCTGGCATATTTCAGGACAGAAGCCTTTAAAATAGAACAGAGAGAATTTTATAGGAGTGAGTTTATGAAATACAGCAGGATCAAAAAGAGTATAGTGGTATGGAGCATAGCACTGAATTTTATTTTCAGCCCTCTTGGTGTCCGGGGAGAACCTGACGAAACGCTGGAAAATTCAAATCAGAACCTTATTGAAGCACCAGGTGCGGTACTGATGGAGAAAGAGACAGGCACAGTGATCTATTCCAGAGATCCGGATACGAAAAGAAGCCCTGCAAGCATTACAAAAATTATGACGCTGATCCTGATCTTTGATGCCATTCGGGATGGCAGGCTGCATTTGGATGATACGATCACGACAAGCGCTTATGCGAAATCCATGGGCGGTTCCCAGGTATATCTGGAAGAAGGGGAAACACAAAAAGCAGAAACCATGATCAAATGTATTGTGATCGCATCCGGAAATGATGCCAGCGTGGCAATGGCAGAACATCTTGCAGGGACTGAGCAGGCCTTCGTGGAACAGATGAATCAGAGGGCAGAGAAACTTGGCATGAAGAACACACATTTTGTGGATTGTTGTGGGTTGACAGAATCAAAAGATCATTATACCACTCCTTATGATATTGCACTTATGAGCCGGGAACTGATCAGTCGGTATCCGGAAGTTCTTACATATTCGTCGGTATGGATGGAAGATATTACCCATGTAACCAGAAAAGGTTCCTCCAAATTTACTCTGACGAATACAAATAAACTGCTTCGGAGTTATGAAGGATGTATGGGACTGAAAACAGGAAGTACCAGTATTGCCAAATATTGTCTCAGTGCAGTGGCAAAAAGAAACGGGATTACACTGATCGCTTCTGTGATGGCAGCGCCGGACCCCAAAACAAGATTTCGTGATGCGGCTGCCCTTTTAAATTATGGCTTTTCAAAATGTATATTATATACAGATGATGTACCGGAAAAATTGAAACCTCTGAAGATCCGAAAGGGAGTAAAGCAGGAAGCCAGTCTTGTCTATAAAGGAAAATTCCGATATCTCAGTACAGATGGAACAAAACCGGATCATGTGAAAAAGAAAGTGGTTCTTCCAGAAGAACAGACTGCTCCGGTGAAAAAAGGAGAAAAAGCCGGAAAACAGGAATACTATCAGAATGGAAAGAAAATAGGAAGTATTGATATCCTGTATGGAGAGACAGTACAAAAAGCGGATTATCACGACTGGCTGAAACGTGCGGCATGGGAATATCTTTTATAGGCAGCATTTTGTAAATGCAAACATGTTTTTGACAAAAATGCCTGACAGGATGTATAATAAAGCGGATTGGAGAAATAACAGAACAGAGAAGGGATTTTGCATGAAAGAGATCAGAACAGAAGATGCAGTAGGACACATTCTGTGCCATGATATCACACAGATTATAAAAGATGAAAAAAAAGGCGTTCTTTTCAAAAAGGGGCATGTGGTAAAAGAAGACGATATACCGCTTTTGCTCTCAGTAGGAAAAGAACACCTTTTTGTCTGGGAAAAAAAAGAAGGAATCCTTCATGAAAATGAGGCGGCAGAAATTCTTTACAGAATCTGTGCGGGCGATTCCTTGAAAATGCATGGAACAGATATCAAAGAAGGTAAGATAGAAGTGGTATCAGAAATAGATGGTGTTCTGAAGATCCGACGAGAAGCACTTGTGGCAGTCAATTCTCTTGGAGAGATGATGATCGCATCCAGACATGGGGACTTTCCGGTAAAAAGAGGAAATAAGATCGCAGGGACCAGAATTATTCCTCTTGTGATCGAAAAAGAGAAAATGGACGCTGCCAAAGAAGCTGCAGGAGAGTATCCTGTTTTTGATATCCTGCCCTATCATCAAAAAAAAGTCGGTATTGTCACAACCGGAAGTGAGATCAGAAAAGGCCTGATCCGGGATACATTTACTCCTGTGCTGAAAGAAAAACTTTCTGAATTTCCAACTGAAATCATCGGGCAGGTAATGCCGGGTGATGACAAAGCACTGATCACAGAAGAAGTTCTTTCTTTTGCAGATGAGGGGGCGGATCTGATCATCTGTACCGGAGGAATGAGTGTGGATCCTGATGACCGAACCCCCGGAGGAATCCGTGATACGGGAGCGGAGATCATAACTTATGGCGCACCGGTACTTCCGGGAGCAATGCTTCTGGTGGCATATCTGAAACGGAATGGAAGACAGATTCCGGTACTCGGCCTTCCGGGATGTGTCATGTATGCAAAAAGGACAGTATTTGACCTGATCCTTCCGAGAATAATGGCAGATGATAAAATAAAAGCGGAAGAAATTAACGCACTTGGAGAAGGTGGACTCTGTCTGAACTGTCCGGTCTGTACATTCCCGAATTGTGGTTTTGGAAAATAAAATGAAAAAATTCAGAATAAAAAAATACCAGATTTATACGAATAAAATCCGGAATCCGGAAGGGATACGATTTGTTTTACTTGCAGATCTTCATGGATTTTCTTACGGAAGAGATAATGCCGGACTTATTGAAGCGATACGCAGGGAAAAACCGGATGCTGTACTGTCAGCCGGAGATATGGCGGTACGTACCTGTCCGGATACGCTGGTGACTGCATGCAAATTGCTGAAAGAGCTTGCACAGTATTTTCCGGTATATTATGCCCTGGGAAATCATGAATATAAAATGTCTCTTTCAGAAGAAAACGGAAAACAATACAGGATATATGAAAAAACGCTGAAAAAGGCGGGGGTGCATATTCTGAGAAATGAACATGAACATGCGATCCTGAAAGGAAACAGCATCTGTTTCTGGGGGCTGGAACTGCCTATTGAATATTATCATAAGCCAAGATCTCCCAAACTAAAAAAAGAAGTCATGGAAAAACTGATAGGAAAACCGGGAAGAAATGGAATGCAGGTTCTCCTGGCACATAACCCCAAATACGGAAAAACATATTATGAATGGGGTGCAGATATGATCTTGTCCGGACATTATCATGGAGGTGTTGTACGATTCAGTGAGCATCATGGGCTTTCTTCTCCTCAGTATCTGGTATTGCCGCCTTTCTGCTGCGGAGATTTTCATAAGGGAAACCAGCACATGTTTGTCAGTGCAGGACTTGGAGAGCATACGCTTCCTCTGAGGATACGCAACCCAAGAGAATTGCTGGTGATTGATGTAAAACCTTCCGAATAAATGAAATGAGGAAATGTTATGGCAATATCTGTTAAATTAAATGTGTTTGAGGGTCCGTTGGATCTGCTGCTGCATCTGATTGACAAAAACAAGATTGATATCTATGATATTCCTATTGTGGAGATCACAGACCAGTATATGGAATATCTGCATTCCATGGAGAAGGAAGATCTTGGCGTTATGAGCGAGTTTCTGGTCATGGCAGCTACTCTTCTGGATATCAAATGCAAAATGCTCCTTCCTAAAGAAATCAACGAAGAAGGTGAAGAGGAAGATCCGAGAGCAGAACTGGTGCAGAAACTTCTGGAATATAAGATGTACAAATATATGTCCTATGAATTAAGGGACAGACTCGGGGACGCGGCAGGAGTTTATTACCGGAAACAGGATCTTCCGGAGGAAGTGCTGCAATATGCACCACCATCTGATCCACAGGAACTCCTGCGGGGGCTGACACTGGAAAAGATGAGTGCGATTTATCAGAGCTTGATCCGCAGGCAGGAAAATAAAATTGATCCTATCCGAAGCAAATTTGGCCGGATCGAAAAAGAAGAAATTTCATTGTCAGACAAACTCCTGGAGATGCGGGACTATGCAAAAGAACATCGTAAATTCAGTTTTCGGCAGCTGATGGAAGATCAGCATTCCAGAGTACAGCTGATCGTTACGTTTCTTTCGATTTTGGAGCTGATGAAAATGGGACATGTTCATGCAGAACAGGCAGATCTTTTTGATGATATTCACATAGAAGTTATCACGGATCCGGAAACATGGAAGAATCTGACAGAGTTTGCGGAAGAATAACACAGCAGGAATGAGGACGATAAGTGGAAATCAAACGAATTGAAGGGGAAATTGAAGCGATTCTTTTTGCAATGGGCGAAGCAGTAGAATTAAGCCGTATTGCCAAAGCAATCCAGCAGGATGTTACAACAACAGAGAATATCATCCGCAATATGATGATTCATTATCAGGAGGAAGAACGGGGAATTCAGATTATTGAATTAGAGAATTCCTTTCAGCTTTGCACAAAAAAAGAATATTACGATTCCCTTATAAGGATTGCTGCACAGCCGAAAAAACCAACGTTGACAGATGTTATGCTTGAGACACTTTCGATCATTGCCTACAAACAGCCTGTCACAAAAGCAGAAATTGAAAAAATCCGTGGTGTGAAATGTGATCATGCCATTAATAAATTGATGGATTATGATCTGGTGAGAGAACTTGGCCGTCTGGATGCACCGGGACGTCCGATCCTTCTTGGAACAACGGAGGAATTTTTGCGCTGCTTTGGTGTTCAGGGCCTTGATGAACTTCCGGAAATGGATCCTGTTCAGCTGGAAGATTTTAAGGCGGAGGCTGAGGAAGAAATTCAGTTGAAACTGGATGTATAGAAAGCAGAAGACATTAACAGATACCAGAATCTGCTGTACAGGGGGAGGATTATGTCCACTTTATAAGCAAAAGAGGAGGAACAGAAAATGCCCACAACTTACACACATGATCTTTTTGGAAAAAGGGTTTGCCGAAAACTTCCTGAAAAATTGCAGCATCTGATCCGCAGCAATGGAAATCTGTATCGGATCGGACAGCATGGCCCGGATATTCTCTTTTATTATTTTATATCAAAAAATCCGGTGACACAGTATGGAGTAAAGATGCATGGAGAAAAAGCAAGGGAATTTTTTGAAAAAGGTATGGCCAGGGTCAGGAAAGAAAAAAATCCGGCACTGATGGCATATATGCTGGGATTTGGATGCCACTATATTCTGGATTCTACCTGTCACCCCTATGTAAACCAGGTAGCAAAAGAGGGCAAGATTTCCCATACACTTCTGGAAAAAGAATTTGACCGTATGCTGATGTATGAGACTGGAAAGAATCCTCTGCATTTTTATCCGTCCCACGGTATCCGCGCAAATTTTTTCAGTGCTTGGACGATTCATCAGGTACTGCCGGCTATTCGTACCTGGAATATTTACCTGTCACTGAAGATGATGAAGATTTTTACCTGTATTCTGGTATGCGATGATGGAGGAAGAAAGAAAAGACTTTCAGAACATGCTCTTTCTCCGGCAGGAAAGAAACGAGCTGCTTTTATCACAGAGTTTTTTATGAGCCCGGAACCGGAGGTTGATTGCAGAAAAGAACTTCTGAAACTGGACAGCCTTATGGAAGAAGCTCTGGAAAAAGCACCGGATATGCTTGAAGAACTCTCTGCGCTGGCAGTTCGTCCGGGACATCTTTCCGAACGATGGAATCTGACTTTTAATGGATAACAAGTTTGACAGATAAAAAGAGAAAGTTATATCACGGAGACACTTCTGCATAAAATTAAAAATATAATGGTTACTGCAAACAATTATAGAAATGTGTGTGGGGTGATCGTATGAAAAACAGGCGTATGGCCGCTGTCGTGCTGATGACAGCGGTCCTTATTATTCTGCAGATTTTTCCTGTGTGGGCAAAAGAGGAGCAGCTTTATGCACTCTCAGCGGTTCTTATGGATGGAGAAACCGGACGGGTGCTGTATGGAAAAGAGGCTTATAAAGGACGGCCAAATGCCAGCACTACAAAAGTCATGACCTGTATTCTGGCCCTTGAGATGGCCTCCGGAGATGATTATGTACAGGTCTCCAGGAATGCGGCATCACAGCCACAGACACACCTGGGAATGCGGGAAGGCCAGCAGTTTTATTTGGAAGATCTGTTATATTCGCTGATGCTGAAAAGCCATAATGATACGGCAGTAGCCATTGCAGAACATATTGGCGGCTCTGTGGAAAAGTTTGCGCTCCTGATGAATGAAAAAGCAAAATCACTGGGATGTACAGACACACATTTTGTAACGCCAAATGGGCTGGATGCAGAAGATGAAGGAGGAGTTCATCATACAACTGCCAGAGATCTGGCACTGATCATGGCATATGCCATAAAAAATGCGACATTTGTCCATATCACACAGACCAGGGATTATACATTCTCAGATATTTCCGGAAAGGAACATTATTCGGTTCATAATACCAATGCATTTCTGGATATGGAGACTGGTGTGATTTCCGGAAAAACCGGTTTCACCGGCAATGCCGGATACTGTTATGTCTGTGCTGTACGACAGGATGAAAAACTGTTTATTGTGGCACTGCTTGGATGTGGCTGGCCCGGAAACAAAAATTACAAATGGTCCGATACAAAAAAACTGCTGTCGTATGGCAGGGAAAATTACAGTTATGTGCTTCTCCCGGATCTTCCGGACCTTCCGGAAATCACAGTGACAGATGCTGTGCCGGAGGAAAACAGTCCATACCCGGAGAAAGATAAAGATTCAGCATATCCGGAACAATTGCAGAGGAGATTAAAAGTACATGCGTCTCTGCCGGAGAAAGAGCAGACGAAAAGATATCTTCTGAAAAAAACAGAAACAATTATATGGGAAACAGAACTTCCGGATAAAATAGCAGCACCTGTACGTGAAAATCAGAAGATCGGTACACTTCATGCAATGCTGAATGGAAAAGAAATAGTCTCCTGTTCTGTGACATCGAATGAAAAAATCGGCAGAATCACCTATAAATGGTATGTAAATAAGATTTTTCAGGATTATTTTCACTGATCGGTCGACCCCTGACATCTGTCAGGGGTTAATTTTTTAACATTCATGACGAAAAGTATTGAATTTTCGCTTAAAAAAAGGTACAATTATACTCGGCTGAATTTTTGGTTATATTAATAAAAAAATGGAGGGCATAGTATAATGAGTAATGCGACACAAAGCGTAGCGGCTGCAAGGATCAATTCCCTGCTTGACGCCAACAGTTTTGTTGAGATCGGACAGGCTGTCACAGCCAGAACTACAGATTTCAACATGACTGAAAAAAAGGCACCTTCAGACGGTGTGATCACCGGATATGGTGTGATTGACGGCAGCCTGGTATATGTATACAGCCAGGATGCATCTGTACTGAACGGAACAGTTGGTGAGATGCATGCCAAAAAGATCGCCAAAATTTATGATCTTGCTCTGAAAGTTGGAGCACCTGTTATCGGTCTTGTAGACTGTGCGGGACTTCGTCTTCAGGAGGCTACCGATGCACTTGAGGCATTTGGTGAGATCTATCTGAAACAGACACTGGCATCCGGTGTTATTCCACAGATCACTGCTGTTTTCGGAACATGCGGCGGTGGAATGGCAGTTGTACCGGCTCTTACAGATTTTACATTTGTAGAGGAGAAGAAGGGCAGACTGTTTGTAAACACTCCGAATGCACTGGAGGGAAACAGAGTGGAAAAATGCGATTCAGCTTCCGCCCAGTTCCAGAGTGAGGAGACAGGACTTGTTGATGGTATCGGAACAGAGGATGAGATTCTTGGACAGATCCGCACACTGGTCAGCATGCTTCCTGAGAATAATGAAGACAATGACAGTTTTAAAGAATGCACAGACGACCTGAACAGAGTATGTGATGATATCGCAGGCTGCACAGGCGACACAGCAATCGCTCTTTCAAGAATCGCTGATAATGGTGAATTCTTTGAGACAAAGGCAGCTTACGGACAGGATATCGTAACAGGTTTTCTCCGCCTGAACGGAGCTACTGTTGGTGCAGTTGCAAACAGAAGTGAGTCTTATGACGCTGATGGTAATAAGACAGAGGTTTCTGATGGAACTCTTTCTTCCAGAGGCGCAAGAAAAGCAGCAGAGTTCGTAAAATTCTGTGACGCTTTCGAGATTCCGGTACTTACTCTTACCAACGTAACCGGATTTAAAGCCACTCTCTGCAACGAGAAGATGATGGCTAAATCCGTAGGTGAGATGGTACATGCTTTTGCATCTGCAACGGTACCGAAGGTAAATGTTGTGATCGGTAAAGCATATGGAACTGCATACGTTGCCATGAACAGCAAATCTGTCGGAGCAGATATGGTTTATGCATGGGATAGCGCAGAGATCGGTATGATGGATGCTTCCCTTGCAGCCAAGATCATGTATGAGGGAGCTGACGCTTCTACATTGAATGAGAAGGCAGCTGAGTACAAAGAACTCCAGAACGGTATCGCATCTGCAGCAGCAAGAGGATATGTGGATACTGTGATCAAAGCAGAAGATACAAGAAAATATGTAATCGGTGCTTTTGAGATGCTGTTCACAAAAAGGGAAGACCGTCCATCCAAAAAGCATGGAACAGTCTAAGTGAGGTGAGCGTATGAGACAGTTTTATAAAAAGATCTCTTCTGTCTGCATGGCACTTCTTTGCATAGCTGCACTTCTGATCGGATGCACAGCTACTGCATGGGCTGCTGATGAGGTTGATGATTCTGTAAAGAGTCAGCTTGTTACAACAACAAAAGGCCTGACAGATGCGATCATCGCAATGTCCGAGGATGATATCCAGGGCTATCTGGAATCAGAGGATGCTTTCACACAGAGCGCAGCAAGCGCCTGGGACGGTTCCAGAGAAGAACTTGGTGAGAAAAAAGGTGATATCGATGAAAAAGATATCACAGTAGAGTATTCCGATGACCAGTACACCGTTGTTGTTCCGGTATCCTTCGAGAAAAACAAAGCGAATTTCACTTATGTATTTGATAAATCAGGAACACCGACTTCTCTTACTGTTGATGTGAATTATACACTGGCACAGAATATGGAGAAGGCAGCCCTGAACACACTGATGGGTCTTGGTACCGTATTTGTGATCCTGGCATTCCTGATCTTTGTGATCTCTCTTTTCAAATATATTCCTGGCCTTGTGGAAGGAAAGAAAAAAGAGAGCGCACCGGCACCGGCAGCCGCAGCACCGGCACCAGCCGCTGCAGCACCAGTTGCTGAGCCAGTCGTAGAGGATGTTACAGATGATGGTGAGCTTGTTGCCGTGATTGCAGCAGCGATTGCTGCTTCTGAAGGAAAGACAAGCACAGACGGATTTGTAGTCCGCTCCATCCGTAAGATCAACCGCAGAAAAAGATAATCATTATTTAGGAGGATTTTAAAATGAAGAGTTATACAATTACTGTTAACGGAACAGCATATGAAGTTACTGTAGAAGAGAACGGAAACGCAGCAGCTCCAGTTGCAGCAGCACCTAAGGCAGCAGCACCGGCACCTAAGGCAGCACCGGCAGCAGCACCTAAGGCAGCAGCACCGGCAGCAGGCGCAGGTTCTGTTAAGGTTTCCGCAGCCGTTCCTGGAAAAGTTGTAAAAATCGTTGCATCTGTTGGACAGAGCGTAAAAGCTGGTGACAGCGTAGTGATCGTTGAGTCCATGAAGATGGAGATCCCGGTTGTTGCTCCTCAGGATGGAACAATCGCCAGCATCGATGTTGCAGAGGGTGCTGCCGTTGAAAATGGAGATACTCTTGCAACAATGAACTAAACAGGAGGTAGACAAATGTCTTATGTAACAAATACCCTGTCAAACCTGATCCATCAGACAGCATTTTTCAACCTTACCTGGGGAAACTACCTGATGATCGCAGTGGCATGTGTGTTCTTATATCTTGCCATTAAACATGGTTTTGAGCCGCTGCTGTTGGTTCCGATCGCTTTTGGTATGCTTCTGGTAAATATTTACCCGGACATTATGCTGAGCATTGAGGATTCATCCAATGGCGTTGGCGGACTTCTTCATTATTTTTACTTACTGGATGAGTGGAGTATTCTTCCTTCACTGATCTTCCTGGGTGTCGGTGCGATGACAGACTTCGGTCCGCTGATCGCAAACCCGATCAGCTTCCTGATGGGAGCAGCTGCACAGCTTGGTATTTACCTTGCATACTTCCTTGCAATTTTCCTTGGATTTAATGGTAAAGCAGCAGCAGCGATCTCTATCATTGGTGGTGCTGACGGCCCGACTTCCATTTTCCTTGCAGGTAAGCTTGGACAGTCTTCTCTTATGGGACCGATCGCAGTGGCAGCATATTCCTATATGTCCCTGGTACCGATCATCCAGCCTCCGATCATGAAGGCGTTCACAACAGAGGAAGAGCGTAAGATCAAAATGGCGCAGCTTCGTCCTGTTACAAAACTTGAGAAGATCCTTTTCCCGATCGTTATCACAATCGTTGTTTGCCTGATCCTTCCGACAACAGCTCCCCTTGTTGGTATGCTGATGCTCGGAAACCTGTTCCGTGAGTCCGGAGTTGTTAAACAGCTTTCTGAAACAGCTTCCAACGCTCTTATGTACATCGTAGTAATCCTTCTCGGAACATCTGTAGGTGCTTCCACAAGTGCTGAGGCGTTCCTGAACGTAGATACACTGAAGATCGTAGTTCTTGGTCTTGTTGCCTTTGCCTGCGGTACTTTTGGTGGTGTCATGCTTGGTAAGCTTCTTTGCAAGGTTACTCATGGAAAGATCAACCCGCTGATCGGATCCGCCGGTGTTTCTGCCGTTCCTATGGCAGCCCGTGTATCCCAGAAGGTTGGTGCTGAGGCAGATCCTACAAACTTCCTGCTGATGCATGCGATGGGACCGAACGTTGCCGGTGTTATCGGTACAGCTGTTGCTGCCGGTACATTCATGGCTATCTTTGGCGTCTGATCCATCGTCTTATAAAATTTTGTAAGGAGAATAATTATGGCAGAAATAGAGAAAAAACCTGTGAAAGTTGTGGAAACGATCCTGCGTGACGCTCATCAGTCCCTGATCGCTACACGTATGAGCACAGAGCAGATGCTTCCGATCATTGATAAGCTCGATAAAGTCGGCTACTATGCAGTTGAGTGCTGGGGCGGTGCTACTTTCGATGCTTCCTTACGTTTCCTGAAAGAGGATCCGTGGGAAAGACTTCGTAAGCTTCGCGACGGCTTCAAAAATACAAAACTTCAGATGCTGTTCCGTGGACAGAATATCCTTGGATATCGTCCATATGCAGATGATGTAGTAGAATATTTTGTACAGAAATCCGCAGCTAACGGTATCGATATCATTCGTATCTTTGACTGTATGAATGACCTTCGTAATCTTCAGACAGCTGTAAAAGCAGCAAACAAGGAAAAAGCACATGCACAGGTTGCAATGGCTTACACACTTGGAGATGCTTACACACTTGATTACTGGACAGACCTTGCAAAACGTATCGAGGATATGGGTGCAGATTCTATCTGTATCAAAGATATGGCAGGTCTTCTTGTTCCGTACAAGGCTACGGAGCTTGTTCAGGCCCTGAAAGAGACTGTAAAGATCCCAATCGATCTTCATTCTCACTATACATCCGGTGTTGCTTCCATGACATACATGAAAGCAGTAGAGGCTGGCGTTGATATCATCGACACAGCTATGTCTCCATTTGCTCTTGGAACATCCCAGCCGGCAACAGAGGTTATGGTTGAGACATTCAAGGGAACACCATATGATACAGGATTTGATCAGCAGCTCCTTGCTGAGATTGCTGACTACTTCCGTCCGATGCGTGATGAGGCTCTTGATACAGGCCTTCTGAATCCGAAGAACCTTGGTGTAAACATCAAGACTCTTCTGTACCAGGTACCAGGTGGAATGCTTTCCAACCTGACATCACAGCTGAAAGAGCAGCATGCTGAGGATAAATTCTACGAAGTACTCGAGGAAGTTCCGCGTGTTCGTAAAGATCTTGGTGAGCCGCCACTTGTTACACCGTCCTCTCAGATCGTTGGTACACAGGCTGTATTTAACGTGATCATGGGCGAGCGTTACAAAGTTGTGACAAAAGAGACAAGAGACGTATTAAGCGGTAAGTATGGCGCAACAGCCAGACCGTTTAACCCGGAAGTGCAGAAGAAGTGTATCGGTGATGTAGAGCCGATCACATGCCGCCCGGCAGATCTTCTGGAGGACGAGCTTGATAAGCTTGAGAGTGAGATGGCACAGTACAAGGAGCAGGATGAGGATGTTCTGACATACGCACTGTTCCCACAGGTTGCCATGGACTTCTTTAAATATCGTCAGGCTCAGAAGACCAAAGTTGATGAGACTGTGGCAGATACCAAGAACGGCGCATACCCGGTATAAAGCACACATAGAAATGCAGACGCATTTCAATACAGGAAAAGGAGCTTGCTGTATGCAGGCTCCTTTGTGCATAAAAAAGATAAAAAAGGCAGGATAACAGGTAATGTCCAAAGTTGCGATCATAGGCGGCGGTGCCGCCGGAATGCTCTGCGGTGTATATGCTGCGCGCAGAGGACACCAGGTTCACATACTGGAAAAAAACGAGAAACTTGGAAAAAAGCTTTTCATCACCGGAAAGGGACGGTGCAACGTCACCAATGATTCCGATACCGAAGAACTTTTTCCGGCAGTGATGTCAAACCGTAAATTTCTTTACAGCGCTTTCTACACCTATGGAAGCAGAGATGTGATGGAATTTTTTGAGGAAGCAGGAGTGCCGCTGAAAACAGAGCGTGGAAACCGGGTTTTTCCGGTATCGGATCATTCATCAGATATTATCCGTGCGCTTGAACGGGAACTGAAAAAAGCCGGAGCGCAGATCCATCTTCATACAGAGGTAAAGGAAGTTTGTACGCAGGATGAAAAAGTTACCGGCGTATTACTTTCGGACGGTACCTTTTTTGAAGCTGATGCAGTGGTAGTTGCCACAGGAGGGCTTTCCTACCCGTCCACAGGCTCCACTGGAGACGGATATCGTTTTGCTGCTGAGACGGGGCATAAAGTTGTTTCCCAGTCACCATCACTGGTGCCACTGGTGGCAAAAGAAGATTATGTCTCCAAACTTCAGGGACTTTCCCTTCGGAATGTGGAACTGACAGTAAGATCCGGCAAAAAAGTCCTCTATAAAGACTTTGGCGAGATGATGTTTACTCATTTCGGAGTTACAGGACCCTTGATCCTTTCTGCAAGTGCCCAGATCGGCAAAAAACTGGAAAAAGAGCCTTTGCAGGCTTTCCTGGATCTGAAGCCGGCGCTTGATGCAGAACAGCTTGACGCCCGGATCCTGCGTGAATTTGATGCAAATCATAACAAACAGTTTAAAAATGTGATCGGTGTTCTTTTTCCGTCTTCTCTGACTCCGATCATGATCGAAATTGGCGGTATCCCCGGGGAGAAACCGGTACATGAGATCTCCAGGGAAGAGCGTCAGGCTTTTGGCCGTCTGATCAAAGCTTTTCCATTTACGATCACGGGAATGGGAGAGTTTAAGGAAGCGATCATCACAAGAGGCGGTGTGTCAGTAAAAGAGATACAGCCATCCACGATGGAATCCAAAAAAGTAAAAAATCTGTATTTTACAGGCGAAGTGCTTGACCTGGATGCAGTGACCGGTGGCTATAATCTTCAGATCGCGTGGTCTACAGCATATGCGGCAGCACAGGCGATCGAATAACAGAAAAGAGGAAGGGAGCATTTGATTATGGGTATTAATATTGCAATTGACGGACCGGCAGGTGCAGGAAAAAGCACAATTGCAAAAAAAGTGGCAAAGGAGCTGTCCTTTATCTATGTAGATACAGGAGCAATGTACCGGGCCATGGCATTTTATCTTCTGGAAAAAGGAATCAGCGGTGATGAAAATATCTCCAAAGCATGTCATGATGCAGATATTTCTATCCGTTACGAGAATGGAGAACAGCAGGTGATTCTTAATGGAAAGAATGTAACGGCATTTCTCCGTAAGGAAGAGGTTGGAAATATGGCATCGGTAAGTTCTGCCAATCCGGAAGTGCGCGCGCATCTTCTGAAACTGCAGCGCAACCTTGCGGCCGAGAACAATGTAGTTATGGACGGAAGAGATATCGGAACCACTATTCTTCCCAATGCAGAAGTAAAAATCTTTTTGACTGCAAGTGCCAAAACCCGCGCAAACAGAAGATATCTGGAACTTACAGAGAAGGGTGAAGCCTGCGATATGGATGAGATCCTGAAAGATATCATTGACAGAGATGAGAGAGATATGAGCCGCGCCGTTTCCCCGCTTAAACAGGCAGAGGATGCAGTTCTTGTTGATTCTTCAGAGATGGGGATTGAGGAAGTGGTTGAGAGTATCCTTTCTGTATACAGGAAAAAGGTGAATGGATGAAGGTAAAAGTTGCAGAAACTGCCGGATTCTGTTTTGGCGTACAGAGAGCAGTAGACCGTGTTTATGACCTGATCGGTTCCGATGCTGCACCGATCTACACACTGGGCCCGATCATCCATAATGAGGAAGTCGTCTCAGATCTGGAAAAAAAAGGCGTGGCTGTGATCAGCGAGGAGGATCTTGCCACTTTAAAAGATGGCACCGTTGTGATACGTTCCCACGGAGTCGGCCGTAAAGTCTATGACAAGATTAAAAAATATGGCCTCGGGTATGTGGATGTCACCTGTCCTTTTGTGCTGAAGATCCACAAGATCGTTGAGAGAGAAAGTGCCAGAGGTGCCCATATTGTGATCATTGGTGACCCGGATCACCCGGAAGTTCAGGGAATCTGCGGATGGTGTCAGGGACCGTACACTGTGATCAAAAATGCCGAAGATGCTGAAAGATTCACCATTTCTCCGGAAAAAGAAGTGTGTGTAGTGTCACAGACGACATTTAATTACAACAAATTTCAAGAATTAGTTGAAATTCTTCGCAAAAAGAGTTATGATAATAATGTTTTAAATATTCTAAATATTTTAAACACTATTTGTAATGCTACCGAAGAACGGCAGAAAGAAGCTAAAGCGATAGCCGGAGAGGTAGACACTATGCTGGTCGTAGGCGGCCGACATAGTTCCAATACTCAAAAGCTGTTTGAAATATGTAAAAAGGAATGTGGAAATACTTACTATATACAAACACCTGTAGACTTGGATTCTGAAATGTTCCAATGCAGTAGTTGTGTAGGTATTACAGCAGGGGCTTCCACCCCAAAGAAAATTATTGAGGAGGTTCAAGAACATGTCAGAGTTAAGTTTTGAACAGATGCTGGAAGATTCCGTAAAAACAATCAGAAATGGAGAGATCGTACAGGGTACCGTCATCGATGTTAAAGATGATGAGATCATCCTGAATATCGGCTATAAAGCAGACGGTATCATCACAAAGAACGAGTACACAAACGATTCAAGCGTTGTGCTTACAGATGTTGTTAAACCTGGCGATACCATGGAAGCAAAAGTTCTCAAAGTAAACGACGGAGAGGGACAGGTTACACTGACCTACAAACGTCTTGCTGCAGAGAAAGGCAACAAACGTCTTGAGGAGGCATTCGAGAACCAGGAGGTTCTGAAAGCTCCTGTAACACAGGTACTTGACGGTGGTCTTTGTGTTAATGTTGAGGAAGCAAGAGTATTTATTCCTGCAAGCCTTGTATCCGACACATATGAGAAAGACCTTTCCAAATATGCAGATCAGGAGATCGAGTTCGTTATCACAGAGTTCAACCCAAGAAGACGCCGTATCATCGGTAACCGTAAACAGCTTCTTCTTGCTGAGAAAGCTGAGAAACAGAAAGAGCTTCTTGCTAAGATCAACGTTGGTGACAAAGTTGAGGGTGTTGTTAAGAATGTTACAGATTTCGGTGCATTCATCGACCTCGGCGGAGCAGACGGACTTCTTCACATCTCTGAGATGTCCTGGGGCAGAGTAGAAAACCCGAAGAAAGTCTTCAACGTAGGCGATAAAGTTACAGTTCTTATCAAAGATATCAACGGAGATAAGATCGCACTTTCCCTTAAATTCCCGGAGGAGAACCCATGGCTTACAGCTGCTGAGGACTTCGCAGTAGGAAACGTAGTAAAAGGTAAAGTTGCACGTATGACAGATTTCGGTGCATTTGTTGAGCTTGCACCTGGAGTAGATGCACTTCTTCATGTATCTCAGATCTCCAGAGAGCACGTTGCAAAACCATCTGATGTACTTTCCATCGGCCAGGAGATCGAGGCTAAAGTTGTTGATTTCAACGGCGAGGACAGAAAGATCAGCCTCAGCATGAAAGCACTTGAGGATCATTCTGCAGAGCAGACAGAGGAGTAATTTTCTCAGAAACTGTACAGAAGATATTATATTTTGAAATTTCAGAGGCCGTCACTGCAAATGTGACGGCCTTTTTTGAGGAAGATTTTTTATTTTGTCAGAAAAAGCGAGTCCTTTGAGAAGGGCTCGCTTTTTCAGTATATGAGAGGGACGACGTTATTTCAGGATGGAAAGATAATATGGAAGACAGTGTTTCAGATAGGTTTTTTGTTTTAAAGGATTTTTCAGAAAATCTTCTGTTACAGGGAACCAGGTGTAGCAGGTTTCCTTTCTGGCAGGTCTGCGGAGCTTTTTATCCATGCAGGCACTTAATGTTTTGGGCATTGCAGTGTCTTCAGAAGGAATGTAATCATAATCCTTGTAATTGGAGTAATATTGCTTTAATCGTCCGTTTTGAGATTTTACGAGAAGACGAACACGATCTTTTTGTCCTGTTATGTAGAATTCTTCACTATGATTTGAGAACTCTACAGGCATATCATAAAAAATTTTAATAGTAAAAGTCAATTGTTCGTCTTGAATTTCACAATCCAGAGCTTCGTAATCTTCTTCAAAGAGAGCAAGATAAGACAGCATGGAAAATATTTTTCCAAGGCCAAGAAGATCTTCCTGATTGTGTCCCATAACGACTTCCCCTGCTTCCGGTTTCTTTCCGGAAGCGAATTGTTTATAAAGACGGATACATGCACCTCCATCACAGTAAATACGATCCGTGATGCCCAGGAAAGCTTCTATAGAAGGCTGATTCATTCTGGAGAGTTTAAGGAGCCCTTTCAAAGGCTTTAACTGTCGATAAAGATCCATAGAAGGCAGGCTTTTAAAAGGAGACGGAAGCCCGTGGATCTGATAGCGTGCTTCCAGATAAGGCTGGTCAAAACTGTCTCCGTTATACTGGATTGTACAGGAAAACTTTTCCAGAAATTTCGAAAATGTTTTAAGAAGTTCGTATTCTTCATCCTCATTTTCGATCATCCACTGATACATCTGCCAGTTATTTTCTTCGTAGGTGACGGCACCGACCAAATACAGAAAAGTGGAATTTCGTGATAGTCCTGTAGTTTCGATATCATAGAAAAGTGGTGCAAAATGTTCTGAAAAAACGTGATTTCTAGTCAATTTTTTAACAGTCTCAAAGTCTGGAAACCCTTGTAAAATCGGCATTTTTTTAACAATCATGTTAATTTCCTCCTTTATGGATTGTATCTGATTATACACAAAAAAAATATTTTTCTATAGTGCAATTTAAGGTGAAATGAGTTATAGTATATTAGTAGAGTTGATGAAAAAAACAGGAAATGGTACTGGATTTATGTGGGAATTGACAGTGAGAAAAAATGACTACTATCACTTCATAAATTGGTTTTTCATCTATCATTCTCTTGAGAGAATTGTGAGTATTTCTTACTGAAGTATATCACAGCATGGCATAGGGAATCAATCTTTCATACATAGCTGGACAGGGATGAGGGATTTCCTGGTTGCTGTTCATTCCATGAGCAGTAACACTTCCGGTTCATCTGAAAGAAGAGAAAAAAGAAAAATCAGAAACACGGGAATCAACTTTGAAAATAAGTGTATGCACAGCACGGAAACGCAATGTGCATGTACTTGCAAAGAATAAAGGAGGAGATGAGATCTATGGCATTTTTAACCTTCAGGGGTGGTATCCATCCTTATGACGGCAAAGATTTGTCAAAAAACTGTCCTGTTGAGAAGTATCTGCCGAAAGGAGATCTGGCAATTCTTGTTTCTCAGCACATCGGAGCTCCGGCCAAGCCCATCGTAAAAAAAGGTGATCATGTGCTTGCAGGACAGAAAATCGCAGAAGCAGGAGGATTTGTTTCCGCTCCGATACATTCGTCTGTATCAGGAACTGTAAAGGGAATCGAGAAGCGTCTGACAGCAGTAGGCGCCATGGGAGATGCGATCATCATTGAGAATGACGGTCTGTACGAATCTGTGGAATACACACCTGCCAAACTTTCGGATCTTTCCAAAGAAGATATCCTGAAAAGAATTCAGGAAGGCGGAGTTGTAGGACAGGGCGGTGCAGGTTTCCCGACCCATGTAAAGCTTTCACCTAAAGAACCGGACAAGATCGACCATATCCTGGTAAACGGTGCGGAGTGTGAGCCATACATTACCAGTGACTACCGCAGAATGATGGAAGAACCGGAAAGCGTTGTAGGCGGACTGGAAGTAATCCTGAAAGCTTTCCCGAAAGCGGTGGGCTGTATCTGTATTGAGGACAACAAACCGGACTGTATTGCCAAGATGAAAGAAGCCATTAAAGGCAAAGAACGTATGGAAGTAAAAGAACTCAAGACCAAATACCCGCAGGGTGGTGAGCGTACATTGATCTATGCGGTAACAGGCAGAGAGATCAATTCTACCATGCTTCCGGCAGACGTAGGATGCGTGGTTGATAACGTAGAGACCGTTACTTCTGTTTATAAAGCAGTAATCCTGGGACAGCCGGTTATCAGCCGTAATGTCACAGTGACCGGAGACGGTATCCGCACACCGAAGAACTTTTCCGTTCTTACAGGAACAGATCTGTCAGAACTGGTAGACGCTGCAGGTGGCCTGAAAGAAAAGATCGCAAAAGCAATTTCCGGCGGACCAATGATGGGATTTGCGCTGTATGATCTTCATATTCCATGTACGAAGACAACTTCTTCCCTGCTTTTCCTGGAGCGTGACGCAGTATCCGAAGCGAAACAGATTCAGACTGCATGTATCAACTGCGGACGTTGCGTAAGCGTCTGTCCAGGCCATGTGGTTCCCGCCCGTCTTGCAACTCTTGCAGAACACGGCGATATGGCAGGATTCGAAAAAATGGATGGTATGGAATGCTGTGAATGTGGCTGCTGCAGCTACATCTGCCCTGCCAAACGACCTCTGACTCAGAGTATTAAATCTATGAGAAAAATGGTTCTTGCTGAACGCAAGAAAAAGAAATAGGGGGAGGAATAACAATGGAACAAATGTATAACGTATCATCTAATCCCCATATCAGGGATAAAATGACTACCAGCCGTATTATGCAGCTGGTAGTGATCGCACTTCTGCCTGCGACATTTTTCGGTATCTGGAATTTTGGTGCACATGCACTTCTTGTAATTCTGGCAACTGTTGCATCCAGTGTGTTTTTTGAATGGCTGTATGACCGCCTGATGCATAAAAAGAATACAACTACTGATTTCAGTGCAGTTGTAACAGGACTTCTGCTTGCACTGAACATGCCTCCGCAGATTCCGATCTGGATGCCGATCCTTGGCAGCTTTGTTGCAATTATCATTGTAAAACAGTTATTCGGAGGACTTGGACAGAACTTTATGAACCCGGCTCTTGCCGGAAGATGTTTCCTTATGCTTTCTTTTGCGGGAAAGATGACTAATTTTGCAGTATCAAAAAGTTCACATGCAATTGTAGATACTGTTTCACAGGCAACACCTCTGGCAACTCTGAAAAATCAGGGATTTATTGAAGGAACTTCCATTCCTGTAAAAAATCTGTTCCTTGGTAATATCCAGGGTACGATCGGTGAGACTTCCGCCCTGGCGATTCTCATCGGTGCAGTGATTCTTCTTGCATTTAAGATCATTGATCTGAAAGTTCCACTTACATATATCGGAAGTTTTTCAGTTTTTTTGATTTTTTACATGATTGCTACAGGTAATACTGATGTAAATTATTTCTTCAGTGAGATTTTCGGAGGCGGTCTGATGCTTGGCGCATGGTTTATGGCTACTGACTACGTAACTACGCCGATCACCCCAAAGGGACAGCTGGTATATGGTTGCTGCCTGGGTATTCTGACAGCAGTATTACGTTTCTTTGGCCCTTCCGCAGAAGGTGTTTCCTATGCGATCATTATCTGTAACCTGGTAGTTCCGCTTATTGAAAAAGTAACAAAACCGGTTGCTTTTGGAAAAGGAGGCAGGAAATAATGAGTAAGATTATCAGAAATACATTGATCCTTACGATCATTACAGTAGTTGCCGGACTTGGACTTGGACTGGTTTATGAAGTTACAAAAGAGCCCATTGCAAGAACCGAAGAACAGGCAAAAAAAGAAGCGTGGCAGGCAGTGTTCAGTGATGTGAGTCTGGGAGAATTTAAACCGGTTGATGTAGATCAGGATGCTGCAGATAAAACCGTATCAGACCTTGATATAAAAGCTACTGTAGATGAAGTCTGTGAGGCTGCGGATGAAGGTTATGTAGTAACTGTAACAGATAAGGAAGGCTATGGCGGAGATATCAAGATCACCGTGGGAGTAACAAAAGATGGAACTGTAAGTGGTGTTTCCATTCTTTCCATCAGTGAGACTGCCGGACTTGGAATGCGGGCTACAGAGGCTAAGTTCCAGGAACAGTATGTTGGAAAAACTACCGATAAATTTTATGTATCCAAAGATGGCGGCGAGGGTGAGCCTATTGATGCTATCAGTGGTGCAACCATTACATCCAGAGCTTTTACCGGTGCAGTTAATACAGCTATCGGCTATTGCAAAAACGCATTTTAGGAGGGTAGTTGAATATGAATAATTGTGGTGAAAGATTAAAAAACGGTATTATAACCGAAAATCCGATTTTCGTCCTGATGCTGGGTATGTGTCCTACTCTTGCGGTAACAACTTCAGCTATTAATGGTATTGGTATGGGACTTTCCACAACAGTAGTTCTGGTCATGTCCAATATGCTGATTTCCATGTTACGAAAAATAATTCCGGATTCTGTCAGAATGCCGGCCTTTATCGTAGTTGTAGCATCATTTGTAACCATTGTACAGTTTCTGATGGAAGGTTTTACTCCTTCTCTTTATGATTCACTTGGAATTTATATTCCTCTGATCGTTGTTAACTGTATCATTCTGGGACGTGCAGAGAGTTATGCTTCCAAAAATCCGGTCCTTCCATCTATCTTTGACGGACTTGGAATGGGACTTGGATTTACCGTCGGTCTGGTTGCCATTGGTCTTGTAAGAGAGATCCTTGGTTCCGGAAAAGCTTTCGGAGCACAGATCATTCCGGTTGCTGATGCAGCTACCGGTTCTGCCGGCTATACCCCGATCACTATTTTTATCCTTGCACCTGGAGCATTCCTGGTTCTTGCAGGACTTGCTGCAATCCAGAACAAGGTAAAGATTAACATGGCAAAGAAGGGCAAAGATGTTTCCAAGATCCAGTCCGGCTGCGGTTCCAACTGTGCAACCTGTGGCGGATGCCCTTCTGAAAAAGAATAAAGGGGGAATAGAATATGGCAAGCTTAATGTTAATTGCTATTGGTTCTGCACTTTGCAGTAACGTTGTATTAAGCCAGTTCCTTGGAATCTGTTCTTTCCTGGGCGTTTCCAAGAAAACTGAAACAGCAGCCGGCATGGGAGGAGCGGTTGTATTTGTTATCACGATCGCATCCTTTGTTGCTTCGCTGTTATATAAATTTATTCTGGTACCAACACATTTTGAGTATCTGAAAACAATCGTATTTATCCTTGTTATTGCGGCACTGGTACAGATCGTAGAAATGTTTCTCAAGAAATTCGTACCGTCTCTTTACAAGGCACTTGGTGTGTACCTTCCACTGATCACAACAAACTGTGCAGTTCTTGGTGTGGCGCTGAATAACGTAAAATATGAATACAGCATTCTTGAGAGTGTTGTAAACGGATTTGCAACAGGCGTAGGTTATCTGATCGCTATTGTATTACTTGCGGGAATCCGTGAAAAAATGGAATACAATGACATTCCGGAATCTTTCCAGGGTATGCCGATCGTTCTGCTTACAGCAGCACTGATGGCAATTGCATTCTTTGGATTCTCCGGAATCGTATAGGAGGAAGAAGAGCATGAGTATAACAGGAATTATTATGGCTGCAGTCATTGTCGGCGGTACTGGTTTATTCATTGGTATCTTCCTTGGACTTGCAGACAAGAAATTGACCGTGAAGGTAGATGAAAAGGAAGAAGCTATTCTTGGCGTTCTTCCTGGAAATAACTGCGGTGGCTGTGGATATCCGGGATGTTCCGGACTTGCTGCCGCAATCGCAAAAGGGGAAGCTCCTGTAGATCAGTGTCCGGTTGGCGGTGCTCCGGTTGCGGCCAAGATCGGTGCGATCATGGGACAGGAAGTAAAAGAAACCGCACGTCAGGTTGCTTTTGTAAAATGTGCGGGAACCTGTGATAAGACAACTGTGAAATATGAGTACACAGGTGTGGAAGACTGTGAGATGATGGCTTTCATTCCGGGCAGTGGTGCGAAGAACTGTACATATGGATGTATGGGATTTGGAAGCTGCGTAAAAGTATGTCCATTTGACGCTATTCATGTAGTAAATGGCATTGCAGTCGTAGATCAGGAAGCATGTAAGGCCTGCGGTAAATGCGTTGCAAAATGTCCGCGTCATCTGATCGAGCTTGTACCATATGACAAACAGATCCGTGTAGCCTGTGGCTCCCACGCCAAAGGTAAAGCAGTTACGACTGCCTGTGAGCTTGGCTGTATCGGATGTAAAAAATGTGAGAAAAACTGTCCGTCAGAGGCAATCACAGTTACGGATTTCTGTGCACACATTGATTACGACAAATGTACAGGATGCGGTAAATGTAAAGAAGTTTGCCCGAGACATATAATTCTGTAAGAGGGAAGAGAAGGCTGTCTGTCCGGAATATGTTTTCCGGATATGGCAGCCTTCTTTTTTTAAGCAAATCAAGCAAGTCCCCACCCCCTGCTTCAATTACGAAAAGCAATAAGCAGTGTTTGACCGCGAAATCATGGTTCAGTATAATGAAATCAGGACCCAAATTAACCATTTTATTTATAAAAACAATATCGAAAAAGATATACTATAAAGGAGTGCCAATATGGGATTTGCAAAAGATTTTGTGTGGGGAGCAGCGACCAGTTCCTATCAGATAGAGGGAACTGGCAGAGATTCCGGAAAAGGACAGAATATCTGGGATGTTTTTACAAAAGAGCCGGGAAGAGTATATGAAGGCCATACTGGAGATATAGCCTGCGATCATTACCACAGATTCAGAGAAGACGTGGCATACATGAAAGAACTGGGGCTGAAGGGGTACCGCTTTTCCATTGACTGGTCCCGTGTGCTGCCGGAAGGAACCGGGAAAGTAAATGAAAAAGGAATTGATTTTTATAATGCATTGATCGATGAACTTCTGGAACAGGGAATTGAACCGTACATAACTTTGTATCACTGGGAACTTCCCTATGATATTTATAAAAGAGGTGGCTGGATGAATCCGGAGATCGTGGAATGGTTCGGCCAGTATGCCCGTCTGGTGGCAGAACGTTTCAGTGACCGCGTAAAATATTTCTTTACATTAAATGAACCACAATGTTTTGTCGGCCTGGGATTTCTTCAGGGATGTCATGCACCTGGTGTGAAAGCGCCGCTACGTGATACTTTTGAGATGGCCCACAATGCTCTGAAAGCTCACGGAAGAGCTGTGCAGATGCTGCGTGCTTACGGAAAACAGAATGTGCAGATCGGTTATGCACCGACCAGTGGTATGTGTTATCCGGAGAAAGAAACGCCGAAAGATATTGAGGCTGCAAGAAAGGCACTTTTTGCGTTGCCGGATGATCTTTCCAACTGGACCTGGAATGTATCCTGGTGGTCTGATCCTGTTATTCTTGGTAAGTATCCGGAAGAAGGGATGAAAAAATATGAAAAATATCTGCCTGTGATCACGGATGAAGATATGAAGCTGATCTCTCAGCCTATTGATTTTTATGGACAGAATATTTATAACGGACGCTGCATTCGCATGGGGACAGATGGAAGGCCGGAAGAAGTAAGGCGACCGGCTGGTTTTCCAAAGACGGCAACCAACTGGCCGGTAACACCGGAAGCACTTTACTGGGGACCGAAATTTCTGTATGAAAGATATCGGAAACCGATTTACATTACAGAAAATGGAATGGCCTGCCACGATACGGTTTCCCAGGATGGTAAAGTCCACGATCCCAACCGAATTGATTTTCTGGCACGATATCTGAAAAATCTAAAACGGGCAGCAGAAGAGATTGATATAAGAGGATATTTCCAGTGGTCCTTGATGGATAATTTTGAATGGGATAAAGGTTATGCGGAACGGTTTGGAATCATTTATGTGGATTTTGAGACTCAGGAGAGAATCTGGAAGGATTCCGCTTACTGGTATCGTGACCTGATCCGCAGGAATGGTGACTTTTGAATAATTGTGCATCGAATTCTCGTTACTTGAGGCTGATAGATCCGGAAAAGTTGCTGTAAAATGCAAAATTACGGTAAAATAAACTGTTAAAAATATTTGACCAGACTATTTGAAAGGGCTATAATAAGATATAAAATATTCAGTATACTTCAAGGAGAACGAAATTCATGAGCAAGATTATTTTAACCGGCGACCGCCCGACGGGACGTCTTCATGTAGGTCATTATGTTGGATCACTGGCAGAGCGTGTGAAACTGCAGAATTCCGGCTTATATGACGAGATTTATATTATGATCGCAGATGCACAGGCACTTACAGATAATGCAGAACATCCTGAGAAAGTTCGCCAGAATATTCTGCAGGTTGCACTGGATTATCTGGCATGTGGACTTGACCCTGAAAAATCCAATATTTTTATTCAGTCCATGGTTCCGGAGCTGACAGAGCTGACTTTTTATTATATGAATCTGGTTACTGTAGCACGTGTGCAGCGCAATCCTACAGTTAAATCTGAAATTAAACAGCGTAATTTTGAAGCCAGCATTCCGGTTGGATTCTTCTGTTATCCGATCAGCCAGGCCGCAGATATCACAGCTTTTCGTGCAACGCATGTACCGGTAGGTGAAGATCAGCTTCCGATGCTTGAGCAGTGTAAGGAAATTGTTCATAAGTTTAATACAGTTTATGGTGAGACACTGACTGAGCCAGAGATCGTCCTTTCTTCAAATAAGGCATGCTTACGTCTTCCGGGTATCGATGGAAAAGCAAAAATGAGCAAGTCTCTCGGAAACTGTATTTATCTTTCTGATGAAGAAGATGTGGTTAAGAAGAAGATCATGTCCATGTTTACAGATCCGAATCATCTTCGGGTTCAGGATCCAGGACGCGTGGAAGGAAATCCGGTATTTATTTATCTGGATGCTTTCAGCCGGCCGGAGCATTTTGAGGAGTTCCTGCCAGAGTATCAGAATCTTGATGAACTGAAGGCTCACTATCAGAGAGGTGGTCTTGGCGATGTAAAAGTTAAGAAATTCCTGAATAATGTAATGCAGGCGGAGCTTGGACCAATCCGTGAGAGAAGAAAAATGTGGGAGCAGCGTACTGCAGATGTATTTGATATCCTGAAAGCAGGTACAGAAGTTGCAAGAGAAAAAGCAGCTGCAACTCTTCATGATGTACGTTCTTCCATGCGTATCAATTATTTTGAAGATCAGGATTTTCTGAATCAGTAAATAATATTTATGTATACAGCATCAACCCGGGATTTGGATTCCGGGTTGATTTTTTATGAAAATTATGTTACTATTGCGTTCATATGGGAAACAGATGTTCAGTTGTTTCCGGGAAGGGAGCCGTTGGAGTTGATTTCTTTTGTAAAAGGTACAGTAGCAGATATCGTGGAGAATTGTCTGATCGTGGAGAATGGCGGACTTGGATATGAAATCTATATGACAGGGCAGGATCTCGGGAAGGTCCGCATAGGAGAAGAGAAAAAAATACATACGTTTCTTTATGTCAGAGAGGATATTCTGCAACTGTACGGCTTTTTTTCAAAAGATGATCTCAGTATGTTTAAACTTTTGATCGGTGTGAATGGTGTTGGCCCGAAGGGTGCACTTGGTATCCTTTCCGGGATCAGTGCGGATGAATTGCGTTTTGCAGTACTTTCGGATGATGTAAAGACCATTTCCAAGGCTCCTGGAATTGGGAAGAAGACCGCCCAGAAAATGATTTTGGAGCTGAAAGATAAACTGAAGCTGGAGGATGCTTTTGAGATAAAACTCGCTCATCAGCAGGAGGAGGCTGCCATAGATGCTGCGGATCTTCGTGACAGTCGTCAGGAAGCAGTAGAGGCTCTGGTTGCGCTGGGATACAGTTCTGCGGATGCGCTCCGGGCAGTACGGAAAGTTCCGGAGGATGTACCGGCAGACGATGTGGAAGCAATCCTGCGGGCTGCATTGAAGAATTTCTAACCGAATCAAGTAAGTCCCCTGCTTCAATTGCGAAAAGCAATAAGCAGTGGGTGGGGACTTGCTTGTATCAGGAGTACAAGTCAACGTGATGGTATTCATAAGCATGTAGCAGAGTGGAATATAAATATCCGCTTTACAAGAAATAGAACGGAGCATGACAGATGGAAAACAGGATCATTACAACGGACGTTACAGAAGAGGATTTTTCTCTGGAAGGGAATTTAAGACCTCAGAGTCTGGATGAATATATTGGTCAGCAGAAAACCAAAGATACTCTGAAGATCTATATTGAAGCGGCGAAACAGAGACATGACGCACTGGACCATGTACTGTTTTACGGCCCTCCTGGCCTGGGAAAAACAACATTGTCCGCGATCATTGCCAACGAAATGGGAACACATATGAAAGTTACTTCCGGGCCAGCGATCGAGAAACCTGGAGAAATGGCTGCAATTTTGAATAATCTTCAGGAGGGAGATGTGCTGTTTGTGGACGAGATCCACAGGCTGAACCGACAGGTAGAGGAAGTTCTTTATCCGGCCATGGAGGATTTTGCCATAGATATTATGATTGGGAAGGGAGCATCTGCCCGTTCTATTCGTCTGGATCTTCCGAAATTTACGCTGGTAGGTGCGACTACCAGGGCAGGGCTTCTTTCAGCACCTCTGCGTGACCGTTTCGGAGTGACGCAGAGACTGGAGTTTTATGATAAAAGAGAACTGACTACCATTGTTCTCCGTTCAGCACAGGTTCTTGGCGTGGAAATCGAACCCAATGGTGCAGCTGAGATCGCCAAACGCTCCAGAGGCACTCCACGACTGGCAAACCGTCTTCTGAAGCGGGTGCGGGATTTTGCACAGGTGAAATATGATGGTGTGATCACTTACGATGTTGCCTGTTTTGCACTGGATCTTCTGGAGGTGGATCAGTACGGACTTGATAAGACAGACCGTCGTATCTTACAGACACTGATCCTGAATTTCCAGGGAGGTCCGGTTGGACTGGAGACGCTTGCGGCATCCATTGGAGAGGATTCCGGAACCCTGGAAGATGTATATGAACCGTATCTTTTGCAGACTGGTTTTCTGAACAGGACGCCGCGTGGAAGAATGGCTTCCGTGCTGGCATATACACATCTTGGCTATCCTCGTCCCGATTTATCGACAAAATAATAGAAAAACTTCTATACATTTTTGCAGGAATCAGTTATAATGAAAGAAATTGTGAGCTGTAGGGCTGGCAATATAGAGGAATGTTATTGTGGAAATGACCAGTAACAGATGAATTCAGGAGGCTTTACGAATGGCGGTAAAGAATACAGCACAGGTTGTTATCGATGGAAAGATCATTACTCTGGGCGGATATGAATCTGAGGAGTACTTTCAGAAGGTTGCAGCTTATATGAATAATAAGATCAGTGAACTGAGCCAGATGCCGGGATATTCCAGACAGGCCATGGAGACCAAGCATACACTGCTCAGTCTGAATATTACAGATGACTATTTTAAGGCGAAAAAGCAGGCAGAGATCTTTGAACAGGATCTGCAGCAGAAGGATCAGGAAATGTACGATCTGAAGCATGAGCTGATTTCTCTGAAAATGCAGATTGAAGAGGCAAAGAAAGCCGAGCAGGAAGCTCAGGATCAGAAGAATCTTCTTGATGGTAAGGTGAAGGAACTGGAGAAGGAACTTGATGAACTGCTTAAATAAAGGATGGGGGGATTGCTTCGGTAATCCTCTTTTGTTTTATAACCGCTTGATCAGATTAACAGACAGGAGATGAGAAAATACTTTGAAAAAAATGATAACAGAACTGCTTTCACCTGCAGGATCTTATGAGAGCTTTGAGGCCGCCATTGGAGCGGGAGCAGATGCGGTATATGTAGGGGGCCCGGCTTTTGGCGCGAGAGCTTATGCACAGAACTTTTCCCAGGAAGAACTGATTGCGGCGATTGAAACCGCACATATCCATAACCGGAAATTGTATCTCACAGTGAATACTCTGTTGAAAAACAGAGAGCTGGAAGGACAGCTTTTTGAATATCTGGCACCTTATTATGAGGCAGGACTTGATGCGGTAATTGTACAGGATCTTGGTGTTTTTTCGTTTATCCGTCGGAATTTCCCAGGCCTGGATATTCATGCAAGCACCCAGATGACAATAACCGGACCGGAAGGAATGAAATTTCTGGAAGAAAAAGGGGCAACGCGTGTAGTCCCGGCCAGAGAGCTTTCCCTGGAAGAGCTTTCCGCTATGCATAAAGCAAGTCCGCTGGAAATTGAAACTTTTATCCATGGAGCGCTTTGTTACAGCTATTCTGGTCAATGTCTGATGAGCAGTATTTTCGGTGGAAGGAGCGGAAATCGTGGGCGATGTGCCCAGCCTTGCAGACTTCCGTATAAAGGTACTCTTGATCACAGAAAATATAAAGGGGATAAAGAGTTCTGTGCGTTGAGTCTGAAAGATATCTGTACTCTTGATATTCTTCCGGATATTCTGGAGGCAGGCGTAATGTCACTGAAAATTGAGGGCCGCATGAAACAGCCAGGGTATACAGCGGGAGTGACTTCTGTATACAGAAAATATCTGGACCTCTATTTAAGTGGAAAAGAATATCATGTTCAGGAGGAAGACCGGAAATATCTTCTGGATCTTTTCAGCAGAGGAGGTTCCTGCACTGGATATTATGATATGTATCGCGGTCCGGAAATGATGGCTTTTGCCAATGAGAAGAAATCCGGAAACATCCAGCCGGAGATCAGAAAAATAAAAGAAAAAATTCATGGGAATTTAATACTTTCTCCTGAAAGTCCTGTTATACTGGAAGTAGCCTGTGAAGATAAAACAGTAACAGCTATGGGCGGGGAAGTTCAGTTTGCGAAAAATCAGCCTATGGAAGAACAGCGGATCCGCCAGCAAATGGAAAAACTGGGAAATACGGAATTTCAGTGGGAAAGTCTGAATATTGAGATTAATGGGAAAGTTTTTGTTCCTGTAAAGGTTCTTAATGAAGTTCGCAGGGAGGCTCTTGAACAGCTGCGGGAGACATTACTCAGTCAGAATCGTAGAGAAATGGTAAAAAAACAGCATGCGGAACGAACAGATATCTGTCGGCGGCAGATTGGGGGATCACTTCCTTTTTATGTCTCATGCGAACAGGAAGATGTTGCAGAAGCACTTTTAAAGGAAAAGGGAATTACAGGTTTTTATTTTCCGTTTGATACCATGAAGAAGTATTTTTCACCTAAACTTGCAGCAGAAAGGGAACTTTATCTTTCTACCCCGCATATTCAGAGAGGAGAGATTCCGGAGAAATGGATGCAGGAAGCAAAAAAATGGATAGAACAGGGAATGGAAGGATTCCTGGTCAGAAATCTGGAATCTTATGCTGCATTGAAGAAGTGTGGATACGGAGATAAATGTGTTCTGGATTCCTCTCTATATACATGGAATGATGAGGCGACAGAGTTCTGGAAAAAAGAGGGTGTCCTTCGCAACACAGTTCCGCTTGAACTGAATGAAGGAGAGCTGCGGCACAGGAATAATACTTCTTCGGAACTTCTTTTATATGGATATATCCCATTGATGCTGTCGGCCCAGTGTGTAAGAAAAAATCTTTTTGGATGTACCGGAAAATGCGAGACTGTCTATCTGAAAGACCGCTATAACAGTGAATTTCCGGTGAAATGTTGTTGTACTCCATGGGAATGCAGCAGCCTGGAAAAAGCAAAATACTGCTATAATATCATATATAACAGTATCCCTTACGGGCTTCCCGGAGAGAGAGAACGGGTGGAAAAATTAAATCTTCAGTCTTTAAGACTGGCATTTACTGTTGAGAAGCCGGAGGAAGCGAGGGAAATCTTTAAAGAATTCCAGTCCGTTTATCAGAAAAACGGGAAACCTTCCGGACGCAGATATACAAAAGGCCATTTTAAAAGAGGAGCCGAGTAAAAGTGTATGATTAATGTAATTACAGAGTTATCCAAGTATGTGATCCTCACGCTGATGATCGTCTACACCTTTCATTGTTTTTATATGGTGTGGCGCCAGGATGAGGAAGAAAAAAAAGAGCTGCTCCAGCAGCAGCTGACTATGATCTTTTTTATTGATTTCACAGCGTTTCTTGTGATTTATTTAAAGAGCATGGATTTTAAGGTTATCTTGTTTTATATTGAGATGATGATCTTTTTTGCGGCGATCCAGATTTTGTACAGGATCATCTATAAAGAAGCATCACTGCTTCTTCTGAATAATATGTGTATGCTCCTGAGCGTTGGTTTTATCATGCTCTGTAGACTTTCACTTCCGTCTGCAACCAAACAGCTTCTGATCGTGGCGGCAGGAAGCGCGGTATCACTGGTGATTCCTGTAATGATCCGTAAGATGAAATTTTTAAAGGATCTTACATGGATTTATGCAGGGATCGGTATTGTTCTTCTGGCAGCGGTTCTCGTTCTGGCAAGTACAAGTTATGGCGCAAAACTTTCACTGATGGGAATCCAGCCTTCAGAGGTGATCAAGATCACATTTGTATTTTTTATGGCATCGCTGCTCTGCACAAAGGTAGATTTTCGTAAAGTAGTGATGGCAACGATCGTAGCGGTGATCCATGTGGGAATTCTGGTCCTTTCCAGAGATCTTGGAAGTGCGGTGATCTTTTTTGTCACCTATCTTGTGCTGATCTATGTGGCAACCAGAAATCCTGGATATATGCTCCTGGGACTTGGCGGTGGATGTGTTGGTGCAGTGGTAGCTTATCATCTTTTCGGACATGTACGCCAGAGAGTGAGCGCCTGGAGAGATCCGATGGCGGTCTATCAGAATGAAGGCTATCAGATCGTGCAGTCATTGTTTGCTATCGGAACTGGTGGTTGGTTTGGAATGGGGCTTTGCCAGGGCTCTCCGGAGAAAATTCCTGTTGTAAAAAATGACTTTATCTTCAGCGCTATCTGTGAAGAACTGGGCGGCATTTTTGCCATCTGCCTGATCCTGGTATGTACCAGTTTCTTTCTCATGATCGTTACGATTGCACTGAAGATACGAAATCCGTTTTATAAACTGATCGCACTGGGACTTGGAACAGAATATGCGTTTCAGGTATTTCTGACTATTGGCGGTGCGACCAAATTTATTCCGATGACAGGTGTTACACTTCCGCTGGTAAGTTATGGAGGAAGTTCTGTCATGTGTACCATCCTGATGCTTGCAATCATTCAGGGACTGTATATTCTGAGGGAAGATGAGGACGAAGAAATTGAATCGCAGCGAAAAGAAACGTTTGAAAGAAGAGGAAAGAGAGCAACGCCTGAGAGAACGGGATATCGCCAGGCTCCGTAGAAAAAAGAACCGGCCGTTTACTTTTGTATCGGTGTTCTTTATATTGATTTTTGTCAGTCTGATCGGGTATCTGATTTATTTTGATGCCATAAAAAGTGACGATTTTATCAACAGTCCGTATAATACCAGACAGGATACGTTTTCAGACAGGGTAGTGCGTGGAAGCATCCAGTCTTCTGATGGAGAAGTCCTGGCACAGACCAATGTGTATGAAGATGGAACAGAAGAGAGAACTTATCCATTTGCAAATATTTTTGCACATGCGGTAGGATATGATACCAACGGCAAAAGCGGACTGGAATCAGAGGCGAATTTTCAGCTTCTGACTTCCCATTCTTTTTTCCTGGAGCAGATGAAAAATGAGTTTCTGGGCAAAAAGAATCAGGGAGATACCGTGATATCAAGTCTGAATGCTGATCTTCAGACAACAGCATATAATTCTTTGGGTGACCGCAGAGGAGCGGTAGTTGTCATAGAGCCTTCTACAGGAAGAATCCTTGCCATGGTAAGCAAACCGGATTTTAATCCGAATACCATTGCACAGGACTGGGATACGCTTGTCAATGATGAGAATAACAGCAGTCTTCTTAACCGTGCTACAAATGGTGCATATCCGCCGGGATCTACTTTTAAAGTTGTTACGGCCCTGGATTATTTCAGACAAAAGGGCTCTCTGGAAGGATATTCTTATCTGTGCCAGGGAAGTATTACAGTAGATGACCATACCATTCAGTGTTATAACGGTGAAGTACATGGACAGGAAGATTTTTATTCTGCATTTGCACATTCCTGTAACTGTGCGTTTGCGGATATGGGGCTGAATCTCGGGGCCGGTTCTTTGCGCAGTACCGCGGAGGATCTTCTTTTTAACAAAGCTCTTCCTCTGAACTCCTATAAAACAAGTCGTTTTACCCTGGAAAAAAATTCAGCAAACGCGCTGGTAATGCAGACCTCTATTGGACAGGGAAATACGCTGGTGTCTCCTATGCATATGGCGCTGATCACAAGTGCGATCGCCAATGACGGTGTACTGATGAAGCCGACCATGATCGACAAAATTGTAAATAATTCCGGAGATACTGTAAAAGAAACGGAAAAGACGGAATATAAACGCCTGATGACCAGTAACGAAGCAGGTATTCTTGGAAAACTCATGAAAAATGTAGTTGAAAACGGTACAGCTTCTGCGCTTAACGGGCGTGGATATACGGTAGCCGGAAAAACCGGATCTGCGGAGTTTGATGAAAATGGTTCCAGTCATTCGTGGTTTATCGGTTATTCGAATGTAGATAACCCGGATATTGCTATTGCGGTGATCGTCGAAAACGGAGGAACCGGAAGTGAAGCAGCAGTTCCCATTGCAGGAGATGTATTTGATGCATATTATTTTGATTAAATTTCGTTAATTAAGACAGTATCTGCTTCTTGCCCCTTGCCTATATGAAGAAAAAGAGGTATACTGTAATCAGTGCAAAAGACACACGCATTACAGGAGGATTGCAATATGATAGAAGCAACAAGCTGTGGCGGTGTGGTAATTCATCGGGGTAAGATCCTGGCATTGTATAAATCCTACAGGAACCGTTATGAAGGATGGGTGCTTCCCAAAGGAACTGTAGAAGAAGGCGAGACCTTTGAACAGACTGCTTTACGTGAAGTGAAAGAAGAAGCAGGTGTCAGAGCTTCTATTGTGAAATACATTGGTAAGAGCCAGTATAATTTCACAGTTCCGGAGGATGTGGTAATGAAAGAGGTACACTGGTATCTCATGATAGCTGATAATTATCATAGCAAACCCCAGCGCGAGGAATATTTTGTAGATTCCGGATATTACAAGTTTCACGAGATTTATCATCTTCTTCGTTTTTCCAATGAGAAGCATATTGTGGAGCAGGCTTATCAGGAGTATCTGGAGATGCGTAGTGAGGGCGTCTGGGCGAAACAGCAGAAGTATTTCTAAAAACAAAGACAGGGCTGTGTGTTTACGCAGCCCTGTTTGACATTAAAGAAGCGGAGGTGGTCGTAAAGTGCTAAAATGGATGAAAGATTATTATATTGGAGATGATATAAAGAATCCTACCAGAGCAAGAGCACGGATCACTGCCGGGAAATTTGTACCGGATATTTATGTTGTTACGCTGTCAGATAATCCAGGGAATATACTGGAGATTCTTCCCTCCAGTATGCTGGTACAGCGCGGTGCCAGAGCAATCTGTCCGTTGATCATCGGAATGGCTAAAGGTAAAGATGGAGCGATACGGATGGTACAGGATATTATAGAACAGGTATATACGGAAACCGGTGATTTTAAAATAAAAGAATATCTGAAAAACAGGTGAATGAATGCTGCATATATTATGGCTGATACTAAAATGGATATTGATCCTTCTGGGGATACTCATCGGACTGGTTCTTCTGCTTTTGCTCCTGATTCTTTTTTGCCCGGTCAGATACCGAGCAAGTGCAGAAAAAAAGCGAACGGAGGGAATCAGGGAAATAAGAGCCTCGGGCGAGGTAAGCTGGCTGCTCCATATTATTTCGGCTCGTGCTTTCTGGAAAGAAGGGAAAATTCAAACAAAAATATGTGTTTTTGGAGTTCCACTATCCAGATTGAAACAAAAACTTTCCGGAAAGAAGAAAAAAACAAAAACTGATACCAGCAAAAAAGATCCTTCTGTTCAGAAGAAGCAGACAGAACAGGAAAAATATTCCAGATCATATAATAGTGAAGAAAAAGAAGAAACTTCCGTTATTATAAAAGAAGACACAACTCCTGTTGAAGTGGAGGAGATTGAAGGGCACAGATATACGCCGGATCTGTTGGAAAAAGAACCGGAGGATAAAATTTCAGAAATTTTGCCGGAACAGACGGATGCATGTGATGAAAGAGATTACAGGCGGGAAGATGGGATATCGAAAGAAATAGATACTTCAGTTTCGGAGCACAAAGAAACAGAGAATAAAAACAAAAAAAGAATAAAAGATTTAATTCTTAAAATAGCGGGCAGAATAAAATCACTACTTGGAAAATTTTTGACAGTAGTGCGAAATGCTCTGAGGGTACCATCCAGAATTCTTAAAAAAATCCAGAAATTCGCATTAACAATCAGAAAATTCTGTGATAAGATAAACTGGTGGAGGGAATTTATTGACCATCCACGGACCAGAGCTGCGATTTCTTTCTTATGGGAAGATGGAAAAAAACTGATACATCATGTGTTGCCAACCAGAATCACCGGAAAGATTACTTTTGGAAGTGAGGATCCGGCTGTCACAGGTACGGTACTGGCGCTGCTGGGAATGACAATTCCTTTCCACAAAAATAAAATAATGGTAAATCCGCTTTTTGATGGTGAAAATATTCTGGAAGGCGAAATCTTTCTGAAAGGCCGGATTTATGGAGTTGTACTTATAAAGATAGCAATAGAGCTTTATTTTAATAAAAATATCAAATACGTCATCCACCGATGGAGACATAAGGAGGTCAATCATGGAGAAAGAGAATAATTTCAAGGATACCGTGAATTCATTATTTAAAGGAATGGATGGCTTTGTATCGGCCAAAACTGTTGTAGGGGATGCCATTCATGTAGGTGATACGATCATTCTTCCCCTGGTAGATGTATCTTTTGGTGTAGGTGCAGGAGCATTTGAAGGAGATAAAAAAAATAACGGTGGCGGCGGTCTGGCCGGAAAGATGACGCCTTGTGCAGTACTTGTGATCCAGAATGGAACCACCAAGCTTGTAAACGTTAAGAATCAGGATGGATTGACAAAAGTTCTGGATATGGTTCCCGACTTTGTGAATCGTTTTGTCCCAGGTGCAGGTGGAGATGAGAGCGCCGATGAGAAAGAAGATTAAGGATATCTTATCTGTGAAGAAGTCTGTATAAGATTTTGTGATGATAAGTATTCTGTCCTGCTTTTGTGCATATACTGTAACAAAAAAGAAATGAGCAGACAGGAGTGGGAAAGCTAACAGGTTTTATGTTGTTCTTTATCGGAGTAGGAATGGTTCTTGGAATTCTTATCACTGAGAATTTTATTGTGATCTCGATCGCAGTGGTATGTCTGCTATGCGGATATCATATGTTTTGCAGATAAACGGAAAGTGTGCGGTTAGCAGGCTTTCCGTTTATTTATAATAATATTTAGAAATAAAAAACAGCCCCCGCATTTTACGGGGGCATACGATATTACTTACGCTCTTTCAACTTTTCCGGATCTTAAACAAGAAGTACATACATACATTTTCTTTGCTCCGCCGGCAGTTGTTTTTACTCTGACGGATTTAACGTTAGATTTCCACATTTTGTTGGATCTTCTATGGGAATGACTCACATTGTTTCCGAAATGAGCTCCTTTATCGCAGATTGCACATTTAGCCATGAATAGCACCTCCTTTTATCAACAGTCACCATTTTAACAGATGAATTGCTCTTTTGCAAGCAAAAAAAGGAAATTTATCAAAAATTCTGCAAAGAGTTTTCTTACGGAACTTCTATATTGGAAGGAATGCTGAAAATCATGGCGAAATTAAGCGTTGTGTTCTTGTTAAAAAAAGGTTATAATAGATTTACATATAATTTAATTTAAATGAAACAGTGGAGGTAACCATATGAATGGACGTATAGATTCCGGATTGGGTCAGATCGTAATTGATACGGATGTCATTGCGACTTATGCCGGCAGTGTGGCAGTAGAGTGTTTTGGTATCATTGGAATGGCAGCTATCAGTATGAAGGATGGACTGGTTAAACTTTTGCGTATTGACAGTCTGAAACATGGTATCAGTGTTAAGATCACTGATGACAATAAGATCCGACTGAATTTCCATGTCATCGTAGCATATGGCGTGAATATCAGTACTATTGCGGACAATCTTGTCAACAATGTAAAATATAAAGTCGAGGCCTTTACAGGAATGGAGATCGAGAAGATCAATATCATGGTTGAGGGCGTACGTGCAATAGATTAGTTTTAGAGGAGGAACTTGTGGTGAATAACAAAACCATAGATGCTAAAATACTTTCCAGAATGTTTCTGGCCGGAGCCAAGAACCTGGAAGCGAAGAAAGAATGGATCAATGAACTGAATGTGTTTCCCGTACCTGACGGGGATACGGGAACGAACATGACGCTTACCATCATGTCTGCTGCTTCCGAAGTGGGTGCTCTTGCAGATCCGGATATGGAAACCCTGGCCAAGGCTATTTCTTCCGGTTCTCTTCGTGGCGCCCGTGGTAACTCCGGTGTTATCCTTTCACAGCTTCTGCGTGGATTTACCCGAGGTGTGCGCAAGCTGACAGATCTGGATGCACCTGCAATTGCCGCAGCTATGGAACGTGGTGTTGAAACAGCATATAAAGCAGTTATGAAGCCGAAGGAAGGAACCATTCTTACAGTTGCCAGGGCAGCAGCAGACAGAGCACTTGAACTTGCAGATTCCGCATCAGATCTGGACACATTTTTTGATGGGATATTCCAGCATGCGGAAGAGACACTTGCCAGAACCCCGGAAATGCTTCCTGTTTTGAAAGAAGCAGGTGTGGTAGATTCTGGCGGACAGGGTCTTCTGGAAGTTTTACGTGGTGCCATTGACGGATATCACGGAAAAGAAGTAGATTATTCCCAGTTTGAGGCATCAGCGGCTCCAAAGATTACAAAGATTTCTCCTCAGGCAGAGGCTGATATCAAATTCGGATACTGTACAGAGTTTATCATCCTTCTTGAGAAACCGCTTCCACAGGAAGAGGTCAGCCGTTTCCGTGAATTTCTGGATTCTATCGGAGACTCCATTGTACTGGTAGCAGACGACGAGATCGTTAAAGTGCATGTGCATACCAATCATCCGGGTCAGGCTTTCGAGCGTGCACTCACATATGGCCAGCTTTCACGCATGAAGATTGATAATATGCGTGAGGAGCATCAGGAAAAGCTGATCAAAGATGCTGAGAAACTTGCCAGAGAACAGGCTGAGAAGGAGAAAGAACCACCAAAAGACCATGGATTTATTTCTGTATCTGTGGGAGAAGGACTTTCTCAGATTTTCCGTGAGCTTGGTGTGGATTATCTGATCGAAGGCGGTCAGACCATGAATCCGAGCACAGAGGACATGCTCAACGCTATCGATAAAGTAAATGCAAAAACAATTTATATTTTCCCGAATAATAAGAATATTATCCTTGCGGCTAATCAGGCAAGAGATCTGACAGAAGATAAAGAGATCATCGTAGTTCCGACTAAGACGATCCCGCAGGGAATTTCCGCAATGATCAGTTTTGTTCCGGAAAAAGACGGCGAAGAGAACCTTGCTTCTATGACAGATGCCATTTCCAGAGTAAAGACAGGACAGGTTACTTATGCAGTCCGCGACACACGGATTGATGACAAGGAAATCCACGAGGGCGATATTATGGGAATCGGTGATGCTGGTATCCTTGCGGTTGGTAAGGAACGGCTTCAGGTTGCAGAAGACATGGTTGCAGAGATGATAGATGAGGAATCTGAGATCATCAGTGTTTATTATGGAGAAGATATATCTGAAGAAGAGGCAGAGGATCTTTCCAATAAACTTTCCGAAAAATATCCAGATTGTGAAGTCGAGCTGAACCAGGGTGGACAGCCAATTTACTATTACCTGATTTCCGTAGAATAAAGAGTACTAAAAATGAATGATAAGACACCTTTACGTGAATTAAAAGGCGTGGGTGATAAAACAGAGAAGCTTTTCCAGAAGATCGGAATTACGACTACGGAGGAGCTTCTCCGTTATTATCCACGGACTTATGATGTATATGAAGAGCCAGTTGAGATCGCATCGGCAGAAGAAGAAAAAACAGTTTCCATTCGTGGAACGATAACAGGCAGCCTGTATAGCAACCAGGTACGGAATCTGCAGATTTTGACTACAACAGTGGCAGACCAGAGCGGCCGTCTTCCAGTAGCTTGGTTTAATGCGCCTTATTTAAAAGGAACGTTGAAGAAGGGCAGTGTATTTATTTTCCGAGGAAAGATCATCCGTAAAAAAGGACGACTGCAGATGGAACATCCGGAGATATTTACTCCCGCAGCTTATGAGGAAGTTGTCCACAGTATGCAGCCAGTATATGCCCTGACCAAAGGCCTTACCAATAAGGCAATTACCAAACTTGTCCAGCAGGTCCTGGATACAAGACCCTTAAAAACAGAATATCTGCCAGAGGAGATCAGGGAGCGCTATCAGCTGGCGGACGATAATTTTGCAATACGTACCATACATTTTCCGGGGAATATGCAGGAATTGCTTACTGCCAGAAAAAGGCTCGTGTTTGACGAGTTTCTTCTTTTTGTACTGGCAGTGCAGCTTCTCAAAGAAAAGACAGAGGAAGCACCGAATACATTTTCCATGAAACCAGTGTGGACAACAGAGGAAATCATCGAAGGTCTTCCCTACGAACTGACGAATGCCCAGAAAAATGTATGGCATGAGATTGAGAGAGATTTAAGCGGTCATAAATTAATGTCCCGTCTTGTTCAGGGAGATGTTGGAAGTGGTAAAACAGTAATTGCGTTTCTGTCCATGGTGCTTTCTGCGGAAAACGGATTTCAAAGTGCACTGATGGTACCAACAGAGGTACTTGCCAATCAGCATTATGAGGGATTCCTGAGATTAATGGAAGAACAGAATATTACTTCCTGCCATCCGGTACTTCTGACGGGGTCCAGTACGGCAAAACAGAAACGGGAAATCTATCAGAAGATTGCAGAAGGTGAGGCAAATGTTATCATCGGGACTCATGCGCTGATCCAGGAGAAGGTAGAATATAAAAATCTTGGACTGGTTATCACAGATGAGCAGCACAGGTTTGGCGTACGTCAGAGAGAGGCACTGACTACCAGAGGAAATCCACCGCATGTACTTGTTATGAGCGCTACTCCTATCCCGAGGACCCTGGCGATCATCTTGTACGGGGATCTGGATATCTCCATTATTGACGAGCTTCCAGCACAGAGACTTCCTATTAAGAACTGCGTGGTGGGTACTTCTTATCGCCCAAAAGCATATTCTTTTATTGAAAAACAGATCCATATGGGAAGACAGGCTTATGTGATCTGTCCTATGGTGGAAGAAAGCGAAGGTCTGGATGCTGAAAATGTGACGGATTATGCTGTAAAACTTCGGGAGGCTCTTCCTGATGATATCTGTGTCGAGATTCTTCATGGAAAGATGAAACCAAAAGAAAAAAACAGGATTATGGAAGCGTTTGCTTCTGGGGAGATACAGGTACTGGTGTCTACAACAGTTGTAGAAGTAGGGGTGAATGTTCCGAATGCCACAGTAATGATGGTGGAAAATGCAGAACGTTTCGGACTTGCTCAGCTTCATCAGCTTCGTGGACGTGTAGGCCGTGGAGAGTTTCAGTCTTACTGTATTTTTATTCAGGGAAATAATGAAGAAGATACTTCCAAGCGCCTGAAGATCCTTAATGAATCTAATGATGGATTTTATATTGCAGGGGAAGACCTGAAGCTCCGGGGCCCTGGAGATCTTTTTGGTATCCGCCAGAGTGGATTGATGGAATTTAAGATCGGTGATATCTATAATGATGCCGGGATTTTGAAGAATGCCAGTGAGGCGGCAGGAGAGATCCTTGCACTGGATTTTGATCTCAGATTACCGCAACATAAGGCTTTGAAGGAACGACTGATGGGATATATGAGTGAAGATCTGGAAAATCTGGGCATCTGACCTTGCGCTCTTCCCCAAAAAGTGATATCCTAAAGTTCGAGAAAAGATTAACAAATCTCTTGTAAGGAGGCTATAAAATGGCTAGAACAAAGAAAGCTGCAACTAAGACAACTGCAAAAACGGCTTCAGTAAGCGAGACTCCTGCAAAATCTGTAGTAACCGCATCCGAAGAGAAAGCCGTTCAGGCTGAGACACCGAAGACAGACGATGCAAAAGCTTCTGTAGAGACAAAAAAAGCAGCTGAAACACCGGCGGAGAAGAAAGCAGACACGAAACCTGCTGAAGAAAAAACAGCAGCTGTAAAGACTGAGGAACCAGTTAAGAAACCTGCTGCAAAGAAAACAACCACAAGAAAAACAACTACAGCTAAAAAGACGACTACAAGAAAAACTGCAACAGCCAAAAAGGCAGAGACAGTTACAGAAGTATATGTCCAGTACTGGGGCAAAGAGATACATACTTCTGAAGTTGCTGACCGGATCAAAAAAATCTGGACAGATGATATGGGTAAAAAAGCAACAGATCTGAAAGATCTGAAAATCTATATCAAACCGGAAGATAATGGTGCGCATTATGTGATCAATGGAGATGTTACAGGATTTATCGGCCTGTAATCTGGACGAGTAAATAAATATCACGATTATATATTCTGGCCTGCTATAGGATTAGCCTATGGCAGGCTATTTCTTTTGCATATTTGACGAAGAAAAAAGAGTATGATACGATATCTTCAACACATAAACATAGTAATCAGATATGAAAAGAGGAAATATATATGAAACAGATTTTATGCTTTGGAGATTCCAATACCTGGGGATACGACGGAGAAAGCAGAGAACGGCTGCCCTGGGGTGTGCGCTGGACAAGTCTTCTTCAGGAAAAATTAAACAAAGAAAAATACAGAGTGATTGAAGAAGGGTTATGTGGACGGACGACTGTTTTTGAAGATCCACTTCGTGATGGACGGAAGGGGACAGCACTTCTGCCAACTTTGCTGGAAACACATGCACAGGTAGATGTGATCACTCTTATGCTGGGAACCAATGACTGCAAAACAGTTTTCGGAGCATCTGCAGATGTGATCGGAAAGGGGATTCTTCGACTTCTGGATCAGATTCAGGAATATGCTCCAAAAGCGAAGGTTCTTCTGATGTCACCGATTTATCTTGGGGAAAAAGTATGGCAGGAAGGCTACGATCAGGAGTTTTCCAGAGAGTCGGTGGCCGTATCCAGAAATCTCCAGTCTGTATACGAAAAAATAGCAAAAGAACGTCAGATTGAATTTCTTCCGGCAGCGGCTTATGTACATTGCTGTGAGGCTGATCAGGAACACCTCAATGCATCTGGTCATAAAGAATTTGCGGAAGTAGTATATCAAAAGATCAGAAAGTTTTTGTAGGAAATGAATAGGATTTTCAAATACAGTAAATGCTGTCTGACAACACGGATTTTGTCAGACAGCATTTTTTACTGCATAAACTTTTCAGCTTTACATGGCAATGGATTTACTTAAATCGGATTAGTACTGCTGGCTGCCCTGAGAACCGCTGGACATCTGGCGTTCCTGAGCTTCGATCATCTTTTTTACCATATATCCACCAACAGAACCGTTCTGTTTGGAAGTAAGGTTACCATTGTATCCATCTGTAAGCGGAACACCCAGCTCGTTTGCTACCTCATATTTGAAACGGTCAAGTGCGCCTTTTGCTTCTGGTACAACTGCTTTGTTAGAAGAAGTGTTACTTGGCATAATTCATTTCCTCCTTGGTTGTTGTTTGGTTTGATGTTACATTGCTAGTATATGAAATAGCGGAAATAATACACTGGCAGTTAAAGGAAATTTACAGAATAATATAAAAAATTAAAATCGAATGTATGGTTGTTTTTATAAAAAACAGAAGTTATAATATTTTCTATGGTGCATATAATATCTGGCAGATAAGTAAAGGGGGATTTTGTGAAAAAGAAGCGCTATCCCACATACAGACGAAAATCAAAAAGAAAAAAACAGCCAGCAAAAAAGATCATAACAGGATTGATACTTTGTATTACCATTGCACTGTGTAATGGCTGGAAACCGCCGGACAGCCTGGATAAAGCCAGGGAACAGAGCGAGATTTTTTGTAATATATTTTTTACATATATAGAAGAAAATACAAAAAATTTTTCAGAAAATATATCCGAAGCGATTTCCCACACAGCTTATAAAATACTGGAGCAGACAGGAAATCAGGCCGGAGGACAGAATGCAGATATTTCGCTGGAAAATATACCGGAATACAGTGGAAGTCCTTGTGTAGAGCTTGATGGAAATATTCCGGAATTTTCAGCAGAAAAGAAAAATGGCCCTGCATATGAATTTTACAGCGAACTGGATGCTCTTGGACGATGTGGATATGCGGAATCCAAGATCACACCCCAGCTGATGCCGACAGAGGAACGAGGTGCTATCGGAATGATCAAACCAACGGGCTGGCATACAGTAAAATATGATAATGTAGATGGCAGATATCTTTATAATCGCTGTCATCTGATCGGTTATCAGCTTACCGGGGAGAATGCAAATGAAAAAAATCTGATCACGGGAACCCGGTATCTTAATGTAACCGGAATGCTGCCTTTTGAGAATGAAGTGGCAGATTATGTACACAGTACCGGGAATCCCTGTATGTATCGCGTTACTCCGATTTTTGCAGGAAAAGAACTTGTGGCCCGCGGTGTGGAAATGGAAGCGGAATCTGTAAAGGATCAGAACGTAGCCTTTCACGTTTTTGTATATAACGTACAGCCGGGAATAGAAATTGATTATCAAACCGGAAACAGCTGGCAGCAACCATAAATTCACAGGAATCCCGAAAGAGAAAATATTAATTTTTCATGAATTTGTATGAATTAAATTGCACTTTTTTGGGCGATATGCTAAAATCAATTACAGAGTTATATGGTTTTACCGCTATACAGTGGAGAAAAAGGGATGTAACCCGAGGTCAGAATGGAGAGGTGAATTATGAATTTAGGAATTATTGCACATAACAGTAAGAAAGTTCTGATTGAAGACTTCTGTATTGCATATAAGAATATCCTTGCCAAACACGAAGTATATGCAACCGGAACAACGGGAAGAAGAATTGAGGAAGCGACCAGCCTTCATGTCCATAAGTTTCTTGCCGGAAGCATTGGCGGAGACAAGCAGTTTATGGAGATGGTAGAAAGACAGGATCTGGATATGGTGATCCTGTTTTATAATCCTGTCATGATGGATCCGGCAGAACCGGATATCATGAGTATTGTTAAACGATGCGACCAGTATAATATTCCGGTTGCTACAAATATTGCCACTGCGGAGCTTTTGATTCTCGGACTGGCCCGTGGTGATCTGGATTGGAGATTAAATCTGAAATGAGAGTAATAGCAGGAAAAGCACGTAGATTAAATTTAAAAACAATTCCCGGAAATGAGACAAGACCAACAACAGACCGTATTAAGGAAACTCTTTTTAACATTCTCCAGCCTGAAATACCAGGTTGCAGGTTCCTGGATCTTTTTTCCGGAAGCGGAGCTATTGGTATCGAGGCATTGAGCCGAGGCGCTGATTATGCAGTATTTGTTGAAAAAAATCCCAAGGCATGTGCATGTATCCGTGAAAATCTTTCATTTACAAAACTCTCTGAAGGTGGTAAACTGCTGAACATGGATGTACTGCAGGCGTTGCGTTCACTGGAAGGTGGAGAACCTTTTGACTGTATCTTTATGGATGCACCTTATGAACAGCATCTGGAGCAGCCGGTTCTCGAATATCTGGCTGACAGTACTCTTGCAAACGAGAACACGCTTATTATCATAGAAGAAGATCTTTACACGGATTTTTCTTATGTGGAGGAACTGGGCTATCATCTGATACGTTCCAAGGAATATAAAACAAATAAGCATGTTTTCCTAAAAAAATGAAAGCGAGACAGACATATGATAACAGCCGTATACCCAGGAAGTTTTGACCCGGCAACTTATGGTCATCTTGATATTATTAAACGAGCAAGCATTTCTTTTGACCGGGTTATAGTGGGCGTTTTGCACAATTCTGCAAAAAGTCCGTTGTTTTCTGTGGAAGAACGTGTTAAGATACTAGCAAAGGCAACAAAAGATATCCCGAATGTGGAGGTGAAAGCATTTGAGGGCCTGTCTGTGAACTTTGCCAGGGAGAATCATGCCCAGGTGATCGTTCGCGGTCTTCGTGCTGTCACGGATTTTGAATACGAGCTGCAGATGGCGCAGACCAACCGTGTTCTTGCACCGGATGTGGATACCGTTTTTCTCACAACCAGTCTGGAATATGCATACTTAAGCTCCACGATCATGAAAGAGGTTGCGAATTTCGGAGGAGATCTGAGTAAGTTTGCTCCAAGTGAGATTACGGAAGCAGTCGAAGAAAAATTGAAAAAAAGAGAAACAGAGAAATAAGGAGAGTGTATTTATGAGCAGCAGAATTGAACAGATCATTCAGGAGATTGAAGAGTATGTGGACAGCTGTAAATTTCAGCCTCTTTCCACTACCAAGATCGTAGTGAATAAAGAAGAGATTGAGGAACTTTTACGTGAACTGCGTCTGAAAACTCCAGATGAGATCAAACGTTATCAGAAGATCATCAGCAATAAGGATGCAATCCTTGAGGATGCACAGTCCAAGGCTGACAGCCTGATCGCAGATGCGCAGACGAAAGCACAGGAGCTGGTTACACAGCATGAGATCATGCAGAAGGCGTATGCACAGGCAAATGAAACGATCAATGCTGCCAACAAGCAGGCTCAGGAGATCCTTGATTCTGCAACACAGGATGCCAACAGTATCCGTCTCAGTGCGATCACATATACAGATGATATGATGGCGAATATTGGTTCTGTTCTGAACCAGACACTTGAGGATGCCGGCGGTAAATATAAAGCATTTATCGATGCACTGCAGAGTTGTCTTGAAGTTGTAAACCATAACCGACAGGAACTTGCGCCACAGACTGCACAGGCAGCTGCAATTTCCAATACTTTCCAGGACGAAGACAGTGCTTCCAGTGATAGTGATGAGGATGAACTGTTAGACGATATCGGAGAGAACTAAGAACAGGAAAACCAGGGATGTATTCAGACATTTGGATGTAACATAAGGAAACAGTGATAATCGGTTTTCCAGTACACTTTTTGTCTGGAACATAACGCAGAGCCCACCGAATGCGGTAAGAGTTATGGAGGATATACAGCGAAATCTCCATGAATACCGGGAGTGAGCGATCTGCTGTAATCCTGTGGTCAGCTCGATGGGACTTGTAAACAGGATACTGGTCTGTTCGGAGAATGGCCAGTAATGTCTGATACATGTAAATACCAATGAAAATATCAGAATATAGCCCCCGAGCCGTGTGATGGTTTCAAATCCGTTCATGATCGAGACATCCAGGATGACTCCTGTGGAGTCCTGCTGGTATGTCTCTTTTTTTATGGATTTAACTTTGGCAGGAGTCAGTGTGTTTCCATGATATATCAGAAATCGAAAAAAAAGCATGCAGAAAAGATCAGCAGTTAACAGGATCAGGACTATCTGCATCGGATGGATTCTGTTCTGCAAAATGCTGCCGGTCAGATAGGAAACAACGAAAGCAGGACTGGCGTTGCAGGAAAAAGAAAGAAGATATTCGCCTTCTTTTTTGGAAATCTGATCATTTATGTAAAGATCATGGGCAATCTTTGCTCCCATAGGGTAACCGCACAGAAAACCCAGAATCAGAACATAGGCTCCGGCTGGAGAAAGACCGAAACATTTTTTCCACAGAAGGGAAAATGGATTCAGGAGTTTTGTGAGATTTCCGGATTTTAAAAGAATTCCGGTGAAGATCAGGAAGGGAAGCAGGGTTGGAAGCATAACATTCAGCCACAGCGTCAATCCGTCCCTGGCACCCAGGAGCCCTTCGTCCGGGTGAAGAAGCAGAAAAAACAGCAGACAGATACTGAAAAGTGTTAATATTTTCGATTTCATAAGATCCCGGCCTTGCTTTTTTTACAGTATATGATTATTATAAAAATAAATGAATTTATGGAGCAGAAGGAGGCAGAATTTATGCCAGCATTAGAGAATTGTGAACCTAAGAGAGTCTTTCATTATTTTGAGGAGATCTGTAAGATTCCTCACGGTTCCGGAAATACGAAACAGATCAGTGATTTTCTTGTGAATTTTGCGAAAGATCACGGGTTTAAATACGTACAGGATGAAATGAATAACGTGATCATCTATAAACCAGGTACATCAGGATATGAAAATTCTCCGACAGTTATCATTCAGGGCCATATGGATATGGTATGTGAGAAACGTCCGAATGTAGAACATGATTTTACAAAAGACGGATTAAATATTTCTGTAAAAGACGGTTATGTAACTGCTAATGGAACAACTCTTGGCGGAGATGATGGTATTGCTGTTGCCTATGGCCTTGCTCTTCTTGAGAGTACAGATATTCCGCATCCACCACTTGAAGTGTTATTTACGGTTGATGAAGAGATTGGCCTTCTTGGTGCAGTAGGACTGGATTGCAGCGTACTGAAAGGCAGAAGATTTATCAATCTGGATTCTGAGGCAGAGGGAAGTCTCTGGATCAGTTGCGCAGGTGGCCTTTCAGGGATCAGTCATATTCCGGTTCAGCGCGTCGAGGGCGAGGGAACTAAGATACAGGTTAAGGTCTGCGGACTTATGGGCGGACATTCCGGTGCTGAGATTGATAAAAACAGAGCTAACGCCAACAAGCTGATGGGACGTTTCCTTTATGGCCTTAAGAAAAAGGCAGATTATGCAGTGATTTCTCTTGCAGGTGGCCAGAAGGATAATGCCATTACGAGAGAATGCATCACAGAGTTTCTGACTGATGCACCAGAAGAAGTAAAAGCATACGCAAAAGAACTCCAGGAGCAGATCAGGGAGGAATATACCGGCTCTGATGAGAATATTACCATTGAAGTGAAAGAGAATGGAGTAGGGACAGCTCAGGTCCTTCATCCTACAAGCCAGGAGAAGATTGTATTCTATCTTCAGAATGTACCATTTGGAATCCAGAAAATGAGTGGGACTATTAAAGGTCTGGTGGAATCATCCAGTAATATCGGAATTCTTCGGTTGGATGAGGACGAGCTCTTTGCAAGTTCAAGTGTAAGAAGTTCCGTAGATGCGGCATGCAGCGCAATATCTGATAAAATCGAATATCTTACAGAGTTTCTTGGGGGAGATTATGAAGTACAGGGTGCATATCCTGCATGGGAATACCGGAAAGATTCTCCATTAAGAGATAAGATGGTGGAGATTTTTGAAGAAATGTATGGTCATAAACCGGAAGTTGTGGCAATCCATGCAGGTCTTGAATGCGGGCTTTTCTACAAAAAAATGGAAGGCCTTGACTGTGTATCTCTTGGACCGGATATGAAGGATATTCATACATCGGAAGAAGTATTAAGTATCGCTTCCACAGAAAGAGTATGGAATTACCTTGTAAAGGTTCTTGAAAATCTGAAAGACTGATCATAACCGGATCAACGGTATCTTTTGCCCTGAAGCAGAAACATGTTTCTCTTCAGGGCTTTTTCTGATTTCTGAAAAAATGAGCAAAAAATTCATAAAATATTCATTCCTGCATATATATAGCTTTGTGGATGCATCACACAAAAAAGAAAATTTTTCTATAATTTTTTAATAAAAAATTGATAAAGAATCCCTATTTTTTCAAAACATATGTTATAATAAAAAATGTATGCCGCCATCACCACAACAAAAAATAAGAGACTGACGGCAGATAATAAGGAGCGAGCAACATGGAAATACAGTTATGGCGAAGTATTCTGTGCCCTTACGAGCTGGCTGTCAAGGAACTGACAGTCAAATTTGAACATATGATAGAAGAATACCGTGAGAATGATCGATATTCACCCATTGAACAAGTCAGTGGAAGAGTAAAAAGTGTATCCAGTATTCTGGAGAAAATGCAGCGCAAACATATTCCTATTGAACAGATGGAAACCGAGGTGGAAGACCTTGCAGGTGTCCGGATCATCTGTCAGTTTGAAGAAGATATTGATACAGTCGCTGCAATCATCCGAAGAAGAACAGATATGGAAGTAAAAAGTGAGAAGAACTATCTGACTCATATTAAACAGAGCGGTTATCGGAGTTATCACATGATCCTTTACTATATAGTAGAGACGATCAACGGCCCCAAGAGACTTCAGGTGGAAGTTCAGATCCGTACGATGGCAATGAATTTCTGGGCTACCATTGAGCATTCTCTTCAATATAAATATAAAGGCGACATGCCGCCGCATGTCGCAGAACGTCTCAGCAAAGCATCAGATGCCATCATTTCCCTGGATCATGAAATGTCTTCTGTCCGGAATGAGATCATGGATGCACAGAATTCTTCACAGATGCAATCCAATCTTGTGAAAGATATTTTGAATAATATTGAGAATCTTTACCGTGTTTCCAGCGAACGGGAAGTCAGCAAGATCCAGGATGAATTTTTAAGAGTATTCAAAACCAAAGATTTACGTCAGCTGGAGCGATTCCACAGACAGTTGGATATTATTGCCGAGGGATACCGTGCCCAGGCTGTACATCATAGCATGTAATAGATAGACCAGAAGCAGTAAGCACATAATACATATGAGGAATTATAAATGCAGGATTTTTTACCGGTTACAAGGGAAGATATGAAGTCAAAAGGCTGGGATACGGTTGATTTTGTCTATGTGACAGGCGATGCCTATGTAGATCATCCGTCTTTTGGATCAGCTATCATCGGACGTCTTCTGGAAAGCAGAGGCTACCGTGTAGGGATGATCCCACAGCCGGACTGGCGAAAGAAAGAGAGTATCCAGGTGTTCGGGGAACCGCGCCTGGGTTTTCTCGTTACAGCAGGAAACATGGATTCCATGGTGAATCATTATACTGTTTCCAAGAAACACAGAAGTACAGATGCCTATTCTCCCGGGGGAAAAATGGGATTAAGACCAGATCGGGCAAGTGTGGTATACAGCAATCTGATTCGTCAGAGCTATAAACATACGCCTATCATTCTGGGCGGAATTGAAGCCAGCCTTCGCAGAATGGCACATTATGATTATTGGGAAAACAAAGTCAAGCACAGTATTCTTATTGATTCCGGAGCAGATCTTATTTCTTATGGAATGGGAGAACACTCGATTCTGGAAATTGCCGAGGCACTGCAAAGCGGAATTCCGGTACAGGAGATTACTTATGTGGCAGGCACTGTTTTTAAAAGCCATGATATTAACAGAGTCTACGAACCCGTGATCCTTCCGGCTTTTGAACAGGTTCAGTCAGACAAAAAAGCTTATGCGGACAGTTTTGCCATCCAATATCGCAACACGGATCCATTCACTGCAAGGCCGCTGGTGGAATCTTATGGAAACCGCGGCTATGTGATCCAGAATCCTCCGGCGAAGCCTCTGACACAGATGGAAATGGATGATGTTTATGACCTGCCTTACACAGGCCAGTATCATCCCATGTATAAAAAAGACGGAGGGATTCCGGCACTGAAAGAGATCAAGTTCAGTCTGACCAGCAACAGAGGCTGTTTTGGCAGCTGTAATTTCTGTGCGCTGACTTTCCATCAGGGCCGCATTCTTCAGACAAGAAGCCATGAATCCATTCTGAGAGAAGCAGAAAAAATGACAGAGGACCCAGATTTTAAAGGCTATATTCATGATGTGGGAGGTCCTACTGCGGATTTTCGACATCCCTCCTGTAAGAAACAGCTGACAAAAGGAGTCTGCAGGGAACGCCAGTGCCTGTTTCCTTCTCCGTGTAAAAATCTGACGGTGGATCATAAAGATTATCTGCAGCTTTTACGAAAAGTTCGGAATTTACCAAAAGTCAAAAAAGTATTTATCCGTTCCGGTATTCGTTTTGATTACATGGTGGCAGATCCGGATAAAACTTTTCTGAATGAGCTTGTAAAATATCATGTCAGCGGCCAGCTGCGTGTGGCACCGGAACATGTTTCTGATGAAGTGCTGAAATATATGGGAAAACCGAAACATGCAGTTTACGAAAGTTTTCTGAAAGAATATGAAACGGCCAATGCCCGCACAGGCAAGCAGCAGTATGCAGTTCCTTATTTTATGTCATCTCATCCGGGATGTACCATGAAGGAAGCTGTAAAACTTGCGGAATATGTTCGTGATCTTGGATTTACACCGGAACAGGTGCAGGATTTTTACCCGACACCTTCAACTCTTTCTACCTGTATGTATTATACGGGAATACATCCTCTGACCGGAGAGAAAGTTTATGTTCCGAAAAATCCTCATGAAAAGGCAATTCAGCGTGCTCTGATGCAGTACAAAAATCCGGAGAACCGGGAACTGATCCTTGAGGGACTTAAAATGACCGGACGTATGGATCTGGTAGGTTTTGGACCAAAGTGCCTGATCCATCCAAGAGAACTTCGGAGAAAAAATTCTAAAGGAAAAAATCCTGAAAGCAGAAGTACAGATCGAAGAAATCTAAAAACACAGACAAGGAGTTCGGCACATGAAAAATACCAGAAAAAGAAAAACAAAAAAAGGTGATTTTGGCTATTTCAGTAGCGAAAAGAAGCGAAGACTTCTGATCACAGCTGGATTATTTTCGCTTCCGCTTCTCGTTTTTTTCGTAGCATGGGCGGTCAATGGTACAAGGATGACTGTCTGGACAGTTCTGACGGTTGTAGGATGTCTTCCTGGCTGTAAATCCATGGTAAGCCTGATCATGATCCTGATGCGGCATCCTATGGACAGGAAACTGTATGAAGAAATCCGGAAACATGCCGGTGATCTTGTGATGGCATATGAAATGTATATGACTTTTTATGAAAAGAGCGGTTATCTTGATGCTGTGGCTGTATGTGGAAATACGGTTGTGGGATATACCAGTGATCCAAAGGTGGATATATCGTATCTTGCAGAACAGTCTCAGAAGATTGTCCGCAAAAACGGTTATAAAGTAGATGTAAAGATCCTGAAAGATCTGAAGCCCTATCTGGAACGTCTGGATTCTATGAATGAACATAAAGAATCTTTACGGAATGGAATCAAGTTTACACCAGATGAACGGTATCCGGATCTTTCCAGGGAAGAGCTGATCAAACATACAATCCTGGCAATCTGTCTGTAGGAGCACTGTTATAATGAAAGAATTTATCATTAATGAAAATGAGGCCGGACAACGCTTTGACAAATATCTGGCCAAGCTTCTTAAAGAAGCGCCAAAAAGTTTTTTTTACAAAATGATGCGTAAAAAAAATATTACACTTAACGGAAAAAAAGCAAACGGAAATGAGAAACTGCTTTCTGGTGATCATGTGAAGTTATTTTTAAGTGATGAAACTTTCGAGAAATTCAGCGGTACCGATAAAGCTCCCAGGGCATATCATAAACTGGACATTATTTATGAAGATGAGAATATCCTTCTGATCAACAAACCGTCAGGGATGCTTTCCCAGCCCGGAGATGATGGCACTCCGTCACTGGTGGAATATCTGACCGGGTATCTTCTGGAAACTGGAAGCCTTACAGAGGAGGATTTAAGAACTTTTCGGCCATCTGTGTGTAACCGTCTGGATCGCAACACTACCGGGCTGATCGCAGCCGGAAAAAGTCTTGCCGGTCTTCAGGAACTCTCGGAAATGTTTAAATCCAGAAATCTCCATAAGTATTATCTGTGTCTTGTGGAGGGTGTACTGGAACAGGAAAAATATATCAAAGGATATCTTTCCAAAGATAAAAAAAATAATAAAGTAACAATATACAAACAGGAGAAAGAGAATACCCTTCCTGTGGAGACCCGATATTTTCCGCTTGGTAACAATGGAAAACGGACTCTTCTTAAGGTAGAACTGATCACAGGACGTGCACATCAGATCCGTGCACATCTTGCATCAGAAGGGCATTCGATCGTGGGTGATCCAAAGTACGGAAAAAATGAAAGCAATCTGAAAGGACAGCTTCTGCATTCTTTCTGCATGGAGTTTCCGGTTCTTACAGGAACACTTTCTTATCTTTCCGGAAAGATCTTCACAGCGCCGATACCGGAAATCTTTCTCAGAACATTAAAAGAGGAGCAGTTGGAGGAAATTTATTATGAAAATCTGGAATGAAGTGTGGGATTATGTAAAAATGATCATCATTGTGGTAGTGGTGGTCCTTGTTATCAACAATGTGGTACTGATCAATGCAAAGATTCCGTCGGAATCCATGGAAAATACCATCATGACCGGTGACCGGATCTTTGGTTTTCGCCTGGCGTATGGTTTTAATATGAATGTATTTGGAAATGAAATATCCAAGAAATGGAAAGATCCGGAGCGTTTTGATATTGTGATCTTTAAGTATCCGGATGACGAATCCCAGCTGTTTATCAAACGTATTATCGGACTTCCGGGAGACAAAGTTGAGATTATAGATGGTAAAGTTTATATCAATGATTCGGAAACGCCACTGGAAGATTCCTATGTACCGGAGACACCGCTTGGAAGTTTCGGCCCTTATGAAGTACCGGAGAATTGTTACTTTATGATGGGCGATAACCGAAACAATTCAAAGGATTCCAGATACTGGACCAATACTTTTGTGCGTTTCGATCAGATTGTTGGAAAAGCGGAGATCCGTTATTTCCCGTCCATCAAGCTTTTAAATTAAAGAAGGGTTTTATTTTATGGCAACGTGGAACAGCAGAGGGCTTCGAGGCTCCACTTTGGAGGAACTTGTCAATCGTACCAATGAGCAGTACCGCGAAAAAGGACTGGCTCTGATCCAGAAAATTCCAACTCCCATCACGCCGGTAAAAATGGACAAGAATACAAGACATATCACACTGGCATATTTTGAACAGAAAAGTACTGTAGATTATATCGGAGCAGTGCAGGGAATTCCTGTCTGCTTCGATGCCAAAGAATGCTGTGTAAAGACCTTTCCCCTTGCAAACATTCATCCTCATCAGGTAGCTTTTATGGAGGAGTTTGAGAAGCAGAAGGGGATTTCTTTTTTTCTGATCTATTTCAGCGCAGATAATGTTTTTTATTATCTTACTTTACGCAAACTGAAAGAATTCTGGAAACGGATGGAAGCGGGCGGACGAAAAAGTTTCCGCCGGGAAGAATTGGACGAGGAATTTTATCTTCCGGCAAAAAGCGGATTTCTGGTTCCTTATCTGGAGGGGATCCAGAAAGATCTGCAATTACGGGATTGACTTTTGGAAAAGTTTCCTATATAATCAAATTTAAGTTTTTCTGTGGTAGCATGGTAGCGAACTAAAGCGAAACGCAGAAAATTCAAAAAGTGTTACGGAGGAAATGAACATGCAGCGTATTTTTCATACACCTGAAGGTGTGCGGGACATTTATGGAGAGGAATGCAGCCGCAAAAAACGGCTCCAGAGGGAGCTCCACCAGGTGTTTTCAAGATATGGATATGAAGATATAGAAACACCGGGATTTGAATACTTTGAAGTGTTCAGTAATGAAGTGGGAACAATCCCATCCAAAGATCTTTATAAATTTTTTGACAGAGAGGGAAATACCCTTGTTCTAAGGCCTGACTTCACACCATCGGTTTCCAGAGCGTGTGCTACATATTTTGATCCGGAAAAGGGACCGGTAAGACTTTGTTATACAGGAAATACATTTATCAACAATTCCAGTTACAGAGGACAGATGAAAGAAAATACCCAGATGGGTGTGGAGCATATGGGAGATGATTCCGCAGCAGCAGATGCGGAGGTCCTTGCCATGACAGTAGAGTGCCTGAAAGCAGCAGGACTTACAGAATTCCAGGTTAGTGTGGGTCAGGTAGATTATTATAAATCCCTGCTTGCAGAAGCAGATCTGGAACCGGAGATGGAAGAACATCTTCGTGAACTGATCTCCCAGAAGAATTATTTTGGTGTGGAAGAACTTCTGAAGGGACAGAATTTAAGCGAGAGCCTTTCCGAAGCTTTTGCGGAACTGCCGCAGATGTTCGGTTCCGTGGAAGTTCTGGAAAAAGCAAAAAAACTTACCTCCAATCCGGAGGCACTTTTCGCAGTAAAACGTCTGGAAGAGATCTACGAGATCCTGAAAGTATATGGCTGTGAGAAATACATTGCTTTTGATTTTGGAATGCTCAGTAAATTCCGTTATTATACAGGAATCATTTTCCAGGCTTATACATATGGAACCGGCGAACCACTGATCAAAGGTGGACGTTATAACGAGCTGATGAAACATTTCGGAAAACCGGCTTCTTCCATCGGATTTGCCATTGTGGTTGATAACCTGATGCTTGCTCTTTCCAGACAGAAGCTGACCGTTCCATCCGGTGATAAGACCGTTGTGATCACCTATGCTCCGGGAGAGCTGAAAAAAGCGATCCAGGAAGCAATTACACTTCGAGGAGAAGGTAAAAAAGTGGCATTATGCCCGAAAAAGGAGGAGCAGGAATAATGAGATATCTTACATTTGCCCTCACAAAAGGGCGTCTGGCCAACAAAACACTGGATATGTTTGAAAAGATCGGTATTACATGTGAGGAGATGCGTGACAAGGATTCCCGTAAACTGATCTTTACCAATGAGGAACTGAAACTCAGGTTTTTCCTTGCGAAAGGCCCGGATGTGCCGACTTATGTAGAGTACGGTGCCGCAGATATTGGTATCGTAGGTAAGGATACCATTCTGGAAGAGGGAAGAAAACTTTACGAAGTTATGGATCTGGGATTCGGAGCATGCCGCATGTGCGTATGTGGCCCGGAAAGCGCCAGAGAAGTTTTAAATAACAACCAGCTGATCCGTGTTGCTACCAAATACCCGAACATAGCAAAGGATTACTTCTATAATAAAAAACACCAGACTGTGGAGATCATCAAACTGAATGGTTCCATTGAGCTTGCACCGATCGTAGGTCTTTCCGAAGTCATCGTGGATATCGTGGAAACAGGAAGTACCCTTCGCGAGAATGGTCTGAAGGTGTTGGAGGAAGTCTGCCCGCTGTCTGCCCGTATGGTAGTCAACCAGGTCAGCATGAAAATGGAAGATGAAAGGATCCGTAAACTGATCACAGAACTTCGAAACGTTGTCAAATAAGCTGTGAAGCTGTTTATTTGCTTATGAGCATGTAGTGGAACGGATTGTGAATAAATACAGAAAGAAGGCAGAAGTTATTATGCGTAAGGTAAAACTCACCAAGGAATCTACAAAAGATATTCTGGAAACTCTCTTAAAAAGAAGTCCTAATAATTATGGCAAATATGAGGATGCAGTAGCAGATATCCTCGCAAAAGTAAAGGCAGAGGGAGATGAAGCGCTGTTTGCTTTTACCAGAGAATTTGATAAAGTTGAAGTGACAAAGGAGACGATCCGTGTTACACCGGAGGAGATCGAGGAAGCTTATAAGCTGGTAGATCCGTCTCTGATTGATGTGATCAAAAAAGCGCTGGTAAATATCCGCAGCTATCATGAAAAGCAGCTTCAGAACAGCTGGTTCACAAGTACGACAGACGGTACTATGCTTGGCCAGAAAGTAACTGCACTGAACCGTGTAGGTGTTTATGTTCCAGGCGGAAAAGCTGTATATCCATCTTCTGTACTGATGAATATCGTTCCTGCCAAAGTAGCAGGTGTGGACCGTATTGTAATGACAACCCCTCCGGGAAAAGACGGAAAGGTGAATCCAAGCACACTGGTTGCTGCCAATGAGGCCGGTGCAGATGAAATTTATAAAGTGGGCGGTGCCCAGGCTATCGGAGCTCTTGCATACGGAACTGAGAGTATCCCGAAAGTGGACAAGATCGTAGGACCTGGAAATATTTTTGTTGCCCTTGCAAAAAAAGCAGTTTATGGTTATGTCAGCATTGACTCCATTGCCGGACCAAGCGAGATCCTTGTTCTTGCAGATGAGACTGCAAATCCACGTTATATCGCGGCAGATCTTCTTTCTCAGGCAGAGCATGATGAGATGGCGTCCGCGATCCTGATCACAACAAATGAAGAATTTGCAGATAAGGTTGACGCAGAGGTAAAAGGTTTTGTTGAAAAACTTTCCAGAAAAGCCATTATCGAGAAATCTCTGGAGAATTTTGGATATATCCTGATCGCAGAAGATATGGACGAGGCCATTGAGGCAGCCAATGAAATTGCCTCCGAGCATATGGAGATCGTCACAAAGAATCCGTTTGAAGATATGATGAAAGTACGAAATGCAGGTGCGATCTTTATCGGAGAGCACAGCTCTGAGCCTCTTGGAGATTATTTTGCAGGACCGAACCATGTACTTCCTACCAATGGAACCGCGAAATTTTTCTCCGCACTTTCTGTAGATGATTTTATTAAGAAATCCAGCATTGTGTATTATTCCAGAGAAGCACTCCGGAAGATCCACAAGGACATTATCCAGTTTGCCACATCGGAACAGCTGACTGCACACGCAAACTCCATTGCGGTCCGTTTTGAGGAAGAGGATAAGGAGAACGAATAATGGCAAGAGAAGCACTGATCGAAAGAAACACAAAAGAAACACAGATCCGTCTGCAGCTGAATATTGACGGAACAGGAAGTTCCGATATTGATACAGGTATTGGCTTTTTTGATCATATGCTGGACGGCTTTACGCGTCATGGACTGTATGATCTTACTTTGAGAGTACACGGTGACCTGAATGTGGATGATCATCATACTATTGAAGATACAGGTATTGTCCTTGGAAATGCGATCCGTGAGGCAGTTGGCGACAAAAAAGGAATCAAGCGTTATGGCAGCTGTATCCTTCCCATGGATGAAGTTCTGGTGCTTTGTGCGGTGGATCTTTCCGGAAGACCGTATCTTGGATGGGATGCGGAGTTTTCTACGGAGAAAATGGGAGATATGGCAACAGAGATGGTGAAGGAATTCTTTTATGCAGTGTCTTATTCCGCAGCAATGAATCTTCACATCAAAGTTCTTTCCGGAGGAAACAGCCATCATGTGGCAGAGGCTATGTTTAAGAGCTTTGCCAAAGCCCTTGATGCGGCAACACAGTACGATTCCCGGATCACAGACGTGCTTTCTACCAAGGGAAGCCTCTGATACATAAAGGAGACTACTTATGAACAAACAGTTGATCCCATGCCTTTATCTTCAGGCAGAAAAGGCAGTAACAGGATTTGGACAGAGAAATCTTTTCGGAGATGGAAATGTAGAGACACTTGCAAAATTTTACGGCGACAATGGAGCAGATGAGCTTCTGGTGTTTGACTTTTCTTCCGCAGATGCTGAGCATGACCGTGCGATCGGAAAGATCCGGGATATCTGCCAGGCATCCGAGATCCCGGTGATCGCAGCAGGAAACATCAAACGTATGGAAGACGTAAAAAAACTGATCTATGCAGGCTGTGCCAAGGTTGTATTAAATTTTTCAAAGAAAAGTAATATTGAGCTTCTTGAGGAAGTATCCAGACGTTTTGGAAAAGAACGTATGATGATCAGTATTTCTGATCTGAAGGAATTTACAGAAAATCAGGAGCTGATCGAAACTTATGCAGACAGTGTTCTGGCTCTGGATACAGTGGAAAATGAAATCGCACAGATTTCGCAGATTTCCATTGTTCTCCACACGGACGAAAGCAGTCAGGAAAAAGTTCTGGAGCTTTTAGGGGAAACCGCCGTGTCCGGACTTTGCGGTGCTTATGTGAGCAGCCTTGAAAATGATCTGCATACATTAAAAGAGACCTGCGAAAAAGCCGGAATTCCGGTGAATACCTATAAAAGCAATATTGCATGGTCCGATTTTAAATTAAACAGTGATGGAATGGTTCCAGTTATTGTCCAGGATTACCGGACAGATGAAGTGCTGATGCTGGCCTATATGAATGAACTGGCTTTTGATACTACACTGAAACTGGGAAAAATGACATACTGGAGCCGCAGCCGGAATGAACTCTGGACAAAAGGCCTGACATCCGGACATGTACAGTATGTAAAATCCCTTACCATTGACTGTGACAATGATACGATCCTTGCCAAGGTGGATCAGGTGGGGGCTGCCTGCCATACAGGAAACCGTACCTGTTTCTTCAAACCACTGATGAAGAAAGAGTACGATGATACCAATCCACTCCACGTATTCCAGAATGTGTACGATGTGATCACAGACCGGAAAGCGAATCCGAAGGAAGGTTCCTATACCAATTATCTTTTTGATAAGGGAATTGACAAGATCCTGAAAAAAGTCGGTGAAGAATGTACAGAGATCGTCATTGCCGCCAAAAATCCGGATAAAGAAGAGATCAAGTATGAGATCTCAGATTTTCTCTATCACATGATGGTACTGATGGTGGAAAAAGGTGTCAGCTGGGAAGAGATCACCAGAGAACTGGCAAAAAGATAGAATTAAAAAAAAGACATATACAATTTTGGTTAGGCATGGTATACTTATCGGAACAAAGTGCGGAAATATAAGAAAAAGGGAAAGGGAAACAGCCAATGATCAAAATTGATGACTGGGTGATCGAAAAAGGAGAAAAAGCACAAGGTAAGATTGAGATCACAGGATGCGGCATGGCGATGCCGGCGACTGTGATCTGCGGGGTGGAAGACGGACCGACGATCCTGATCACAGCAGGAGTACACAGCGCCGAGTATGTAGGAATACAGGCGGCGATGGAACTTGCGAAAGAATTTCAGCCGGAGGAACTGAAGGGAAATGTGATCATCATTCCGCTGGTCAATGTCAGTGGATTTGAACATCGTACCATGAGTATGGTCTATGAAGATGGTAAGAATCTGAACCGTGTTTTCCCGGGAGATCCTGAGGGGACAGCTGCAGACCGCATTGCCTATACCATGGTGACGAAACTTTTTTCCATAACGGATTATTATATTGATCTGCACAGCGGAGACGGATATGAGCAGCTTCATCCATATGTTTATTATGTAGGGGTTGTAGATGAAGAGACGGCAGAGAAGTCCTTACATATGGCAAGACATATCGGTGTCAAATATGTGGTCCGCTCTACAACTGCTACAGGTGGTGCCTATAATTATGCTTCTTCTCTTGGAATTCCAAGCATTCTCATCGAGAGGGGCGGACACAGTTACTGGACCTGGGAGGAAGTGGAACAGGACAAAAGAGACGTCCGTCATCTTGTGTTTCATCTTCAGGGGAAGAAATGTCACGGACTGAAACATTACCGTCAGATGCTTCTGGAAAATGTGGTATATGAATATGCACCATATACCGGATGCTGGTATCCATCCAAAAAGCCTGGAGAGTACTTCTTTAAAGGAGAAGACCTGGGTGAACTGAGAGATTACTACGGAAACCTGCTTTATACATCCATTGCAACAGAAAATGGAGTTGTACTTTATCAGACAGCCAGCCTGAATATTATTGAGGACGGACCGATGATCGCCTATGCAGCGATCACAGAGACGCTGACCTGATATTCGCAGAGCTTTTCCACCAAAAATTGTTTTATTCAATTCCTATAGAAACGATAAGAAAACCGGATTTTACCGTTTGTTGTTCTATTTGTAAAAACAAACGCGTAAAATCCGTATTTTTTTGACAAATCGGATAAACTCAGTTGTTAAATACCTAACGGGGTATATGTACAATTCAAACAGCTTTGACAAAATTGATAAATATTCTAAAAATACAACATTTTTCTATGGACAACAGCAATAGATTTATCATATAATAAATCCGTAATTTAACAGCATTTGCTGATTTTTACATCAGTCGTTGCAAGTTCCGAGAGGATTAATAGGGAAACCGGTGTAAATCCGGTACGATCCCGTCACTGTAATGGGGAATCCTCAGATAAAATACCACTGGCCGGGTGCGTGAGAAATAGGGCCGGGAAGGTGTCTGAGGGTGAGGAGCCTGAGTCAGGAGACCTGCTTGTAATTGTTTTAAGATGATTCTTACGGAAGATAGGAAGCAAGTTTTTTTGTGTGTGCCCGTATTTCGTCACGGGCTTTTTTCGTGCGTATTTCTAAAATTCCATGCATTTTCTGCATATAAAGAATCCCATTATAGTTATTATTATCTTATATAAGTTGAAACGGCTATGCTAAAAATCACATCAAATGAGGAAAGGAGTAAAACGTGACAAAGAAACAAGTAGGAAAAAGATTTCTCCAGATTATCATTGTATTATTTGGAATCAGCTTTTTCACATTTGGACTGACCTACCTGTCACCTGGTGATCCTGCGGAGATCATGTTGACAGAGTGTGGTAATCTTCCAACACCGGAACTTCTGGAACAGACAAGACATGATCTCGGCCTTGACCAGCCATTTCTTGTGCAGTATGGTTCCTGGCTGAAAGGTGTTGTAACAGGAGATATGGGACAGTCCTATTCTTTCAAAATGCCGGTAACGGATAAACTGGTATCCTGTTTCTGGCCGACGCTGAGGATGTCGTTGCTGGCACTTCTGATGATGGTCATTATTTCCATACCGCTTGGAATACTGGCCGCTGTATATCAGAACAAATTCCCGGATTATTTTGTAAGAGGAATTACCTTTGTGGGAGTATCTGTTCCAAGCTTCTGGCTGGGCCTGATCCTTCTCAGCATCTTTGGTGTTCAGCTTCGCTGGATCAATGTTGCCGGAGGCAGTACAGATTTTAAATCCATGATCCTTCCGGCGCTGACACTTGCACTTGCCATGTCTGCAAAGTATACCAGACAGGTAAGAAGTGCAGTACTGGAGGAACTTCACCAGGATTATGTCACAGGTGCAAGAATGCGTGGGATCAAGGAAAGCGTCATTCTCTGGAAACACGTTCTTCCTAATGTAATGCTTCCGCTGGTAACACTGCTGGGGCTTTCCCTTGGAAGTCTTCTGGGAGGTACTGCAGTTGTAGAGATCATTTACAACTGGCCTGGAATGGGAAATATGGCAGTAAAGGCAATTTCCTGTCGTGACTATCCTCTTGTACAGGGCTATGTACTCTGGATCGCGATCCTGTACATGTGCATCAACCTGCTTGTGGATCTGTCCTATACTTATCTCGATCCAAGACTTAAGGAGGATAGATAATTGAAAAAGGTATTACGAACATTCAAAGAAAATAAACAGTTCACTCTTTTCTTTATTCTGGGTCTCGTGGTGATCGGTGTTGCGATCTTTGCACCGCAGCTTTCTCCATATGATCCGTTGGATGCAGTTATGACCGAATCACTGCAGGAGCCAAGCTCCGCTCATCCGTTCGGAACGGATAAGCTTGGACGAGATCTTCTTTCCCGTGTTATCTTCGGAACAAGAACCTCTCTGATCATGACCTTATGTCTGGTTGCGGTGATCTTTGTGATCGGTACATTTTTAGGAGTTATCGCCGGATATTTCGGTGGTGTTGTGGATGCAGTGATCATGCGTATCGCGGATATGATGATCTCATTCCCCGGCCTTGTTCTGGCCATTGCCATTGCCGGTATGCTCGGACCGAATCTGGTCAATGCCGTTATCTCCATTGCGGCTGTAAGCTGGACAAAATATGCCCGCCTTGCAAGAAGTATGGTTTTGAAAGTCAAGAAGAGTCTTTACATAGAGGCAGCTGTGGTAAACGGAACAAAGACCTGGAAAATTCTTCTTGTACACGTTCTTCCCAACATGGTAACCCAGATGGTGGTAACTGCAGCGGCAGATATCGGAACCATGATGCTGGAACTGGCTTCCCTTTCATTCCTGGGATTTGGTGCAACCGCGCCGACACCGGAATGGGGACTGATGCTGAATGAAGGAAGGACCTACATGGCAAAAGCGCCATGGCTTATGATCTACCCTGGTATCGCTATCGTGATCTGTGTTGTTGTTTTCAACATGCTTGGAGACAGCATCCGTGATGTACTGGATCCGCGCCAGGATCAATAAAACAACTCTGTAACAAACCAACACCATATGATCAGTATTATTTATCTTTAGGAGGATGAAATGAGAAATAACGTAGTTAAAAAAGTGCTGGCTGCTACACTTGCATGCATGATGACTTTTTCCATGACAACAGTGGCTCAGGCAAAAGGTGACAAAAAAAGTGATAAGGAGATCACCATCGGAGTAACAAGCTTTGCAGATACACTGGAGCCGACAGAGCAGTATTTCAGCTGGGTTGTATCCCGTTATGCGATCGGTGAGTGCCTTACAAAATTCGATGAGCACGGTGAGATCGTTCCATGTCTTGCAGAAGAGTGGGATAACAGCGAAGATGGAAAAACATGGACATTCAAGATCCGTGAGGGCGTAAAATTCTCCAACGGTGATGACATGACACCGGAGATGGTAAAAGCTTCCATCGAGCGTACTGCCGAGAAGAGCGACCGAGTTCCGGAGTTCTTTGATCTTGATAACATCGAAGTTGACGGACAGAACCTGATTTTCCACCTGAACAGAGCTAACGCAAACATGGCTGGCTGCCTTGCAGACCCGCTGTTCCTCATTGTTGATACAAATGTCGATGATTCCACATTTGCAATGGAAGGACCGATCTGTACAGGACCTTACGCAGTAGAGTCTTTCAGCCCGACAGACTCCTGTGTTGTAGTAAAGAATGAGAACTACTGGGATGGCGAAGTTCCCCTTGACAAAGTTACACTGAAATGTGTGGATGACCAGACAACACGTTCCATGGCTCTTCAGACAGGTGAGATCGATATCGCTTACAACCTGAAAACAGAGAACCTGGTTGAGTTCGAGGGAAATGACAACTATGATATTCAGGAACTTCAGTCTCTTCGTTCCACCTATGCGTTCATGAACCAGAACGAGGATCATGCACTCAGCGACAAGGCACTTCGTCAGGCACTTCTCCGCGGACTTGACAAAGAGACATACTGTAACACTCTTCTTGAGGGTGGTGCAACAGCTGGTAAAGCACCGGTTCCGCCAACACTTGACTTTGGATTTGATGATCTGAAAGATGAGAATGCTTACGATCCGGATGGCGCAAAGAAGATTCTTGAGGAAGCTGGATACAAAGATGTTGACGGTGACGGATTTGTAGAGACTCCGGACGGAGATCCGCTTGTTCTTGATTTCGTTATTTACACAAGCCGTGCAGAGCTTGGTGTATACGCACAGGCAGCACAGGCCAGCCTGAAAGAGATCGGTATCAATGTAAACCTGAATACTGTAAGTTATGAGACACTTCTTGACATGAGAGATTCCGGTCAGTATGACCTTCTGATCTGGAACGTACTGGTTGCCAACACAGGTGATCCGGAGAACTACTTAAGAGAGAACTGGTACAGCTCTTCCGCAAACAATACTGCAGGATACAACAATCCGGATGTAGATAAGCTTCTTGATGAGCTTGCTCAGACATTCGATGAGGATGCAAGAAAAGATCTGATCATCGACATCCAGCAGGATATTATGGATGATGCAGCAACTGTATTCTTCGGTTATGAGACAACTTATCTCTTCTCCAATAAGAAAGTAACTGGAGTTAAGATGTATCCGATGGATTACTACTGGCTGACAAAGGATATCACTCTTGCCGAGTAAAGGAGCGTTTATTTATGCTTGAAATCAAGGATCTTTCTGTTCAGTACGGAAAGCAGGCACCTACCATTGAGCATTTCAATCTTTCCATGAAGAAGGGTGAGATCATCAGTGTTGTAGGAGAGAGTGGAAGTGGAAAAACAACCGTGATCCGTGCTGTCCTCGGCGCTCTTGCCGGGGGTGGCCGGGTCAGTGCCGGTGATATTCAGTTCAACGGACATTCCCTGCTTTCCAATACCAAGGATGAATGGAGAAATTTAAGAGGTACCCGCATTTCCATGATTTTTCAGGATTGTGGTGGAACCCTGAATCCGATCCGCAAGATCGGAAGCCAGTATGTGGAGTATATTTGTACACATACTGACGTATCCAAAGCAGAAGCATGGAAAAAAGGCTGCTCCATGCTTCAGAAAATGCGTCTTCCAGACGCGGAAAATATCATGAAAAGTTATCCTCACCAGCTTTCCGGTGGTATGCGCCAGCGAGTTGGTATTGCCATGGCTATGACTTTTAACCCGGAACTGCTTCTTGCAGATGAGCCGACCAGTGCCCTGGATGTAACCACGCAGGCACAGATCGTACGCCAGATGATGGAGCTCCGTGATGATTTCGGAACCGGCATCATCATCGTTACCCATAACATTGGTGTAGCGGCTTATATGGCCGATCAGCTGGTTGTTATGCAGCACGGAAAAGTTGTGGATCAGGGAACACGTGATGAAGTCATGAATCATCCGACCAGTGACTATACAAAGAAACTGCTGGCTGCAGTGCCGGAAATGGAGGGACAGCGTTATGTTTAAGGAATCCGATATCGTGCTCAGTGCAAAACATATCGTAAAACAGTTCCCGGCTTCCGGTGGCAGAACATTGACAGCCTGCAATGATGTGAACTTGAATGTTTATAAAGGAAAGACTCTGGGAATCGTAGGAGAGAGTGGCTGTGGTAAATCCACCTTTGTCCGTATGGTCATCTCTCTTGACAAGCCGACCAGTGGCGAGATCCTTTATCATGGAAAAAATCTCTCCAATCTTTCCAAGAAAGAAACCTGGCTGAACCGTCAGAATATGCAGATGGTATTCCAGGATCCACTGGCATCTTTTGACCCGAAAATGAAGATCGTGGATATTCTTACAGAGCCGCTGATCAATTACGGGAAACTGAAAAGAAGCGAAAAAGAAGCCAAAGCCAGAGAACTTCTGAAAATGGTAGAACTTCCCGGAGATTTTGTAGACCGCTATCCTCATAACATGAGTGGTGGTCAGAGACAGCGTATCAGTATTGCACGTGCACTTTCCCTGGAACCGGAGATCCTGGTGTGTGATGAGGCGACTTCTGCACTTGACGTTTCTGTACAGGAGTCCGTGATCCAGCTGCTGGTACGTCTCCAGAAGGAGAAAAACATCAGCATGCTCTTTATCTGCCATGACCTGGCGCTGATCCGTTCTTTTGCTCATCAGATCGCGGTAATGTATCTTGGAAATATCGTGGAGGTAATTCCAGGAGAGGATGTTGCAGAAAAATCTCTTCATCCATATACACAGGCTCTTCTTGGCGCTCAGTTTTCCATTCATATGGATCAGAACAAAAAGATCGAGAGTATTGAAAGTGAGGCTCCAAGCCCTCTGGATGTTCCTCATGGCTGCCCGTTCCAGAATCGCTGTGAGCACTGCATGGAGAAATGTAAGACGATCCGTCCGGTGCTTACAGAGGTAGAGTCCGGACATGAAGTAGCCTGCCATTATGTAACTGAGAAATAAAGAAAGGCAAAAAACAGTATGACATTAAAAAACTTTAAAGTAATGGGCATTCTGCTGTTGTTGCTTGCCGTTTTTGCAGTTGGCGGGAAAAAAGTTTCCGCTGCTGTGGAAGACAGAGATGTTCAATATACAATAGGTGTTGTAGTATATAATCAGAACAGCCCGGAAATGAACATGTTTATGAACTATTACAGAGAATATATCCAGCAGGGATTTCCGGTAAAGTTCTATTTTTCAGGCAGCATTAATTCTGCAGAGGACGAGATCAATTTTATCCGCGCAATGAAGCTGCAGGGCGTAAGCGGAATCATTTCTTTTTATGGACAGGATATTCAGAAGATTGTAGAAGCCTGTGATGAAGAAGAAATGTATTATGTTCTTGGTTCCGGAAGTATCAGCGATGAAGATTATGACAAGGTAAAAACCAGCCCGTATTTTCTTGGAAGTGTAGGACCGGATGCAAAGGCAGATTATGAAGCCGGCTACAATATGGCAGATTATTTTGCAGATGCAGATACCAGCAGTTATATTGTGCTGACCGGTGGTTCTTCCGCAGGAAACTACATGCACCTTCAGAGAACCATTGGTGTTCTGGAAGGACTGGCTGAAAAAGAAGGACTGACTTATTCGGAGGATGTTGAAAAACTTGCGTCATCTGAGAAAACAACGGTTGTAGATGCAGGAAAGGATGATGTCAGCATTACCATCTGCCCTGGATATATGACAGATCCGAAAGGAATCAATAACCTGAAACATGCTTTTGTAGATAGAAATTATGATGCAGTTCTCTGTACCTTCAATGTAGATGAGATCATGAAGACGATTACTTCCAAGGAAGAAGAGCAGGGCTCCAATATCAAGGTCGGAGCTGTTGACTGCTTCTCCATGGAAAATCATGATGAGATCAATGATAACGATTCTTTTGGTAATCCGAAGATTGATTACATTGCAGGAAAATATGCATCCATGGGCGGTCCTGCATTTGCGATCCTGTACAATGCAATGTCCGGTCATCCGGAGGCAAACACCGATGATGCAGATAGCAATACTGTTCGTCTGTATCAGGGATTCTGGAGCGCATCCGATAAAGATACCTTCAATGAGCTTTACGGATATACACAGGATATTTACGAAAATGCATACAGCTGTGCGGATCTGATGAAAGTTATCAAAGCTTACAGTACAGATACCACACCGGATGATCTGAAAGCACTGACAGAAGCGTACACAGTGGAAGATGTGCAGAAGCGTATTGAGGAAAACTAAACAGAAATTTTGGAAAAGAGCTGGGCTGTCTTATGGGTTCAGCCCTTTTTCTTCGTATAAAAGACATTTTTATTCAAAAAAATGGAAAATCCTCTTTACTTTCTTAAGTTAATATAATAAAATCTATAAATATGTGAAAACATACATAGATAAATGAAGGGAGAGAACTATTCTTGACAACAGCACATATTTGTATAATGGCAGCCATTATCGTCTACCTGGGTGCAATGATCTTTGTGGGTTATCTGTGTTCCAAGAACAACAATGACAGTTCTGATTTCTATCTGGGAGGAAGAAAACTTGGACCTCTGGTAACAGCCATGAGTGCAGAGGCTTCTGACATGAGCAGCTGGCTTCTGATGGGATTACCGGGACTTGCTTATCTTACCGGTATTGCAGACGCAGGCTGGACAGCCATTGGCCTTGCCATCGGAACATACGTAAACTGGAGGATCGTGGCAAAAAGAATCCGCCGCTACACACATGTGGCAGGAAACTCCATTACACTGCCATCCTTTTTCAGTAACCGTTACAGAGATGAGAAGAAGATCCTGCAGTCCATCGGAGCGATTTTTATCGTAATCTTTTTTATTCCGTATACAGCTTCCGGATTTGCAGCCTGTGGTAAACTTTTTGCAAGTCTCTTTGGCGTAAAATATCTGCCGGCTATGATTATCAGTGCATTGGTTATCGTTGGCTATACTACACTGGGAGGATTCCTGGCAGCATCTACTACAGACTTTATCCAGAGTATCATCATGTCCATCGCACTTGTGATCGTATTCGTATTCGGGATCAGCACTGCCGGTGGTATTGAGGCAGTTGCAGACCATGCAAGATCCCTGCCGGGATATCTGACTATGTTTACTACATATGATCCCACAACCGGAACAGAACAGGCATATCCACTGCTTAACATTATTTCCATGCTTGCATGGGGACTTGGATATTTCGGAATGCCACATATTCTTCTTCGTTTCATGGCGATTGAAGATGAAGAGAAACTTACACTTTCCAGAAGAGTGGCAACTACATGGGTAGTGATCTCACTGGCAGTAGCAGTACTGATCGGTGTGGTAGGACTTGGAATGACAGCAGCAGGAGAGTTTGATCTTCTGGAAGGTTCCGCATCTGAGACCATCATCGTTCAGATTGCAAATCTTCTCAGCCAGCACGGTGTGATCGCAGCGATCCTTGCAGGACTTATCCTCGCAGGAATCTTGGCATCTACCATGTCAACTGCAGATTCCCAGCTTCTGGCAGCATCTTCAGCAGTTTCTTCCGACCTTCTCGGAAGCATCCTGAAGGATAAAGAAACCAAAAAAGAAAGCATGGTAGCGGATAAGATCACACTTCTTCTGATCGCAGTAGTAGCTATGTTCATCGCCCGTGACCCGAACAGTTCCGTCTTCACCATCGTATCCTTCGCCTGGGCAGGTTTCGGAGCCGTATTCGGCCCTGTAGTCCTCCTGGCATTATTCTGGAGACGCTCCAACTGGCAGGGAGCCCTGGCAGGAATGATCTGCGGCGGTTCCATGGTATTCATCTGGAAATACGGAATCAGCAAACTCGGCGGCGCCTGGGGAATCTACGAACTCCTCCCCGCCTTCATGGTAGCCATCGCAGCAAACATCATCGTCAGCCTCCTCACCAAAGCCCCATCCAAAGAGATCACCGACGAATTCGATCTGGTAAACCAGAAATAAAGAATTAAGGATTTTATTCAATAACTTACACTCAAACAAAACAAGCCCGATACAGATTGTAGCCAAGACATCTGTATCGGGCTTGTCATCTTTTTTTATTTATAATTAAATAAAGTCACACAGCCAAAATGTTCTAAGCGTGGCCGGAGGGAAGGGGTGTGGGGAAGGGAAATGGCCTTCGCAACTACGAATGCTTCCCTTCCCCACGCTTTTCACAACTTCCAAATTGCAATAAAATTAGATTATTATGCATTTTCAAGCAGCTTTTTTAACAACTGCTCCATTGTTAAATTCAACACCGGATGCCGCAAATACGGTGCAATCTCCACCATAGGCTTCAACACAAAATCCCGATTCTCCATATCAATATGAGGCACATGCAATACCTCCGTATCAATGATCTCATTATCATAAAACAAGATATCCAGATCCAGTGTCCGTGGCCCCCAATGTATGATCCGCTTCCGATCCGCAGCCTGCTCCAGCACATGCAGCCTGTCAAGAAGCTCCTCCGGACAAAGCAAAGTCCGGACTCTTAAAGCTCCATTGAGAAATTCATCCTGCTCCACACCGCCATAAGGCTCTGTCACAAGATACTCCGAAACTTTCTCAACAACGATCTCTTTCATATCCCGAAGCCCCTGGATCGCATTGTCCAGGTATTTCTTCTTATCCCCCATATTGGAACCAAAAGCAACATAAGCTGTATGCCAGCCTCGGGTAATTTCCACAGCAACGGTTTTCAGTGGAAGGCCTACCGGAGCCCAGGGCTTTTCAATACGAAGGGTGATCTTTTTAAGAAGCGGAAGAGAAAGCAGCAGCAGCTCTGCCAGATTCTCCACAGCAGCCTCCAGAAGTTTGTAAGTGTTTTTCTGAAGAAAATCGGTGATCATATGACTGACTTCCCCATAATTGATGGAAGCAGAAAGATCATCTGCCAGCCCTGCCGGACGTGTCTCTGTATACATAACAGCAGAAACAACAAATTTCTGTCCAAGAGCAGTTTCTTCCGGAAATACACCATGGTTTGCAAAAATCTCAAGATCTCTGATTTCGATTTTATCCATCGGTTCCTCCTAGCGTCCCAGAATGGCTTCTGTCATCTGGATGACACGCTTGTTTTCTTTGATATCATGAACACGGACGAACGCACAGCCTTTCATAACACCGATCACGGATGTGGCAAGAGTTCCCTCCACACGCTGATCCACCGGAAGATCAAGGGCAAGTCCGATCATGGATTTTCTGGAAGTACCAAGAAGTACCGGATATCCCAGTTTCTGGAAAAGCTCCAGATTATCCATTGTCATCAGGTTCATCTCGTATGTTTTACCAAATCCCACACCTGGATCAAGGATGATCTTGTCGTCGGCAATACCTGCACGTTTGGCGATATTGACACATTCCTGTGTTTCTGCCAGCATATCCACGATAAAGTTGTTATATTCTGTATTATCTTTGTTGTGCATCAGACAGCAGGGAGCCTGATATTTTGCAATGACAGGAGCCATTTCCGGATCATATTTCAGTCCCCAGATATCGTTGATGAGGTCTGCTCCGTGTTTCAGGGATTCCTCCGCAACGCATCCCTTATATGTATCTACAGAGATCGGGATATCAAAACGGCTTTTTACAGCCTCGATAACAGGGAGTACACGCTCGATTTCTTCCTGAGCGCCAACCGGTGTATGGCCCGGACGGGTGGATTCTCCACCGATATCCAGAATGTCAGCACCCTCAGCAATCATAGTTTCTGTATGTTTCAGGGCATGGTCCATGTCGTTCCATTTTCCACCGTCTGAGAAAGAATCCGGTGTGACATTTAAGATACCCATAATGTATGTTTTGTTTTTTACATCAAACTCACGATTTCCGATTTTCATGAAAAAACCTCCTAATATTGGATCGTCATATTTTTTTTGGCAGGAGACCAGTAACATTCCGGCTCTGCTTTACAGGAAAAACAGTTTCTGGATCTTTTGTCCGCAGTATAGAGCAGTTTTCCAAGAACTGTCTGATCCGTCTGAGCTCTGTGACCACGTATTGCCGAAACGATCGCTTCAATTTCTTCCATAGAAAATCCAAGCTCGTTTAAGATCTGCCCGGCGATAGCAGCACCGGCCTCATCATGAGGAGTGCCATCTTCATACTGTCTGGCCCGTCCGATATCATGAAGAAGGGCAGTACAGTAGATCAGTTCCTTTGAAACCGGAGCATTTTCCTCAAGTGCCCGGATATAGGCAAGGCGTGCCACATCCAGAAAATGCTCCGGTGTATGTCTGCAGAATTCACGGTCAGTCTCCAGAAGCTGAAGCTTATTAAGCTCATTCTGATAGATCGGATGATTCCAGATCTGATTTACTCTGTCCATCAGTCCTTAACCATAGCAAGGAACTGTTTCTGGAGCTCCATATTTTCTTTGAATTCACCTCTGGTGACAGTCGTAACCGTTTTGCTTCCCGGCTTTTTGATCCCACGCATGGTCATGCAGGTATGCTCCGCCTCCAGCATTACCATGATTCCTTTTGGAGCGAGAACACGTTCCAGGGCATCTGCGATCTGCACAGTCAGACGTTCCTGGATCTGAGGTCTTCTCGCGTACACATCAACGGTACGGGCCAGCTTGCTTAAGCCGGTAACCTTGCCATTTGGGATATATGCGATATGAGCTTTTCCGTAAAACGGCATAAGATGATGTTCGCACATGGAATAAAAGGTAATATCTTTTTCCAGGACCATTTCGTTGTTTTCTACATGGAACTGTTTCTGAAGATATTCGTCCGCCTCGTTGTCAAGTCCGCCATAAATTTCCTCGCACATGCGGGCAATACGTTCCGGAGTTCCCTGCAGTCCCTCTCTGTCTACATCTTCGCCGATTCCTTCGAGAAGAAGCTTGATCGCCTCTTCAACTTTTGCTTTGTCTACCATAAATAACAACCTCCATTTGTTAAAAAAATCACGTTTTTCGGAGACCGTCTCTTTTATTTTTGCGCATAAAAAAAGATATCTCCAATTGTAATAGAACGTATGTCGAAAAAGCCCTACACAATATGAGATATTCTCTTATATTGCTGCAACGGGTGCGGATTTCATACCGTAAGACGTACTTTTCGTTCTGGCGACAACTCCCCATTCGCCAAACACTTGACGCATAAAATCCTATTTTGCATATCATTCATTTCATGGACAAGTATACCATATACTGATATAAGAAGGAAGTGAAAATGATAAAAAAATATCACAAAAATAGAGAATATGTTCTATGAATTATGCGATAGAATCTATAGATATGTCGGATTTTTGCAGATTATATTCAGACAGATGGGAAAAGGAATATAAGACAGAAAATTCCCGGAACAGAAAAGGCGCTGTTCCGGGATCACAGGGTTGTTAATGGCGTATCATTTTCATCAGATTTACAATACGGTCAAGCCGGGCGATTTCCGTGGGACTTTTTCCTATCTTAAGCACTTCAATAATCGCAGAGATTTCATCAGAGCTAAAATTTAATCCCGCATTTTTTCCCTGAGAAGCTGCGCCCATAATAAACGGCATCAGTTCAGAAGGATTTTTCCCAAGTCCCTGATCAGCCAGATTCTGAAGCATGGAAAGTTTCTGCGGATCCATTTGGGAAAGCTTTGGATTGTTTTTCCAGTCATCACTCATGGATTTTCACCTCCTGACGGTTCCTCATTCATAATTTTTATCATTTGCATGACAGCTATAAGATTTGTAATCTGGTCGATCTGTCTGCGTTTTTCACCACCGCAGCATCTTCGGATATCCTGAAGTATTTCCATCGGATCAGACATGGAAAGACTGGCTGCCTGCATATCCGGATAATTTTTGCGATTTTTGAAGAGGGTCATGGTATTGATCAATTCCTGAGTTTTTGCATACATAGACAGAAACTGCTGGCCAGAGGCAGGTAAATATGGAATCATGGCTTTCAGCATTTGATTCCGGTCACTTTCTACCATCTCATCAAGTGCAGTTCTGGCAACAAAATCCTGTTCCATAAAAAAGTCCTTTTTCATGAAATCTATGTTTCTTCGTGAAAGAATATGACAGAAATACAAAAAGTTTCATATTATAAATGGAAGAATTTATTTTCGGGAGAAAACTATGGAATCAGAAAAAAAGCAAAGGCTTGTGATTGATGGGAATGCTTTTTATGAGATAGATCTGAAGTGTCTGGAAGAAAAAAAGAAGAAACAGGAAGCCGCAAAAAAACACCGGCAGAAAGGGCAGAGGAAGTAACCTCTGCCCTTTCTGCGAATCTTTTTAACAGCAGTTGTTGCAGCCACATCCATTATTTCCGCAGCAGAGCAGAAGAAGGATGATGATCCAGCAGCTGTCATTGCAACTGCCATTGTTATTACCGCATCCGTTATTGCCGCAGCAGCACAGAAGGCAGATGATCCAGAGAATGCAGGAGCAGCTGTTTCCGCCGCCAAACAGGGAAGTTCCCCATCCGCCACAGCCACAGTTATTGCCGCATCCGCAGCCGTTGTTATTACATCCGCAGTTATTGCCACATCCGGAATCACACCCGCAGTCATTACAACCGCAATTTGTAGCCGCTAAGTCACTCATCGATAAGTCCTCCAGAATTTTGTTTACACTTCATCATATGGGTAGGAGATGTCCCTGGTTACAAAAAAGTTGACAGTATTTATTCGTTACGATATAATAAACACAATGTAACACTTTTGTAATTTTTGAAACAGAACTGATATTTTGTTATCGGGCATAAAGAAATGGGGAAAATTATGAAAAATCTCAGAGCAAGACAGTGGATGAAGGGACTGATGCTGGTATGTTTACTTCTGGCCGGCTGCGCTTTTTTTTCACATTCTGCAACTGAAGTACAGGCAGCAACTGCCGGTTTTAAGACAGTTGGAGGAAAAACATACTACATAAAAAGCGACGGCAGCAAACAAAAAGGCTGGCTGACACTTGGAAAATATAAATACTATTTTAATAAAACTACAGGTGTTCAGGTTAAGGGCTGGCTAAACGTAAATGGCCAAAAGACTTATTATTTTACCAGTCAGAAGGGAGCTATGGTAACTGGCTGGCTGACAGATTCCAGGAAGCGGAAACGATATTTTAATCCAAAAACAGGTAAACTGACCAGAGGCTGGATGAAAAACAGTAAAGGTAAGAAATACTATTTTACAAGTGGCGAAGGTATCATGGCTACTGGCTGGTTAAAAAACAGCAAAGGCCAGAAACGGTATTTTCACAGCACTTCCGGTGTAATGGCTACCGGCTGGCTGAAAAATACATCCAAAAATATCAGCTATTATTTTGATCCTGAAACCGGATATATGACTACCGGATGGAGGCGCATCAGCGGAAAGAAATACTATTTTTCTACCAGTAACGGTTCTATGGCTACCGGACTTAAAACTATTGATGGAAAGAAATATTATTTTAAAACAGATGGTTCTATGGCTGTCAGTACAACAGTAACCGTCAGTGGAGTTACTTATACAATTTCTTCGACAGGTGTAGCTACTGTTAAGACAAGCCATTCAAATCAGAATCTGAGTAATGGAAACGTAAAAGTTTATGACACTCAGAATTCCAGATATTACACAATGGTGAAAGAATACAAGACTCATCCGGGAATTGCTAACGGTAAGACAACAGACGAAGCACTTCTGGCTGCATTATGTGAATCCGAAGCAGGAGACCAGGGAAAGATTGGAATGGAAGCAGTAGCACTTTGTGTTCTTAACCGTACAATTAAAAAAGATAAAGAGTTTCCTTCCACAGTTCGCGGTGTAATTTACGAAAGCATGGTAAATGGTACTTATCCGCAATATTCTGTAGTTCGTGACGGAGCTCTTCTGAAACGTCTTAACGGCAATTTTGAGAACCGCACTCTTGCATATCAGGCAGCAAAAAAAGCAATGACGATTTTCAATAATTATGTCAAGAACGGGAAATCAAGAACTCTGACCGGATTTAAACAGAAAGATTTTAATTATATGTATTTTATGATGAACAGTTCTTTCAAAAAACAACCGTTAACTTTCAGCAAGGTTAAATACGAAGTTTATAAAGATCATACATTTTTTGTAGACTGGGTATAATGATACATTATCCCTGTCAGCAGCAGTACAGCTGCTGACAGGGGCTTTTTTTATCATAGACACAGGGAGGGAAAAATATGCATCCATATTTACAGGTGATCCTGTGGGCAGCAGGAATCGTTGTACTGTTTATTATCCTGATGGCATGGAACAACCATAAGTGGAAAAAAGCACAAAAGAACAGAATAAAGAGAATTTTTGGAAAAATCCCGGAAAGAGAATACTCTCCGGATGATCTGGAGCGTATCTCCCACTATTTTCGCAGAAAAGAAAACGGGAAATTTTATATTGATGATATTACCTGGAACGACCTGGATATGGATCGGATTTTTATACAGATCAATCAGACGGTTTCCTCACCTGGAGAAGACGTGCTCTATAATATGCTTCGAAGACCTGTTTTCAACAAAGAAAAACTGGAAGAACGTGAGAAACTGATCCATTTTTTTGATACCCATGAAAAGGAACGGACAGATCTTCAGCTGATCCTGGCTTCCATCGGGAAGACAAGGCTTGGTTCTCTGGCGGATACAGTTCTTGCCCTCAATGATGCACCGGTGATCAATATGAAAATCCATATTCTGATGCTGGCAGCACTCCTTTTGAGTATTTTTGTGCTGCTTCCATTGTATCCGATGGTGGGCTTTCTGGTGTTTATGTGTCTGATGATCGCCAATATCTCAATTTATTATGCCAGTGCAGGGCAGAAAGTTATTGAAACCTATATGGACTGCTTTAACCATCTTCTGAAAATGCTGGAAGCGGCAGACCAGATGCAGATCGTGAAATATCCGGAAGCCAGAAAACAGATGGAAGTGATTGCGGAAGGAAAAAAGGAATTCCGACGTTTCCGAAAAAAAGCCATTCTGATTACCGGAAAAAATGCAGATTCCGGGGACCCTTTCCAATTACTGATGAGTTATGTGCGGATGGTATTTCATGTGGATATTCTGGCATACAATTCCGTATTAAAGGAAATAAAAGATAAGGCCGATACGATCATGCTGCTGATTGATAATATCGGAGAACTGGATGCTTTGATTTCCGTAGCTTCTTTTCGCCGGACACTGAAACTCTGGTGTATACCGGAATTTGTCCCGTGGACAGAAGAATCGGATACGGCGGTGCAGCTTAAAACAGAAGATCTCTACCATCCGCTGATCAGAAATCCGGTGGCAAACAGTATCATTGCAACGGGATGCACCCTGGTTACCGGTTCCAACGCTTCCGGCAAATCCACATTTCTGAAAAATGTGGCGATCAACAGCATTCTTGCGCAGACTATCCACACCTGCACAGCAACCTCCTGTCGGGCACCATTTCTGAAGGTAATGACTTCCATGGCTCTGAGGGACGATATCAGCAGCGGTGAAAGTTATTTCATCGTAGAGATTCGTTCCCTGAAACGGATCCTGGATGAAAGCCGGAAAAAAGAACCGCTGCTCTGTGTGATCGATGAAGTTCTCCGGGGAACCAACACCATTGAGAGGATTGCGGCTTCCTCACAGATCTTAAATGCACTTCGGGGAAACTGGCTGCTTTCTTTTGCGGCAACCCATGATATTGAGCTTTCCTATATTCTGGATGAAATTTATACAAATTATCATTTCGAAGAGGAAGTCAGGGAACAGGAAGTGGTGTTTAATTATCTCCTCCAACCGGGAAGGGCAACAACACGAAATGCCATCCGTCTTCTGGATATGCTGGGATATGATCCAAAGCTTGTGAAAAATGCGGGAAATGCAGCGGCAGACTTTGAACGTACCGGTGTATGGACAAAAATTTCTTGCACTGGAGAAAAAGGACAGGTATAATCAGGAACAGCATAACTGTAAATTAAACCAAATCAAGTAAGTCCCCTGCGGGGTTGCGAAAAGCAATAAGCAGTGGGTGGGGACTTGCTTGTATCAGGAGGAGTGCAAGCTCCTCCTGATAAACTGCGGAGCAGTTATTTGGTGTAGAGCTACGTAGCGAAGCGGATTGCGAATATCCGCTTGACTATTAAATAAAAAATTCATTATTTCAAAATCCAAGGAGAATCAAACATGCAGGTAAAAATCTATACCGACGGCGCAGCACGCGGAAATCCGGACGGCCCAGGCGGCTACGGAGCAGTTCTTCAGTATATTGATACCAAAGGCCAGTTACATGAGCGTGAATTGTCCAGAGGCTACAAGAAAACTACAAACAACCGGATGGAGCTGATGGCAGCTATCGTAGCTCTGGAGGCACTGAACCGTCCCTGCCAGGTGGAGCTGTATTCCGATTCCAAATATCTGGTAGATGCCTTCAATCAGCACTGGATCGATTCCTGGCTGAAAAAGAACTGGAAACGTGGCAAAAACGAAAATGTGAAGAATGTAGATCTCTGGAAACGCCTTTTAAAGGCTAAGGAACAGCACCAGGTAAGCTTCCACTGGGTTAAGGGACATGCGGATAATCCGTTAAATGAGCGCTGTGACCAGCTTGCCACATCCGCTGCAGACGGCGATGAACTTTATGTAGATGAGGGGTTAAACGGATAATTCTGTCACTTTAAGTTGTCAAAGCGATACCAAAATTTCTTGACAAACAAAAAAGCAGTTTGTATACTTCATATAGTATAGTAAAAGGCATGGAAGGGAAGAAGTAACTTAAGGAAAGCCCACAGAGAGCAGCCGGCAGGTGAGAGGCGCAGGGTGGAACTTCTGTGAATACATCCCGGAGCTGCGTACCGAATCTGGCTTTACAGATAGGCTGCGACGGAATAGCACCCGTTATTGTGCTGAAGTGATTTTATATCGTATTATATTGGATATAACAGGATATAGATTCACTTTATGAGGCAGGAAATGCGAGTTTTCTGTAAATTTAGGTGGTAACGCGGGACCCGGTTCTCGTCCTAAACGGACAGGAACCGGGCATTTTTTATATGACTATACAGGAGGAAAGAACAATGACAGTTTGGGAAGAACTGAAAGCACGTGGCCTGATCGCGCAGGTTACAGATGAAGACGAGATCAAAGAGATGGTAAACAATGGTAAAGCTACATTTTATATCGGCTTTGACCCGACAGCAGACAGCCTTCATGTAGGACACTTCATGGCTCTTTGCCTGATGAAGAGACTGCAGATGGCAGGCAACCGCCCGATTGCCCTTCTTGGCGGTGGTACTGGTATGATCGGTGACCCGTCCGGAAGAACGGATATGCGTCAGATGCTGACCAAGGAAACCATCCAGCATAATATTGACTGTTTTAAACAGCAGATGAGCCGTTTTATCGATTTTTCTGATGGAAAAGCACTTATGGTAAACAATGCGGACTGGCTTATGAACCTTAACTATGTAGAGCTTCTCCGTGAGGTAGGCGCTCACTTTTCCGTAAACCGTATGCTGACAGCAGAGTGCTACAAACAGCGTATGGAGCGAGGCTTAAGCTTCCTGGAATTCAACTACATGATCATGCAGAGCTATGATTTCTACATGCTGTATCAGAAATACGGCTGCAATATGCAGTTCGGTGGTGATGATCAGTGGAGCAATATGCTTGGCGGTACTGAGCTGATCCGCCGTAAACTTGGTAAGGATGCTTATGCCATGACCATCACACTGCTTCTCAACTCAGAGGGCAAGAAGATGGGAAAAACCCAGTCCGGAGCTGTATGGCTTGATCCGAATAAGACATCCCCGTTTGATTTCTACCAGTACTGGAGAAATGTAGACGATGCAGACGTTATCAAATGTATGCGTCTTCTTACCTTCCTTCCTCTTGAAGAGATTGATGAGATGGCTAAATGGGAAGGCAATGAGCTGAACAAAGCAAAAGAGATTCTTGCATATCAGCTGACTGAGCTTGTACATGGTGAGGAAGAAGCCAAAAAAGCACAGGAGGGTGCCCGCGCACTGTTCTCAGGTGCAGATACTTCTCATATGCCTACAACAGAGCTTTCAGCGGAAGATTTTGACGAGGAAGGAAAAATCGATCTGATCACACTTCTTGTAAAAGCAGAGCTGGTACCAAGCCGTTCCGAAGGCCGCCGTGCGATCCAGCAGGGTGGTGTATCCATCGATGGTGAGAAACTCACCGACATTTACCACACGGTTGAGAAGGATGCTTTTGCAGGAGACGGGATCGTCCTGAAACGAGGCAAGAAAAAATTCAAAAAGATCTGTGTAAAATAATTTCCCATATCTGTGACATTTCCGGGATAAAGCTACAACATTCCGGAAATGCTGACAGATGGGGTTGACACAAGGAGGATAACAACATGAAAAAGTACGGAGTGAACGAACTTCGTAAGATGTTCCTTGACTTTATGGAGAGCAAGGGTCATCTTGTAATGAAAAGCTTTTCCCTGGTTCCTCAGGGAGACAAGAGTCTTCTGCTGATCAATGCAGGTATGGCTCCGCTGAAACCATATTTTACAGGTGCTGAGAAGCCGCCAAGAACAAGAGTAACAACCTGCCAGAAATGTATCCGTACCGGTGATATCGAAAATGTAGGTAAAACCGCACGTCACGGTACATTCTTTGAGATGCTTGGAAACTTCTCTTTTGGTGATTACTTCAAGAGAGAAGCGATCCACTGGTCCTGGGAGTTTCTTACTGAGGTTGTAGGGCTTGATGCAGACCGCCTCTACCCATCCATTTACCTGGATGATGATGAAGCCTTCGATATCTGGAACAAAGAGGTAGGGATTCCGTCTGAACGTATTTTCCGTTTCGGAAAAGAAGATAACTTCTGGGAACATGGTGCAGGTCCGTGCGGTCCATGTTCTGAGATCTATTATGACCGAGGAGAGAAATACGGCTGCGGCAAACCTGGCTGTACGGTAGGCTGTGACTGCGACCGTTACATGGAAGTATGGAACAACGTTTTCACACAGTTCGAAAACGATGGAAACGGAAACTATACAACACTGAAACAGAAGAACATCGATACCGGTATGGGACTTGAGCGACTTGCCGTAGTTGTCCAGGATGTAGATTCTATTTTTGACGTAGATACGATCTGTGCACTTCGTAACCTTGTATGCGAAATCGCACATAAAGAATATGAGAAGAACTATGCAGACGATGTTTCCATCCGTCTGATCACAGACCATATCCGTTCCGCGACATTTATGATCTCCGATGGAATCATGCCGACAAATGAGGGACGTGGATACGTTCTCCGTCGCCTGATCCGCCGCGCTGCACGTCACGGACGTCTTCTTGGCATCGAGGGAACATTCCTTGCAAAATTAAGCGCACAGGTGATCGAGAGCTCCAAAGCCGGTTATCCGGAACTTGAGGAGAAGAAAGAGTTTATCTTCCGTGTTCTTACAAACGAGGAGAATCAGTTTAACAAGACCATCGATCAGGGTCTCCGCATCCTTTCCGACATGGAAGAGGATATGAAGAAAGCCGGCGAGAAAACTCTTTCCGGTGACAATGCATTCAAACTTTATGATACTTACGGATTCCCTCTTGACCTCACAAAGGAGATCCTTGAGGAAAAAGGCTACGGCATTGACGAGGAAGGATTCCAGAAAGCCATGGAAGAGCAGAGAGTCAAAGCCCGTACAGCCCGTGAAGTAACCAACTATATGGGTGCGGACGCAACTGTATATGATGATATTGATGTCAATGTAACAACTGAATTCGTTGGCTATGATCATCTGACATTTGACTCAAAAGTAACTGTCCTTACTACAGAGACAGAGATCGTGGATTCTCTTACAGAGGGACAGAAGGGTACCGTATTTGTAGAGCAGACTCCTTTCTATGCAACCATGGGTGGACAGGAAGGCGATATCGGTGTGATCGAGACAGCAAATGGCAAGTTTGTTGTTGAGGACACCATCAAGCTCCGTGGCGGCAAATTCGGCCATGTAGGACATATGGAGTCCGGCATGATCTCCACAGGTGAGACCGTATCCCTGAAAGTAAACGAAGATGCAAGAAAAGATACCGAGAAGAACCACAGTGCGACACATCTTCTTCAGAAAGCGCTGAAAACAGTTCTTGGTTCCCACGTAGAGCAGAAAGGTTCTCTGGTAACACCGGACAGACTTCGTTTTGACTTTGCTCATTTCCAGGCTATGACAGCTGAGGAGATCCAGGCAACAGAAGATCTTGTAAACAAAGAGATTCAGGCAGGCCTTGAAGTACACACAGACATCATGGATGTAGAAGAGGCTAAGAAATCCGGAGCAATGGCACTCTTCGGTGAGAAATACGACCAGAAGGTACGTGTGGTATCTATGGGAGACTTCTCCAAAGAACTCTGTGGTGGTACCCACGTAAAGAATACAAGCTCCATTATGCTCTTTAAGATCGTTTCCGAGTCCGGTATCGCAGCTGGTGTCCGTCGTATCGAGGCACTTACAGGCAAAGCCGTTATCGAGTACTACAGAAAACAGGAAGAGCTTCTGCACGAGGCTGCAAAAGCATTAAAAGCCAATACAACAGAGGTTGTAGAAAAGATCGGCCATCTTCAGGCTGAGGTAAAAGCTCTTCAGAGCGAAAATGAATCTCTCAAGAGCAAAGCTGCCCAGAGTGCACTTGGCGATGTCATGGATAAAGTTGTTGAAGTAAACGGCGTAAAACTTCTTGCAGCCAAAGTTGAGGGCGTTGACATGAATGGCCTGAGAGACCTTGGTGACAAACTGAAAGAGCAGCTTGGCGAAGGAGTTGTCCTTCTTGCAGCAGTAAACGGCGGCAAGGTAAATCTCCTTGCAATGGCGACTGACGCAGCTCAGAAAGCAGGCGCCCATGCAGGAAATCTGATCAAGGCTGTAGCAGCCATCGTTGGCGGTGGCGGCGGCGGACGTCCGAACATGGCACAGGCCGGCGGAAAGAATCCGGAGAAGGCACAGGAAGCTATGGACGCAGCAGCAGGAATCCTTGAAAAACAGCTCACAAAATAACAAAATTGTGCGTGATCTACAATTTTGACATTTTTTTCATAAAAATCGAAAAAGATGTTGACGAAACCACATGTTATGCTATATAATAACACTCGTGCAAGAAAAATACCCAGACAGTTGTATTTTAGCACAATCTACAACTGGAGGGAGGTTAGGTGTGAGTCTATGTCAAACGTTATCGTAAAAGAGAACGAGACTTTAGATAGCGCTCTTCGCAGATTCAAGAGAAGCTGTGCTAAAGCGGGAATCCAGCAGGAAATCCGTAAGAGAGAGCATTACGAGAAGCCAAGCGTTCGTCGTAAGAAAAAATCTGAAGCCGCAAGAAAACGTAAATATAATTAATTGTGCGCAAAAATCCCTGGCTGTATGGTCAGGGATTTTTAATTAAATAGAAACAGGAACGTTTGACGAAGGAAAGAAATATGAATTTGTTTATTAAACTGATTATCAAACCATTGCGATCGCTCCTTAAATTATTATTTAATCGAATTTTTTATGTAGCTCTGGCTCTTGTTGTGCAGCTGGCATGGCTGCTGATCGCCCTTTTCCGGCTTATGGAATACTCCAGATGGGTGACGATCGGAATGCAGGCCATAGGTTTTCTGGTTGTTCTGTGGATCGTAAATAAAAAGATCAATCCATCTTATAAGCTCGCCTGGACGATGCTGATCCTTATTTTTCCGGTATTTGGTGTTTCCCTGTACCTTCTTTTCGGTAAGTCACGGATCGGCGCTGTAATGGAGCAGCATTATCAGAATCTTATTGATGAAACTGCTGAATACCTGGAAGGCTCAGAGCTCACAAGAAAACGTTTAAACGAAGACGACCGTTCCATGAGGATCCAGTCGGATTACATCTGGCAGTATTCAAGATATCCGGTTCACGAGAATACCACAGCAGAGTATTTTCAGGTAGGAGATGATATGTTTCCGGTTCTGGTGCATGAACTGGAGCAGGCAAAGCATTTTATTTTTATCGAATATTTCATCATAAATGACGGGGTAATGTGGCAGACGATCCTTAATATCCTTGAAAAAAAGGCTAAAGAAGGAGTGGATGTCCGACTGATCTATGATGGCTTCGGCTGCCTTACCACATTGCCATACAAGTATGATCAGGAGATGCGCCGGCGAGGAATCAAATGCGAAGTATTCAACCGGTTCCGTCCGATTCTTAATATAATCCAGAATAACCGTGACCACCGTAAGATCTGTGTGATCGATGGCTGGACCGGTTTTACCGGCGGCATCAACCTGGCTGACGAATATATCAATCAGCGAAAACGGTTTGGCCACTGGAAGGATACAGCCGTTATGCTGAAAGGAGAAGGCGTCTGGAATATGACAGCTATGTTCCTGTATATGTGGGGAATCGTTACCAGAACAGATACTTCTCTTGATTTCGGAAATTATGTTCCGCACAGGTGGCACCCCAACGAATTTCCGGGAAACGGTTATGTCCAGCCATTCTGCGATTCCCCCCTGGACGATGAGATCGTAGGAGAGAACGTTTATCTTAATATTATCAATCGCGCCAAAAACTATGTTTATATCTGCACACCATATCTGATCATAGATAATGAGATGATGACCGCCCTGTGCCTCGCTGCAAAAAGCGGTGTGGATGTCCGGATCATGACACCAGGTATCCCGGACAAAAAAATGGTATTCCTGCTGACACAGTCTTATTATAAGCAGCTTCTGGAAGCAGGTGTAAAGATCTACGAATACCAGCCGGGATTTTTACATGCAAAATCTTTTGTCTGTGATGACAAAGTAGGCGTCGTAGGAACCATAAATCTGGATTACCGAAGCCTTTATCTGCATTTTGAAGATGGTGTCTGGATGTATAAGAATGATGTGATCCTGGACATCCGGGATGATTTTACAGAAACCCTGGAGTACTGTGATCCCATTGATCTGGCATTCTGCCAGAAGAGAAATATTGTGGTACGTGCCATTCAGAATGTATTGAGAGTTTTTGCACCGCTATTATAAAAACTCTTTGACAGACAACTGTAAATTCTGTATGATATATCAGACGGGAGTTCAATGCTCCCGTCTGATATTGTCTAAAGAAAAATAATTTATAGATACATATGAAATTTTTAGTTATTGGAGGAATTGATTTGAGCCAGAACAAAGAAACAGAGATCCAGCTTCAGTACATTGAAAAATGTAAAGAGCTTCTTGCCAAAAGCAGTACGAAACGTCCCACCTTCCACATCCAGAATGAAGGATGCCAGATGAACTCCATCCAGACAGAGTCTATTGCGGCCATCATGGAAAAAATGGGATATGAAATGGTAGATACCGAGGATGCTGATGCAGTTGTATTTAACACCTGCACAGTCCGGGAAAATGCCAATCAGAAGATTTACGGACACCTGGGACATTTAAAGAGCATCAAGCGCAACCACCCGGATATGAAAATCGTACTGTTTGGATGTATGATGCAGGAACATCACGTAGTGGAAAAGATCCGTAAGGATTATAAATATGTAAATCTTGTATTCGGAACTCATAATATCCATAAATTCCCGGAACTTTTTTACCGGGCACTGCAGACTGATGACCAGATCATTGATATCTGGAAAGAATCTGATGAGATCGTGGAAGGTATGCCAACCTCCCGCAAATATTCCTTCAAGACAGGTGTCAGTGTAATGTTTGGGTGCAATAACTTCTGCAGCTACTGTATTGTTCCCTATGTTCGTGGCCGCGAAAAGAGCCGTGAGCCCCAGGCCATCATCCGTGAGATCGAAGAGCTGGTAGCAGATGGCGTTACCGAGATTATGCTCCTTGGCCAGAATGTAAATTCCTATGGAAAAACGTTGGAAACACCGGTGACATTCTCACAGCTTTTGAAAGAAGTAGAGAAGATCGAGGGACTGAGACGTATCCGTTTCATGACCTCCCATCCCAAAGATCTTTCGGATGAACTGATCCAGACCATGGCAGAGAGCAAAAAGATCTGCCATCATCTTCATCTTCCGCTGCAGTCCGGAAGCAGCAGAGTCTTAAAAGAAATGAACCGCCGCTATGACAAGGAGAAATATCTTCAGCTTGTAGATAAAATCCGTGAGGCAATTCCGGATATCTCTCTGACAACTGACATTATGGTTGGTTTCCCTGGAGAGACAGAAGAAGATTTCCAGGAAACACTGGATGTGGTAAGAAAAGCCAATTATGATACCGCCTTTACATTTATTTATTCCAAGAGAAGCGGAACTCCGGCTGCCGGTATGGAAAATCAGGTACCGGAAGATGTGGTAAAAGACCGGTTCAGCCGTCTTCTTTCCCTGGTGCAGGAAAAAGGCCGTGAGAATTCTTCCCGTTTCCAGGGAAGCGTACAGGAAGTCCTGGTAGAAGATGAAAACCGTGAGAAAGGTACTCTTACAGGCCGTACCCAGCATAATCTTTTGGTACATTTTCCGGGAGATAAGGAACTTATCGGTAAATACGTAAACGTAAGCCTGGATACCTGTAAAGGATTTTATTATTTTGGTCATATAGTAGAAGAGTAAATTTTGGTTAATATAAGTTTATACTGCCCGTTCATCCGATCATCGGTAATGAGCGGGCTTTTTTATTGTACGATTTATGGCGGCGGTAAAAAATTTCAGTTTCCTATTGACAAATACCCCTCGAGGGTATATATTGTTCCATGTAAAGCAGATACCCCATGAGGGTATTTTGAGAAAGGAGAGACAGCCCATGTCTGAAAAGAAAGCCTGTCCCTGCTGCAGTGAAAAACACACTGCCCGTTCAGAAGAGGAGAAAAAAAAGCTGATCAATCGCCTGAAGCGTATTGAAGGCCAGATCCGGGGAATTATAGGAATGATGGAAAACGATGCCTATTGTAATGACATTCTGATCCAGTCTGCAGCAGTCAATGCAGCAGTTAATTCATTTAATAAAGAACTGCTTGCCACCCACATTCGAACCTGTGTTGCAAGAGATATCCGCGAAGGCAAAGATGAGACCATTGATGAGCTTGTGGCAACCCTCCAGAAGTTGATGAAATAAAGGGACATAATTTATTTTAGGAGGTACTGAAAGGAAATGGAACAATATAATGTAACCGGTATGAGCTGCGCTGCCTGCTCGGCCCGTGTGGAAAAAGCTGTATCTAAGGTTCCGGGAGTGAACAGCTGCTCAGTCAGCCTTCTGACCAATTCCATGGGAGTGGAAGGAACCGCTTCATCCAGCGAAATCATTGCTGCTGTGGAAGCGGCCGGATATGGCGCATCTTTAAAAGGCGCTGCCGGAGAAAAAATCTCCATGTCTGCAGCGGAAGAAGCGCTGGAAGATCATGAGACCCCGGTTTTGAAAAGGCGCCTCATCGCATCCGTAGGATTTTTGCTGGTGCTGATGTACTTTTCCATGGGACATATGATGTGGGGATGGCCGCTGCCGAAATGGTTTGACGGCAACCACGTTGCCATGGGACTGGTACAGCTGCTTCTTGCAGGAATCATCATGGTGATCAACCAGAAATTCTTTATCAGCGGATTTAAGAGTCTGTGGCACCGTTCTCCGAATATGGATACTCTGGTAGCACTTGGTTCCATGGCATCTTTTCTGTGGAGTGTCTATGCACTGTTCGCCATGACAAGAGCGCAGGTAGACGGAGATTCTGCCGCAGTTATGAATTACATGATGGATTTCTATTTTGAATCCGCGGCCATGATCCTGACACTGATCACTGTAGGAAAAATGCTGGAGGCCCGTTCCAAGGGAAAAACAACCGATGCACTGAAAAGCCTCATGAAGCTGGCTCCGAAAACTGCAGTTGTAGTACGAAACGGACAGGAACTTACCGTTCCTATTGAACAGGTTCAAAAGGGAGAAACTTTTGTTGTCCGCCCGGGAGAGAATATTCCGGTAGACGGAGTAATCCTGGAAGGAACTACTGCAGTTAACGAATCCGCGCTGACCGGTGAAAGTATTCCGGTTGACAAAGAAGCCGGAGATATGGTTTCTGCGGCAACTGTGAACCAGTCCGGATTTATCAAATGTGAAGCAACCAGAGTCGGAGAGGATACCACCCTTTCCCAGATCATCAAAATGGTCAGTGACGCGGCAGCCACAAAGGCACCGATCGCAAAGATCGCAGACCGTGTTTCCGGAGTGTTTGTACCGGCAGTGATCACCATTGCAGTGATCACAACGATCATCTGGCTTCTTACAGGCCATCCTTTTGGTTATGCACTGGCAAGAGGAATTTCCGTGCTGGTTATCAGCTGTCCCTGTGCACTTGGCCTTGCAACACCGGTTGCCATTATGGTCGGTAACGGTATGGGTGCCAAGAACGGAATTCTTTTCAAAACAGCAGTTTCTCTTGAGGAAGCAGGAAAAGTCCAGATCGTCGCACTGGATAAAACCGGAACCATTACAAGCGGTCAGCCGGAAGTAACTGATATTCTTCCGGCAGAGGGAATTACAGAGACAGAACTTCTCACACTTGCCTGCGCTCTGGAGAAAAAAAGTGAACATCCTCTGGCAAAAGCAGTTCTCAAAAAAGCAGAGGAAGAGAAAATTACTGCAGGTGAAGTAACCGGATTTCAGGCGCTTCCAGGAAACGGACTTTCTGCTGTACTTGGAAGTGATAATCTGACAGGTGGAAGCATGAAATTTATCAGCAGCAAGACGAAGGTTTCCCCAGATCTTAATAAAAGAGCAGAGCAGCTTGCGGAGCAGGGAAAAACCCCTCTTCTTTTCACCAGAAACGGAAAACTCCTGGGAATTATCGCAGTTGCGGATGTGATCAAGGAAGACAGTCCCCGTGCAGTAAAAGAGCTCCAGAACATGGGAATCCGCGTGGTTATGCTTACCGGTGACAATGAGCGTACCGCAAAAGCCATCGGGGCACAGGCAGGAGTTGACGATGTGATCGCGGGAGTCCTTCCAGACGGAAAAGAGAGTGTGATCCGTGCCCTGAAAGAGCAGGGGAAAGTTGCCATGGTCGGTGACGGTATCAACGATGCGCCGGCACTTACAAGAGCAGATATCGGAATTGCCATCGGTGCAGGAACAGACATTGCCATTGATGCGGCAGATGTTGTTCTGATGAAGAGCCAGTTAAGTGATGTTCCGGCTGCAGTACGTCTGAGCCGTGCCACACTTCGGAATATCCACGAGAATCTTTTCTGGGCATTTTTCTATAATGTGATTGGGATTCCGCTGGCAGCAGGTGTCTGGATCCCGATCTTCGGGTGGACACTGAATCCGATGTTCGGAGCCGCAGCCATGAGTCTTTCCAGTTTCTGTGTTGTAACAAATGCGCTGCGACTGAATCTGTTTAAGATCCATAACACAGCCAGAGACAAAGTGATTAAAAATCCGGTAACATTAAACATCACTCATGATGAAAATAAAAAAGAAGAAAAGGAGAACAAAACAATGGTAAAAGTAACAGTAAAGGTAGAAGGAATGATGTGCGGACACTGTGAGGCACACGTAAACAAAGCAATCCAGGCGGCTTTCGGTGCAGAGGACGTGGTATCTTCCCACGAGAACGGAACGACTGTATTTACAGTACCTGAGAAAGTTGACGAGGTAAAAGTCGAAGAGGTGATCAAAGAGGCTGGTTACGAGTTCAAAGGAATCACTCAGGAATAATAAAAAACGTATATTTGTCAAAGAATCAAGGCATTTAAACAATCTGAAAAGAAACAGTTCTGCATAAAAACAGAGCTGTTTCTTTTTTCTGTGTAATTGTATAGAAACCGGTATTCCGAAATATAATAAACAGAGAAAACGAATGTTGTCCTCAGATTTTCCCAGAGCAGAAAGGAGAATATTTTTGAAAAAAGATACCAGAAAACTGATCACCTGTATTGCAGTGCCCCTGGCAACAGGAGCTGTTTCCGGATTTTTTACCAGAAATGGAATGAAGGTATTTGCAAAATTAAATAAGCCGCCCTTATCACCACCTGGATGGCTGTTCCCTGTTGTATGGACGATCCTTTTTATCATGATGGGAATTGCTTCTTTCCTGATCGCATCCAGACCAAAAAGCAGAGACAGGGACAGGGTTCTTGCCTTGTACGGGATTCAGCTTGCCGTGAATTTCCTGTGGCCGTTTTTCTTCTTTGGAGCGGGATGGTATGGTTTTGCGTTTCTCTGGCTTATTTTTTTGTGGGGACTTGTGTACGGCTGCATCCGTACATTCGGGAAATTTTCCCGGAACGCTGCGTACCTGATGATCCCATATCTGGCATGGCTGACTTTTGCCGGTTACCTGAATCTGTTTATCGCACTCTGGAACTGACGGAACTTCTGTCACATACAGAAAATGTTTTCTGCTTTTATAAATCCGGCTAATATCATTATAATTTATTCTGAAAAAGCAGGAATATCCGCTGAATTGATTGTTATTTTCCGTTCTCTTATGCTATACTGGTAGCGATTATGGATGTACGAACGATGACAGGAATCGTTAACACTATGGAAGCAGAGAGGAGCACATTATGAGCGGATTTTTTGGAGTAGCATCGAAAAGCGACTGCGTACTGGAACTTTTTTACGGAGTGGATTATCATTCTCATCTGGGAACACGCCGCGGCGGTATGGCTGTTTACGGAGAACATGGATTTGACCGTGCCATCCACAACATTGAAAACACACCTTTCCGTACAAAATTTGACGGGGATGTGGGTTCCATGAAGGGAAATATGGGAATCGGATGTATTTCTGATTATGAACCTCAGCCCCTTCTGTTCAGTTCCAGGATTGGAAGCTTTGCCCTTACCTTTGTGGGAAAGATCAACAATTATGATGAACTTCTGCAGCGGATGTATGATACGACCAAGGTACATTTTCAGGAGATGACCAACGGAACTGTCAATGTGACAGAGCTGATCGCTGCCCTGATCTGTGAAAAGGACAATTTTGTGGAGGGTATCCAGTATGTCCAGGGTCTGATCGACGGCTCCATGACGCTGCTTCTCATGACAAAAGACGGAATTTATGCAGCCCGGGACAAGATGGGCAGAACTCCGGTGGAGATTGGCCACAAAGAGGGGTCCTACTGTCTGTCCTTTGAGAGTCATGCCTATATTAATCTGGGTTACGAAGATTATAAGGAACTTGGCCCCGGAGAGATCGTATTTGTAACAGCAGACGGAGTTAAAACTCTGGTTGAGCCTGGAAAGAAAATGAAGATCTGTTCTTTCCTCTGGGTTTACTACGGATATCCGACAGCATCTTATGAAGGTGTAAATGTAGAGGAGATGCGCTATCGCTGCGGAAGCATGCTTGCAAAGAGAGACGGAGATTCTGTTCACCCGGATATTGTAGCAGGTGTTCCGGATTCCGGCATTGCCCATGCCATCGGATATGCAAATGAATCCGGTATTCCTTATGCAAGACCATTCATTAAATATACACCAACCTGGCCGAGATCTTTTATGCCAACCAATCAGAATCAGCGTAACCTCATCGCGAAAATGAAACTGATCCCGGTACGTGCGCTGATCAAGGACAAGAAACTTCTTCTCATTGATGATTCCATTGTACGTGGTACCCAGCTTCGTGAGACAACCGAATTCCTGTACCGTAGCGGTGCGAAGGAAGTTCACGTTCGTCCTGCCTGCCCGCCGATCATGTACGGATGTAAATACTTAAACTTCTCCCGCTCCAAATCCGAGATGGAGCTGATCGCACGTCAGGTCATCGAGAAGAGAGAAGGACCGAACTGTCCGCAGGAAGTCCTGGATGAATATGCAGATCCGCATACAGAGAAATATGAGCAGATGGTGCAGGATATCTGTAAGATGCAGAATTTTACCAGCCTTCGCTATCACAGACTGGACGATCTTCTGGAATCCATTGGAATCGATCCGGATAATATATGTACATATTGTTTCAACGGAAAAGAATAAAAATACACAAAAAAAGCTTCCCTGCCAGAGTTACTTCTGGCAGGGAAGCTTTTTGCTTTCTGAATATCAGTTATTTAGTAATAATAATATCTTGTATACATACGGTAAATGTTATGAGGAAAAGTATATCTTTTTCCTTTATAAACTCTGTATGGCACAACATAGAAATAAGTGTTGCCTGAGGAAGTTAAACTTTTGACTTTTACAGAAGTTGCATTGGCAGATAAAGTTGCATAACGTTTGTAACCGGAATTGGAACTGGTAGATTTATAAACATAATATCCACTGATTCCATAAAGCTTGGACCATTTAACTGTCAATGTTGATGCTGTGCTTGATACAGTAGTTAATGTTCTTGGGGTGCATACAAATGCATCCGAATCGATACTGTAAATTCGCTGTCCATTTACCCATCTGTAGCTGTATACGGATACAAGATAAGCTGTGTTCGCACTTTTGTTTGTATAATAGTTGTTGTTGTACCTTCCACTGAGATGAATGGAAGATGCTTTCTTTTTTCTGCAGTTATAGATCCGAACTTTGTATCCATTTGCATTACTTACAGATTTCCAGCTGAGAGACATACGTCCGCTACTGGTCATCTGTGCACTTCTTAAGGTCGGGATCGCCGGGCGGGTGGCCGCAGAAACCGGAATCGCAGATGAAATAAGCATCATAACTGCAAGCATACAAACCAAAAGTTTTTTGAATTTTTTCATTATTCATACCTCCTTCGTAGTTATGAGAAAATTATAAAATAGTAATGAATTTCTGTCAACATTTCTTTATAAGATTAGTTATTTTTGTCCTTATTTATTTTCACAAAAAGTTATAACAGCATTCATTTTGGCAATTAGTCAGAATGCTTTGGATGCGATACAATAAAATCACGAAGAACAAACATCGTGAAAAAAGAAAAAGGAGCGAATACATTATGGTAAAGTTATATGATGGCGGCGCATATCTGGTAAACGGAACAGAGATCGTACCGGAAGCAGAAGCAGCCAAAGTGGAAGCATTCACTGGAAAAAAAGCAGAGAAATCTGAAGCAAGAAAGGGCACCATGGCTTACGGCATCATGGAGGCACACAACACATCAGGAAACATGGAAAACCTGAAACTGATTTTCAGGGAAATTATTACAAAGATAACACAGAATTTCAGAAACAGGGTCCCATTACAAAAGTAGTGATGAACCATGATACCAGCAAAATGGTAAGTTCCATCCACGAAGCCCTTGTAAAATGTGGCGCTCACGATGGTATGACACTTGGTTTCCACCATCATTTCCGTGATGGAGATCTGGTCGTAAACATGGTTATGCAGGAAGTCCACAATATGGGGATCAAAGATGTTACCATCTGTGCAAGCTCTCTTGGAAAAGCACACGATGCTCTGGTACCGATGATCGAGGATGGAACCATCACAAACATCCAGTCCTCCGGTGTCCGTGGAAAGATCGGTGAAGCCATCTCCGCAGGAAAATTAAAAGGACTTGCCATCATGCGTTCCCATGGCGGACGTATCCGTGCCATCCAGACCGGTGAAACGGTAATCGATATCTCCTTTATCGGAGCGCCGACCTGTGATGATTACGGAAACTGTAAAGGCGTTGGCGGAAAAAGCGACTGTGGTGTCCTTTCCTATTCCTTCGTAGACGGAAACCATGCCAACAAGGTAGTTGCTGTTACAGACTGTCTGGTGCCGTTCCCGAATTATCCGGCAGATATCAACATGACAAAAGTTGATTATGTCTGCGTGGTAGATCAGATTGGTATTCCGGAAAAGATCGCTTCCGGTGCAGCGAAACCAACCACAGATGTGAGAAAGCTGATGATGGCGGATTACTGTACACAGGTTGTTGTAAATACTCCGTATTTCAAAGATGGTTTCGCATATCAGACCGGTGTTGGAGGTGCATCTATCGCATCTGCGGCATCTCTCGGAAAGATCATGAAAGAGCGCGGGATCAAGATGGGATTCGCAGTGGGCAGTATGTCCAAAGGCATGTGTGACCTTCTGGATGAGGGCCTGGTAGGAAAACTTCTGGATACACAGGATTTCGATACTTCCGCAGTAGAATCCGTAAAACGTCCGAACCATCACAGAATCAGTGCTGGCGCTTACGCAAATCCATTTAATAAAGGTGCATTTGTGAACAAACTGGACTATGTAGTCCTTGCCGCACTGGAGATCGATGTAAACTTTAACTGCAACGTTGTTGTGGGTTCTGACGGTGTGATCACAGGTGCACAGGGCGGCCATCCGGATGCAGCCATGGGCGCAAAATGTACCATCGTGATCTCTCCGCTGGTACAGGGACGTATCCCGGCGATCTGCTCCAATGTTACAACCGTTACCACACCAGGTGAATCTGTAGATATTGTTGTCACAGATTACGGTGTTGCGGTAAATCCGGCACGTCAGGATCTTCTGGATGCACTGAAAAAAGCAAACTGCGTACCGTTAAAGACCATTGAGGAACTTCGCGATATCGCATATTCTATCACAGGTGAGCCTGAACCGGTTCAGTTTGGTGACAGAGTTGTAGGTATTATCGAAGGTCGTGACGGCACCATCATGGATGTTGTCCGCCAGGTAAAACCATTTACCTTTAAAGAAGCATAAATCAAATCTATTGTTAACCACCCACAAATTATAAACCTCTCTATGAAAAGAAAGCTCTGCTGCCATGGAGCTTTCTTTTTTTGCACAAAATTTCCCGGGACTTTCCTTTTTGGCATAACAGCATAATGACAGAGAATTAGATTTCGTGGAAGAGCTTTGTTATAGTTATCTTAAGAAGAAAAGCAGCCGGACGAAAAACCGGATAAGGAGGAAATGATCATGATGACAAAAACAGTAAAAAATTACGCAACCGCAAATATCTTTGGACCATACATCTTAAGAATGAGACAGGTTCCGGGACGCAGATGTTCCAACACCCCAAAAGAAAAAGACAGAGAAAGACAGCTGTTTCAGGTGATCGACGATTATGTAGAGCAGGCATAATTCCTGTTCTTCCATAAAACATAAGACTGATAGGGAGGAGTGATCTCATGTATGCAAGAGCGAATGCGGCAGTGCTTACCTCTGCAGAAATAGAACAGTGTATCAAAAGTACGATCCTTGGAGAAGTTTATACCACTCCAAAGCCAGGACTTGTAGATCGTCATGACAATGGTGCTCACCATGATATGAACGTGTATACTTTTGAAAGAAGCGCCGATGCCATCACTCCCTATCTGGCAAAAATGTTTTTTGAAGGATATTTCTGGAAAAGGAATCTCCAGAACCTTTTTCCCAGGATCCGCCGAACAGGAGTGCTGGCAGAAAAAGCCATGTTTCGTGCAACAGGCCAGGTCAACACACATAAAGGACTGATTTTTACCATGGGAATCCTGTCTGCCTGTGCCGGACACTGCTATGCCAGGATCCGCCGGTTTGATACTGCAGAAATCCTTGCTTCTGCCAGCGAAATGACGGAAAAAGCGCTGGAAGCGGATTTCTTTGAAATGAGTCAGAGAACACCGGTAACTCATGGAGAGATCCTTTTTCAGAAATACAAAGAACGTGGAATCCGTGGAGAGGCCCAGAAAGGGTTTCCCATCATTGGAGAAACAGCGCTTCCTCTGATGAGACAGTACCGTGCCATCGGGCTTGATGAGAACCGTTCCAATATCAATGTTCTGCTGCGGATCATGATGGAACTAAAGGATACCAATGTCTGGAGCCGCGGATTCTATGCAGATGTCATATGGATCCAGGAGCAGGCAGAAAAAATCTGGAAACCGGGCGGCGTTTTTTTTGAAACCGGCATGAAAAAGATCGAGAAGCTGAATCAGGAATGCATCCGCAGAAATCTAAGCCCCGACGGCGCGGCGGATCTGCTGGCGGCAACCCTGTTCTTATACCAGCTGGAAAAAATGATATAGGAGAAAAGGATATGGCTGCTGAAAATACTTTCCATTTTCCAAAACCAGGACAGCGGATCGTCCGCTCTGTGATCGCTGTGGCATGCTGCTTCTGTGTGTTTTATCTTCGAAACAGAGAAGGAATCCCGTTTTATTCCGCACTGGCAGTTCTTCAGTGTATCCAGCCCTATCAGGACAGTATGGCTCAGGTGGCAAAAAAAAGAGTCACAGGAACTTTTGTAGGCGCTTTCTGGGGACTGGTGATCATTCTGATCCAGATGTATCTGTTTCACGGAAGTCTTATGGATACCTTTCCCGGATACATGCTGATTTCACTTTTTACGGGAATTGTTATTTACTCTACCGTTGTTCTGAACTGTAAAAATACTGCTTATTTTTCATGCGTGGTGTTTTTAAGTATAACGGTCATGCATATGACAGACGAAAGTCCGTTTCTCTTTGTATTTAACCGTGTACTGGATACCCTGATCGGAGTTGAGATCGCACTGATCGTAAATACCGTGCATCTTCCAAGAAAACGGCAGAAAGATATTCTTTTTGTTTCCGGAATTGATGACACCCTTCTCAATCAGAAATATCAGATGTCAACGTCCCAGGCACAGACGATCTGTGATTTTCTTGACCGGAAAGGAATTTCCTATTTTACAAACTGTGTGGTGGATGATCTTCTGGTGATTTATTATGATCAGCTGATCTCACCTCTTCACCAGGAAGTTTATGAACGGAGACACCGGTCCCCTCATCGCAATTACGTCCAGAAAACCCAGTCGGTATACGAAAACGTGGTATATCTGTATCTTCTGGATAAAAAAGAAATTATGGAAAAACTTTACCGGGAACTGATGGAACAAGAGTGGATCGACAGTTACCGCGTGGCATTTCACGATCCCATCCGATATCCCGGATGTGCCAACATCAAGATCTACATCAAAGATGCTACCCGGGAAAACATGCTCCGAAATTTAAAGGCACTGCTGAATCTGGACAAAGTCATTACATTCGGAAGTGTGGAAGGCAGATACGATGTCTGTATCGAAGATACCGGTAAAGATGAAATGGTAAAAACATTAAAAAAGCTGTACGAACCAGTTGGCCTGGAAAAAGAAACTGTCAGATAACTCCCGGTTGCATTTTGGGGACCTGCGGCTTATAATAAAATGCGGATATATCTTTTGTGGTATATCCGTGTTTTTTATATCATAAAAAATTTTATTCAGGAGGAAAAACATGATTTCTCCCGTAAAAGCCATAATATTTGATGCGGACGGTGTCCTTCTGGACTCTCTTTCTATCTGGAGGGAACTTGGAAAACGATATATTACAGATCTTGGATATCACCCAATTGCGGGAATGGAAGAGATCCTTTTTCCCATGAGTATGGAGCAGGGAGCGGCATGGCTGAAAAGCAGGTTCGCTCTTGGGTTTTCCGAAGAAAAGATCGTGGAGGATCTGAAAGTTCGGATCCAAAACTACTATTTTGAAGAAGTTCCTGCAAAATCAGGTGCCAGAGAACTTTTTCAATATCTTGCTAGCCAGAAAATCCCGGCTGTGGTGGCAACTTCAAGCCCAAAAGAACATATCCGCCGGGCACTAAAGCGAAACGGACTTCTTCCTTTTTTAAAAGAAATTTATACCACCAGTGAGATCGGAGAAAGCAAATATTCTCCGAAGATCTATCTTACAGCAGCGAAAGTGCTGGGAACGGAGCCATCCATGACACTGGTAGTGGAAGATTCTCTCTATGCACTGCAGACCGCAGGAAAAGCAGGATTTCTGACTGCAGGCATCTATGACGCATTGGGAGAACCGGATCAGGAGCAGCTAAAAAAGGACGCACATATCTACTGCCAAAATCTGACAGAGTTACAGAATTATATATTTACAGAAAACGGAGGAAACGAAAAATGAAAACAGCATTAACCATCGCAGGCAGCGATTCCAGCGGAGGCGCAGGGATCCAGGCCGATATCAAAACCATGATGGCAAACGGGGTATACGCCATGAGTGCCATCACCGCACTGACCGCCCAGAATACCACCGGTGTCGCAGCCATCCAGAATGCAACGGCAGAATTTCTTGGTCAGGAGCTGGATAGTATTTTTACAGATATTTTTCCGGATGCAGTAAAGATCGGAATGGTTTCCGAAAGTGATCTGATCCGCATGATCGCCAAAAAGCTCCGGCAGTATCAGGCGAAAAATATCGTAGTGGATCCGGTTATGGTGGCTACCAGCGGTGCAAGGCTGATCAGTGAAGAAGCTGTGGATGTTCTGAAAGAAGAACTGTTTCCTCTTGCGGATCTTCTCACTCCCAATATCCCGGAAACGGAAGTGCTTACCGGACGAAAGATCAGAAACGCCGATGATATGATCGAAGCTGCAAAACAGGTTTCCGAACAGTATCACTGTGCAGTTCTTTGCAAAGGCGGCCATAAGCTTAATGATGCCAATGATCTTCTCTATGAGGATGGAACATATCAGTGGTTTGAGGGAAAAAGGATCGACAATCCCAACACCCACGGAACAGGATGTACTCTTTCCTCGGCCATCGCATCCAACCTTGCAAAAGGATTTTCCATGGTGGAATCTGTAAATCGTGCCAAAGACTATATTTCCGGAGCTCTTGCTGCCATGCTGGATCTCGGAAAAGGAAGCGGTCCTATGGATCATGGTTTTGCAGTAAAGAACAGTTATACAGAGGAGGCATAAGGTTATGACAGTTACAGAACGGATTACCGCTCTTCGAAAACAGATGAAAGAAAAGGGAATCGATGCTTATCTGGTTCCGACCGATGATTTCCACGGTTCCGAGTATGTGGGAGATTATTTTAAATGCAGGAAATATATTACCGGATTTACCGGTTCTGCCGGAACTGCTGTCATCATGCCGGATATGGCGGGACTCTGGACAGACGGAAGATATTTTATCCAGGCCGCACAGCAGTTAGAGGGAACACCGGTTACCCTGTTTAAGATGGGGGAACCGGATGTACCGACGATCCATAAATTTCTGGAAGAAAACCTGAAAGAAGGGATGTGCCTCGGCTTCGACGGCCGTACTGTCAGCGCAGAGGAAGCCGGGAAATTGAAAAAAATCCTTCAGGGAAAACAGGTACGTTTTTCTGTAAATGAGGATCTGATTGGAAATATCTGGGATGACCGTCCGGCACTTTCCTGTGAACCGGTAATGGAATTATCCGAAAAATGGGCTGGAAGATCCAGAGCAGACAAGATCCGGGAAATCCGCAGCAAATTGAAAGAAAAAGACGCAGATCTCTTTGTCCTCACGTCACTGGATGATATTGCGTGGCTTTTGAACATTCGCGGAAATGATATCCACTGCTGCCCGGTAGTGCTTTCCTATCTTGTAATGGATGAGAAAGAAATCCGGTTTTTTGCCAATGAGAGGGCTTTTCCGGATTCTGTAAAAGAAGCTCTGGCCATAGATGGCGTTACCATCTATCCATATGATGATATTTACACTTATGTGCAGACGATCCCTGAATCGAAAAGGGTTTATCTTTCAAAAAGTAATGTAAACAGCCGTCTGGTCAGCAGCATTCCGGATGGAGTAACAATCCTGAATGGAGAAAACCTGTCCCTTCTTCCAAAAGCCATCAAAAATGAGATCGAAGTCCAGAATGAAAAAACAGCCCACATCAAAGACGGCGTGGCAATGGTAAAATTTATCCACTGGCTGAAAAAGAATGTGGGAAAGCAGGAGATCACCGAGCTTTCCGCAGCGGACAAACTCTATGAGTTCCGCTCCGGACAGGAGAACTTCCAGGGGAACAGCTTTGATCCCATTATTGCCTACGGTGCACATGGAGCTATTGTTCATTACAGTGCCACAGAAGAAACCAGTATTCCTCTGAAACCAGAGGGACTGGTTCTGATGGATACCGGCGGCCATTATCTGGAGGGAACCACAGACATCACCCGCACCGTTGTACTTGGCCCGGTTACCCAAAAAGAAAAGAAATATTTCACAGCAGTACTTCGTGGGCACCTGAACCTTGTAGCCGCAAAATTCCGCTATGGCTGTACCGGACTGAATCTGGATGCCCTGGCAAGAGGACCACTCTGGGCTATGGGAGAGGATTACAATCACGGAACCGGTCATGGCGTAGGATATCTTCTCAATGTACACGAAGGTCCTCAGAGCTTCCGCTGGAAAAATCTCGTGGATCGTCCGGCTCCTGTTCTGGAAGAAGGAATGATCACCTCCGATGAACCAGGATACTATGCGGAAAATGAATTTGGTATCCGCCATGAAAACCTTGTGGTCTGCAAAAAGGCCGAAAAAACAGCCTACGGTCAGTTTATGAAATTTGAACCTCTGACGCTGGTACCCTTTGACCTGGAAGGTATAGATCCCGAACAGATGGAAACCGGAGAGCGCACACTGCTCAACCAGTATCATGCCTTTGTATATGAGAAAATTTCTCCGTATCTGGATGAGGATGAAAAAGGCTGGTTAAAAGAAGCCACACAGGCAATATAAACCGGAATGAAATTTTATAGTCTGGAATTAACCTTTATATTTAACAAAAAATCCTTGACCTGAACCTGAGTTTAGTTTGTATCATAAAAGCAGTGAGATTTTTTATGAATATAACACAGGAGGGATTACAAATGGCACACAAAAAAATCGTACCTGGAACAGGTGGAGAACATTACATTCCTTATAAGGACCGTTCCGGAGAAAAATCCACCGTATATTTTACAGAGGATCTTTCCGCAGAGGGACTGAAGAAGATTTTTGAGCGTGTAAGCGGCATCCTTAAGGGTAAGATTGCAGTCAAGCTTCACACAGGAGAGCAGCATGGACCGAATATCATCCCTGCACCGTGGGTAAAAGAACTGATCGCAGATAAGATCCCGGAAGCCCATATCGTAGAGACAAACACCTACTACGAGGGAGACCGTTACACAACGGAGAAGCATCGTGAAACTCTGAAGGTAAATGGCTGGACATTCTGCCCGGTAGATATCCTGGATGAGGACGGAACTGCCAAGTTCCCGGTAAAAGGCGTATTGTATTTATCAACGTTCTTCGAAATATGTCTGTTTCCTGCGACTGTGAGGGTGTTGGAGCAGCACCTGTCGTAACACCGAATATCGGAATCGTGGCATCTACAGATATCCTTGCAGCAGACCAGGCTTCTGTAGATCTTGTGTATGCACTGAAGGATTCTGATCATAAAGATCTGGTAGAGAGGATCGAGACACGTCACGGACTTCGCCAGCTCAGCTATATGAAAGAAATGCACATGGGAAATGACAGATATCATCTTATCAACATTGATGAGGATGATAAAGAGATCCTCTCTGCAGATGCCGTAAAGAATGTAAAACCATTTCAGGGATAAGAATATTTCATAAAATGTGAAGAAGCAGTCAAGCGGATATTCGCAATCCGCTTCGCTACTTGCTTGATTTGGTTAAAACAGAAAAGGGCGCATGTATCCATAAAATGTGGAATTTCATGCGCTCATTTTTGTGTTATAATATAGAAAAATACAAACAGCGAGGTACTTAATGCCTATGAAAACAGAAAACAAAACCAATCACTACATCGATCTACATGCACATCTGGATGGCTGTATTACCGTGGATATTGCAAAAAAACTTGCCGCATTGCAGCAGATCACGCTTCCGGCTGCAACAGACGAGGAACTTCTTTCCCTTCTTTCCGTTCCGGATACCTGCGAAAATCTCAATGATTTTCTGAAATGCTTTGACCTGCCTCTTTCCCTTCTTCAGACAGAAGAAGCACTGGAAGAAGCCGTTTATCTTATCCTTTCTGAAATGAGAAAAGACGGTGTGATCTACGCAGAACTTCGTTTTGCACCACAGTTCCATACACAAAAAGGAATGACCCAGGAAACGGCGATCCAGTCTGCATTACGTGGCCTGAAAAAATCTCCGATTCCAGGCAATCTGATCTTATGCTGCATGCGTGGAAGCTCCAATCAGCAGGAAAATATGGAAACTCTGGACTTGGCTCGCAGATATCTCACAGAGGATGGAGGAGTAGTTGCCGTGGATCTTGCAGGTGCAGAAGCACTTTTTCCAACAGAAAGCTATAAGAATCTTTTTGCGAAAGCAAAAGAGTACAACGTTCCATTTACGATCCATGCAGGTGAAGCCGGCGATGCCGAGGATGTCAAAACAGCCATCCGTATGGGAGCATCCAGGATCGGGCATGGAGTGCGTATCGCAGGAAATGAAGAGGTGATCCAACTTGTAAAAAACAGCGGGATTTTTCTGGAAATGTGTCCCACAAGCAACCGGCAGACCAGGGCAGTGGAAGATATGTTTTCCTATCCGTTGAAAAATTTTCTGGAACAGGGACTTAAGGTAACACTAAATACAGATGATCCTGCCATTGAAAGAACAACCCTTTCCCATGAGTTTCAGTATATGGATTCCCTGTTAAACCTTACAGAGGAACAGAAAAAACAGTTGCTCCTGAATTCCGTGGAAGCAGCATTTACTTCCGGTAAACGAAAAAGGGAGCTGAAAGAACAGTTTCTCTTTTAAAACGGATAAATTTTTTATGAATATATAGCTGCCGGATGTGCTCAGTTTTTTAAGGGAGAAAACAATCTCAGTAACCTGATCAGCCTGGAAAACGGAACCATCTATATCAGTGCAACTGAAACGGCTCTTCACTGTTATCTGTTTGAGGCGGTCCGGGATTTCAATATCCTGTACCCGAATGTACATTTTAAAATTCTGAATAACAGTACGACAGATTCCGTAAATGCTCTGAAAGAGGGCAAAGTAGACCTGGCTGTTGTATCGGCAACCTTGCAGGTAACCCCTCCTCTGAAAATGAAGATCGTAAAAAAATACAGGGACATCCTGATCGGTGGAAACAGATTTGAAAAGCTGAAAAACAGGGAAATTTGTGGGGAAAATTGTGCTTAATGAAATTTACGGAAAGAAAAATCTTCCAGGTTCATGAACTCCTGCGCACGACAAACGCATGAGTAAATAAATTGTGAACACACCCCTTTTCTAGTAAAATAAAAGAAAAAGGGGTGTTATTT
>NZ_WQQB01000027.1:0-13737 GCF_018785565.1 Blautia sp. MCC283 | reverse complement strand
CAAAATCAAAGGAGCATACATACAATGGAGCCAATCATCTGAAACGTTGAAGTAAAAAGCGTCCTCACAAAATCCAATTTGCCTGTGAGTGATTATTCGGTCAATCCTTATGTGGGCTGTGGCCACGGCTGCAAATATTGCTACGCATCTTTTATGAAGCGTTTTACCAATCACCCGGAGCCCTGGGGAGAGTTCATAGACGTTAAATTTTGGCCGGAAATCAAACACCCGGAGCGGTATGCAGGGAAAGAACTGTTTCTCTGTTACGTGACCGACCCATATCAGCCGCTGGAGGAAACCGCCTGCCGCACCCGCGCCATTTTGGAGCAGATGCAGGGCAGTGAATGTAGCCTCAGTATTGCTACCAAGTCTGACCTGGTGCTGCGTGACCTTGACCTCATTAAAATATTCCCCAATGCGCGGGTATCCTGGTCGATCAAACACACTGGACGAAGATTTTCGCGCTGATATGGACAATGCAGTGAGCATTGAGCGGCGGCTGGCCGCTATGAAAGCATTCCATGATGCTGGTGTGCGCACCACCTGCTTTATCTCGCCGATTTTCCCCGGCCTCACCGACCTGCCCTCCATCATCCACCGGGCGAAGAATCAATGTAATTTGGTCTGGCTGGAAAACCTAAACTTGCGGGGCGGTTATAAGAAAACGATTTTTGACTATATAACGGAAAAACATCCAGACCTGCTGCCGCTGTACGATACCATTTACAATAAAAAAGAACGCAGCTACTGGTCAATGCTGGATGCGCAGATGCGGCAGTTTTGCCAAGAGGAAGGGCTACTGTATGTCCAGGATGATGATTCCATCAAACGCCCTTTCAACGATCCGCCTATCGTGGTCAATTATTTTTTCAACGAAGAGATAATCCCTCGGCCAAAATGCAGAAGAACAGGTAATCAAAACTATATAGTAACATGCAGAAAGCTAGAAGTTGTAGAGGTGAGGTTATGAAACGCGCAGAATTAGAATCAGACATATAACGCCGAGACAGATTATCCGTGGCTCAAATATCCGAATTATGAGGTGTTCCGGCATTGTAATAATCGGAAGTGGTTTGCTCTGATTTATGGATGTACCAAAGAACAAGCTGGGGCTGCAAGGCGAAGAAATGCTGGAAGTAGTCGATTTCAAATGTGACCCAATTCTGATTGGCACACTACGAGAGGAACCCGGCTTCTTCCCGGCGTATCACATGAGCAAGGATAGCTGGATTACTGTTGCACTGGATGTGCAGCGTATCAGATGACAAAATCAAAATGTTGCTTGATATGAGTTATGAAGCAACGATACCCAAAACATGCAAAAAGAGATACTGATAAATTCAAGTTTGGAGAATTGAGAAAATCGGAATTTTGGAGGTTATTATGGCTTTTGATTTTAAAAAAGAGTATAAAGAATTCTATATGCCGAAGAACAAACCAGAGATTGTAAATGTACCTAAGGCAAATTATATTGCAGTTAGAGAAAAAGGCAATCCAAATGAAGAAGGCGGAGCATATCAACAAGCAATCAGTGTTCTATATGCTGTTGCATACACATTAAAAATGAGTTACAAGACTGATTATAAAATTGAAGGATTCCTCTCCATTTGATAAGTACAAAATAAGTTCATAATACAAGTACATTTTAAGTACAAAACATGGTAAAATGGTTTAAATGAACTTGTTTTAAGTACTCTATATTTTATTATTAGGGGAGAGCATCAAAAATATGAAGAAAGAAAAGCGATATTATCAAATCCGAATGGATTATTTCTGGCTTTCCATTCTGGCAGTCATAATACTGCATGATGTTTCATCGTTTTAAATTCTTCATCGGTTAATTTTTCTGGTTTTTCCAGAATCTCATTCCCGATTGCGACCTTTCCTATGTCATGTAAAGCTCCGGCAATATACATTTTCTGATAGATATCCTTATCAAATCCCATGAACCTTGATATTTTTTCCGCACCTTCCGCAACACCCATTGAGTGGTTACTTGTAAAGGGTGATTTATAGTCCACAATATGGGCAAAAAGATCTGCAATAGCTTTAATCTGTGCAAAATTAAGTTCCAGCTTTATTCTGGGTACTTTCTTCCACAACATCGTATCCAGGGTTTCATTATCAATCATATGAATTTTTTCATCTGAAAAAGCATTAAAAAAAACTTCCACGCAGAAGGAATCAAACAATTTATCTTTTGACTTTATTACAAATTCTTCTGTTCTTTTCCACTCATCCGAATCTGATTTCATAGATCGGCAAAATATATCTATCGTATCACACATATGGATAATCCTTGCAAAAAACGGTACTTCATTCCATTGTTTTCCAAAAGGTTCACTTCCATCAGCGTTTTCATGGGGGGGGTACAGTATGACATTAGATACATCATTATGAAACGGTATATTTTTCAGAATTTTTTCTCCTATGGTACAATGCCTTCCCAGCTTCGTCACCCCGTTACGTAAAGCGTCATTTTGAAGCTCTTCCTGAATATATTGTGCCACTGCATTGTCGTGCAGCAATGCACACTCTGCCAGATCCTGCAGACTTTGACCCTGTATACCCATTTTTTTCAGCAGTACAAACCGCCATATATGCCACACGTTTAGAATGATTGTTTGTTACTTTAATCAGCTCTGCCTCTACACAGTCCAATGCATATGAGCAGGCTGCTAATAACCCCAGCACATCAAATTTCATTTTTGATCTTGTCTCCTCCTTTGTTCTGTTTTCTGAGAAATCTGGAATATGCTTACCATGACAGATTTCTCAGCCTCGGATCAATAAAAGCATATGTTTTGTCTTTTCTTTAATTTTTCCATGACCGTTGGATATTTTTTATAATCTGTGTGAGGTAAGGCCTGGGCAGCTACCATCTGTTCCAGAAAATCATCCACTTCCGCAAATTGTATATAAGTCATTTCTTCCAGTATCTGATCAATATCTGCAAGAAGTTCTTTGTTCAGCAAAAGCTTCTGTGCTCCTTCCAGCGAAGAATTTCCAGCATTGATCATCTTCTCCCGTTCCATGTCAGGATACATCCCAATGGTAATGGCTGATTCCACAGATACATATTTTCCAAAAGAGCCGGCTACATAAAATCGATCTGCCTGATTCAGTTCAAGTCCAGATTCCCGGAGCATGATCTCAACCATTATATGTGCTGCGGCTTTGGTAAGAATAAATTCGTCGATATCTTTCTGATAAAAATACAGACCCGGAGCATATTCTATGCAAAGCTGACCTTCTCGTTTCTGAATAAGATTCGTTTTTTCAGGAGAAAACTTACCACGAATATCTATCCATCCTTCTAAAAAAAGTTCCGCAATCAGATCGACAATACCGGAACCGCAGATACCCTTAGGGCTAATTTTTCCTGAAGAGTTACCAATTACATGAACATGGATTTTTCCACCTCTTATCCTCACGCTGTCCACTGCTCCGGCATCTGCCCTCATCCCGGTATGTACTACACCGCCTTCCAATGCAGGCCCCGCCGCACCGGCGCCGCAAAGAAGAAAATCTTTATTTCCTATCACAAGTTCACCGTTGGTTCCAATGTCAAAGAAAACACTGATTCCATCCTTTTTATATAATTCCGTTTCAATCATTCCACTGATGATGTCACCACCCAGATAATTAGACTTCGCCGGATAACAATATACATAACCATTCAGCGGAATGTCCAGATCTTTTGCCGGCTGGAATCCCGGACGGTCTGCATGAACAGCATGTGGCGTATAAAAGACACAGAAAGCATCTATTCCCAAAAGAAAGTGGATCATGGTGGTATTGCCTGCTACTACCATAGACAGACATTTTCGTGACACCGGATGCTTTACATCCAGCTTATCCATGCACTCTATAATAGACTCAACTGTAGCAAGCCGTATCTCTTCCAGTTTTTTCCTGTCATCTTTGCAGAAAAAAATACGTGATAAAATATCGGTTCCCCACTGAATCTGTTTATTAAAGCAGCTCTCTTCTCCCAATATCTCACCACTATTACAATCTAAAAGTCTCACCACTACCGTTGTACTTCCAAGATCCACAGCCAGCCCATAATGCTGTCTGGCTGTATCTCCGCTTTCTATATCAACCAGCTCCCATTTTTCTCCATTCCAGGAAAGCGAAACGGTTATTTTCCAACCTGCACGATCAAGTAATGGATATAGTTGTCTCAACATGCGAACCGGAATATGAACCTCCTCTTTCACGCCCTCCGCGGATAAAGCTTCCAGAATGCGCTGCTGGTCTGAACGCTGATCCTCTTCGGTTGGAACAGAAAGATCAAGATATAATTTTCGGCTAAGACCTCTCATAGTATTCATCTCCCTACAATTTGTGCATTTTTTATTCTGTAAAAAAAGAAGGTCATCCGTTATATCACATACTTGACATCCTTCCTTTTCATTGTTATTTATTATACTTCTGAGAAGATTAATGATAATCCTGCTGTCATCAAGCACTGAACGATATAATCTTTCACCCCAATAGTCATATAGATTTTTGGTATCTTCTATTTCAGCTTTCGCCTTCATCTCCAGGCGATGCCTTCTTTCATCAGCATAATCATTGTATCAGGATAAAGTTCACAAAGTATCCGCAATACATTCCCATAAGTTCATGTCATTATTGAAATTGTACATATTTCAGTATGAAAAGTTCACCATTCAAATTCTGATTATTATTTCTCCACATACTCTTCTGCCATATGTACTGCCATAGCACCATCTGCCACTGCTGTTACTATCTGACGAAGTAACTTTGTTCTGACATCTCCTACAGCATAAACACCCGGAATACTCGTTTCAGTGTTTTCACCTGCCACAATATATCCTTTATTATCCAGTTCTATCTGATTATCTAAAAAATCTGTTGTCGGTTTTCTTCCTATACTCACAAACAGGCCGTCACATTCTATAATGTTTTCTTCTCCTGTAACTGTATCTTTCAACCGCACACCAGTCAATCGTTCTCCATAAATCAGTTCATTTACTGTATTGTTCCATCGAAACTCTATATTTTCAGTTTTCATCAGCTGGTCATGGTAGATTTTCGTTGCACGTAATGTATCTCTTCGATGAACAATGATGACTTTCTTAGCAATTCGACTTAAAAGAGCAGCATCTGATACAGCAGAATTTCCACCACCAACAACCACCACGATCTTATCTTTATAAAACATACCATCACAGGAGGCACAATAAGCAACCCCATGACCTACCAATTCTTTTTCTTTAGCGAGACCAAGTTCTCTTGGATTTGCTCCAGTAGCAATCACTACTGTTTTCGCAATATAAATTCCCGAACTAGTTTCTACTCTCTTAAGCTTTCCTGTTAAATCCATATTAAAAACTTCAGCATATTCACTTTTAGCGCCAAATTTTTCCGCCTGTTTTTGCATTTTCTCTGCCAATGAAAATCCGTCAATTCCATTTTCAAAACCAGGATAGTTATCAATCTGCCAGGTCAATGACATCTGACCACCTGCAGATAATTTTTCTAAAACAATTGTATCAAATCCTGCTCTGGCTGCGTATAATGCTGAAGTATACCCTCCAGGTCCTCCCCCCACGATAATCATATCGTAAACATGATTTTCATTCATACAGCAGTCCTCCTTTTATTTTTCCAATGCTTCATTAATAAAATTCTCTATCATTATTTTTGATTCAGGTGCAACAATAGAATCTATTGCCTTTCCATCTCGATATAAAACCAGCGTAGGAATTATCTCAATCTTTTCAGCTTCTGCAATCTGTGGTTCTTCATCAATATTTACTTTTCCAGCAATAAGAATATCGCTGTATTCTTCACTTATTTTTTCATAAGCCGCTCCAATTCTACGACAATAACCACACCAAGGTGCCCAGAAATCAACCAAAACCGGTTTTTCCTTATGAATTAATTGTCCAAACTTTTCTTTATTTATATTTATAGATGTCATATTTTTCAACTCCTTCTCCTATTTGAACTTAATATACCCCAAATAAGTGCTTGCTTCCGTGATGATATCACAGAAAAGATAATTTACTTTATTACACTTCTTTTTATTTCTATTTATGGCATATGCCAGTTATATAATTGACGCATCTAAAAAAAGCAAGTATACTATGTTCGTAAAGGAGATAACGGTTATGAACTTCGAAAATTGTTTTCCACTATGGAATGACTTAAATACAGCACAGAAAAAAATAATTTCAGACAATTTAATCACACAGTATGTAAAAAAAGGGACAATCATTCACAATGGAAACCTGGATTGTACTGGATTATTACTGGTTAAATCCGGGCAGCTTCGAACTTACATACTTTCAGATGAAGGACGGGAGATTACACTTTACCGTCTGTTCGATATGGATATGTGTCTTTTATCCGCCTCATGTATCATGCGGTCTATTCAATTTGAAGTAACCATTGAAGCAGAAAAAGATACGGATCTTTGGATCATCCCTGCTGAAATCTATAAGGGCATCATGAAAGAATCTGCTCCTGTCGCAAATTATACCAATGAGTTAATGGCTACCCGTTTTTCTGATGTCATGTGGCTGATTGAACAGATTATGTGGAAGAGTTTGGATAAGCGTGTTGCTTCATTTCTTTTAGAAGAAACATCCATTGAAGGAACAAATGAACTGAAAATCACTCACGAAACTATCGCAAACCATCTTGGTTCCCACAGGGAAGTTATCACTCGAATGCTTCGATACTTTCAAGGCGAGGGTCTCGTCAAACTCTCCCGTGGCAAAATCACAATCCTTGATCCAAAAAGACTGGAAACACTCCAAAGGTCATAAAATTGTTTTTCTGTAACATATAAAGAAGAATCCTCCATTTATCAGAATTATGAAAGTCATTCTAATAAATGGGGGATCTTTTTATATAACGAGAAAATTATAAAAATATTATGATTATTTTTAATAATCCATACCACATGCATATGCCTTTTCAATCAGCGCACGGTCATTGACAACTGCATCATAGAAGCGGAATCCGCCGGAGAAGTTGTATGTTTCATATCCATTTCCTTCCAGAATACGACTGGCAATATAACTTCGCAGCCCACTCTGGCATATCAGGTAAACAGGCTTTCCCTTCTCAATTTCATTGATACGTTCCCTTAGTTCATCTACAGGAATGTTTTTGAATCCATCCATATGTCCCCTGCTAAATTCATCTACCGTTCTCACATCCAGCAACACAACACTTTTATCTCTAGAAATCTTATCCATATCTTCCAGATGCCATTGTTTTAAGGTACCTTTTGCTATATTGTCTATCATGAATCCTGCCATATTTACAGGATCCTTGGCAGAGGAATAAGGCGGTGCATATGCGAGATCCAAATCCTTCAGCTGGGTTGCCTTCAGCCCTGCATGGATTGCTGTTGCCAGCACATCAATACGTTTATCAACTCCTTCATATCCAATACTCTGAGCACCAAGCAAACGATAGGTCTCTTTTTCAAAAACCACCTTCATGGTCATCACTTTTCCACCAGGATAGTAACCGGCATGACTCATAGGAGAAAGAATTACTGTATCTACCTCTAATCCTGACTTTTTGGCATTGGTTTCATTGATACCTGTAGTGGCTGCTGTCATATCAAACACTTTTATAACGGAGCTTCCCTGACTGCCCAGGTAACGACTATCACCGCCACAAATATTATCAGCGATGATTCTGCCCTGTTTATTGGCTGGCCCTGCCAAAGAAATCAGCGCATCATTACCCGTAACATAATGTTTTACCTGAACTGCATCACCTGCAGCATAAATATCCGGTACAGAGGTTTCCATTCTGTCATTCACTACAATACTTTCCTTGATGCCAAGTTCCAGACCGGCTTCTTTTGCTAATACTGTGTCTGGTGTGACTCCGATTGCCAGAACTACCATATCAGCCTGAAGGGATGGATTATCTTTCAACAGGACCTCCACTCCGTTGTCTTTTTCTTTAAATCCTTCTACTGTATAGCCCAGTACCAGTTTTATCCCATGCTTTCTCATTTCATTATGGATCATGGATGCCATATCCGGGTCAAAAGGGTTCATCAGCTGCTTAGGCCGCTGGACAATCGTAACATCCATGCCAAGCTCCCTCAAATTTTCTGCCAGTTCCAGACCAATAAAACCGCCACCTGCCAATACAGCCGATTTTGGATGATTCTTATTTATATATTCCTTTATCCGAAAAGTGTCTTCTACAGTACGAAGTGTAAAAAGTTTATCAATACCTACTCCGGGAAGTCTCGGCTGTGTTGGCTTTGCACCTGGAGAGAGGATCAGCTTATCATATTTTTCTTCAAATATCTCACCATTCTCTAAATTTTTCACTGAAACCGTTTTACGTTCCGGATGTATGGAGATAACTTCATGATGAATTTTCATGTTAATACGGAAGCGTTTAAAAAAACTCTCTGGTGTCTGTAGTGTAAGTTCTTCCGGGTCTGTGATCACGTCTCCAATATAATATGGAAGTCCACAATTCGCATAGGATATGTATCCGGATCTTTCAAACACAGTAATTTCAGCATGCTCATTCAGTCTGCGTATTCTTGCTGCGGCTGTAGCTCCTCCGGCTACACCTCCTACAATTATTACCTTCATCTTATTTTTCCACCTTTCCTGAGTAAGCTGCAATGCCACCGATATTATTTACTTTAGAATATCCCATTCGTTGCAGTATCCCAGTTGCCTGGCGGCTTCGTGAACCGGAATAACAGTATACAAACAGTGGGATATCCTTATTCTTCGCTACAGAAGCAATATTGTCAAGTTGCTGCAACGGCACATTTTTACTTTCTGGTATATGTCCTTCCTGATATTCCTGCGGTGTACGTACATCCAGCAGAACTGCATCATCAGTCCTTTTATATTCTTCTATGCCTTGATTAATATTCGACTGTTTAAAGAGATCAAAAAATCCCATTAGCACACCTCCCTAAAGCATTTCTAAAATCGCATTCTTAGGTCTCGCCCCTGAAACCTGCTGTACAATCTTCCCATTCTTCATAACCACTAAAGTCGGAATGCTCATAATACTGAACTTATTTGCCAGTTCAGGCTCTTCATCTACATTAATCTTTCCAACTTTAATATCTCTACGCTCACTTGCAATCTCCTCTACAATAGGTACTACCATGCGGCAAGGTGCACACCAAGATGCCCAAAAATCTAAAAGAACGGGTTTATCGGAATTCAGTACTTCGTTCTGAAAATTATTTTTATTGATATTAATAGCAGACATTTTACAGTCCTCCTTATCTTTTTCTTTTTGTAGATTTATTATAGTCTTAATTTCATTTATTTTCCGTGATTACATCACCATACCTCATTAACTTAACTTCTTGCCATACCATCTACACTTAATATAACACCTGTAATGTAACTCGCCTCATCTGAAGCAAGAAACACAAACGCATTGGCAATATCTTCTGGCTGTCCAAGACGACGCAATGGAATTCTTTCAATCATAGGTTCGATAACTTCCTTTGGCACGGCCTTCATCATATCAGTTTCTGTAATCCCAGGTGCAACCGCATTAACACGAATACCTTTAGGTCCTAGTTCTCTTGCTAATGATACAGTCAATCCGTTTACTGCAAACTTCGATGCCGGATAAGCAAACCCACTTGGCTGTCCCGAAATACTCACCATGGAAGAAGTTGAGAGAATGACCCCCTTGCCTCTTGCCACCATACATTCTGCTGCTACACGAGTAGTATTAAATACTCCTTTTACATTTAGATCCATGACTTTATCAAAAGTCTCCTCTGTATAATCCATAAAAGAGGTGTTTTCTGAAATCCCTGCATTATTTACCAGTATGTCGACACATCCATATTTTTCAGTTGCCTCTTTAAAAGCCTTTCTGACAGACTCCATGCTTGCCAGATTTGGACTAATTCCAGCAACTATTGCATTGGGATATTTTTCTTTTAATTTATCTACAGCAACATCTGCCGATTCCTGTGAACTTGCTGCCAACACAACTGAAGCACCTTCCTTCAAGAATTTATCAGCTGTAGCAAATCCTATACCACGGCTTCCACCCGTAATGATTGCAACTTTATCTTTTAATCTCATTTAGACTACCTCCTTACTTTGTTTGTAGTTACATTATAAGCAAAAGGTAAATCATTTTCTGTGATATCATCACAAACTATCGCAATAAAAAACCCTGTTGCTCACACGCACCAGGGTTTTTGTTTATCTATCCGTATTTAAATAATCAGAATTTTATTCAACTTCTGAAAACTGATCTTTTCCAACATTACATAATGGGCATTCAAAATCTTCTGGAACGTCCTCCCACTTTGTTCCTGGTGCAATACCACCTTCAGGATAACCTTCCTCTTCATCATATTCCCATCCGCAAACGTCACATACATATTTCATTAGTTTGTTCCTCCTTCTATTATTATAATAATCAATATTACTGATTACCTTTTATTTAAAATAATCATTCAATCATCATTTTTTCCGTTCAAAAACATATTCTGCATCTGATGATAAATCAGAGCGGAATGAATAGCCTAGTCTATCAAATTTCTTAATATCCTCAGGATTTTCAATTCTGTTTTCAGCCATGAACCTAACCATTTCACCACGGGCCATCTTAGCATATGTACCTTTTGTCACCAGTTTATCTCCTGATAACTCACAAAATGTAATCGTAATGTATCTATCCTGTCGTGTCAGATATTTTTCTATGCACTTAGAGTATTCTTTCGATGCCAGATTGATTATAATCCTGCTGTTATCAATCACTGAGCGGTATAATAAATCTCCCCAGTACTCATACAGATTTTTTGTTTCTCCTATTCCAACCTTCGCCTGCATTTCCAAACGATAAGGTGTCACACCATCCCTTGGTTTTAGCACACCATAAAATGCAGATATTATTCTCAAATGATTTTGTACATACTCGAATTGACTGTCCTCAAACACGGATGGAGCCATATATTGAAAAGCAATTCCTTCATATGATAAGACAGCTGGGGTAAGTAAATGATAAAGATCCATGTTTTCCAATCTATTGAAGTTCTGTTCTGTAATTTTGTCATTACATTTCCAGATAGTCTTCAGTTCTTCTTTTGACTTACTTTTCAACCAACTTTGTATCTCTGTCGTCTTTTCAATAAATTCAGGCAATCCATCCGGCGCTATGCTGTCAGTATCTGTAATCATCTTTTTAGCAGGGGATAATATTATCTTCATTAATCTAATTCCTTGAGCATATTTTCAGGATCATCTGCAGCCTTGACTTTATCATTTGCCTTTATAATAATCCCCTGTTCATCAATAAGATATGTGGTTCTTACTACTCCCATAGAGACTTTGCCATAATTTTTCTTTTCTTTCCATACATCATATGCTTCAATAACTTTCCGCTCTGGATCTGCTAAAAGTGTAAATGTCAATCCATATTTTTCCTCAAATCTCTTATGAGAGGATACAGAATCCTTACTGACTCCAAGAATAACTGCTCCTTTTTCGGTAAACTGAGGGTATCGCTCAGAAAACCCACATGCCTGTTTCGTGCATCCCGCTGTATTATCCTTGGGATAGAAATATAAAATCACTTTTTTTCCTGTATAATCCGATAATCTATGTATTTTCCCATTTTGATCTGGCAACTCAAAATCCGGTGCCTTAACCCCTACTTCCAACATTATTTATCCCTCCCTTTCTGTATCTTTCTCTTTATTCGCCTTTTTCTTCCTATTCCCGGTAATCATTTTATGACCTGTATATATCGCCATTACCATACATAACATAGAACTTAAAGCAAAGTATTTGTGACTTGATTTTTGCTTTTTATATCCAGTGTAAAAAGTCCCAAGCATTGTGATCAATGCTCCTACTGACCAATATTTATGTGCTTTCATGTAATTCCTCCATTTTTTCAGTGTATTCAATTCTAATTATACGCTACCATATTCCTATGTCAATTTGATAATAGAGCATTCCTATAAAATTTTTCAAAATATCATTGTCAAAACTATGTATTGTTATCCTTTAATTTTTCTTTGAAATAATTGACAAAAAGCTTGCTTTCAGGAGATTACTATTTAATCTCTTTTCCATCTATACATAGTTGAAATTTATCAGGATTATTGACAACATCATAGTCCTTTCCGTATTCTACAGGTCTATATTCGGCTGTCATTACCGATTCCCCGTCTTCAATATCCTCTTTCCATAAATAGATGTTCATATCAATGCTCGTCGCATATCCTCTGTCTGTGGAGAATTTTGTCGAATGAAAAGAGACTTTACAACTTAAAATTGGATAAAAAGGACAAAAAAAGAAGAGCTGCTTGCTCTTCCCATATAGTAGTAGTAAAATAATATGTCATGCCAGCGCAATATATTACCTAGAATATCGCTATAACAGGAAAGGGACTGCATTGTGACAGCCCCTAGTTTACTTCATCATGTTGTCTACATTCTGAGTGAACTCATTCCCTGGTTTATTTTAGCATCGATCTGGATTTTGTTTCATAAAGATAAATTTTGCCACAGAGCGGTCGTATGTTTTAATGTGTCCAAACAGCCAGTCGATTACATTTTTCTGTACAAGTTCACTGAACCGATCTGTTGGTCCTTCATACTCCTGAAGGTATTCATACAGTTCTTGAATTGTCTTTTTAAACTCTTCATGTTTTTCATAATGTTTTTCACGCTCTGGATAACCGGATTTTTCCTGAAGCTTTTCCTCTTCTTTGAAATGAAAGTCAGTATATTCATCCAGATAATCCAGCATTTTGATTGCTTTTACTTTGCTGTCGCCATTTTGACAGGCAGTTACAAAGTTCTGGATACGGTCAATCAATTCTTTGTGCTGTGTATCGATTGTTTTATTTCCTGTTACTAAATTGTCATCAAAGGTAATGTTTAAATCGTAAGTCATAATTTGACCTCCATTTCTTTTATATGTTCTCTTAGGCTCTTTTAATGTCTGGCAGTTTCGTACCTGCATTTTCTGCTTAGTCTTCTACAGGAACGAAAACATCTTTTCCTAATCCGCAGATTGGGCATGTCCAGTCATCTGGAATATCCTCAAATGCAGTTTCTGGAGCGATACCGGCGTCTGGATCTCCTACTGCCGGATCATAAATATATCCACATGGTTCACATTCATATTTTTTCATAGTCATTTTCCATTTTCAATGTCGATTTATTTTTGTTACCAAGTTCCTAGCAATTTTTCTAACACTTTGTTTCTTGTATATCTGTATTATACATGATAATTATTCTTTTGTCAATAATAGTAATTATTATTATTTTTGCACTTAGCATAAACTGATATTTGAATTGCACATTTACATATTGTATATATCATGGGAATAGTTGAATAAAAAAATGAACTCTATTCATTAAAGACAGAGTTGCTGGAAATTATTTCTCTCCAACAACTTTCTTCGTCTTTAAGTCCTTGAAACACAATACTGTCCCATCAGATTCATCCAACTGTTATATTTATTCTTTTCACACACCTTTCGACAAATTTCATTTTCCATCAATACACAGAACATCTTATCATAATCAAATGCCCAAACAGCACCATTCACATGGTTTTCCACTGCTTTCTGATCTATGTACTTTAAACGTGTGACCATTTTTTCAATTTCTCCATTTCTCAAGTTACCGATATTTTTGCAGATAAACCGAAAGAAATTCAACGTTGCATATTCGTCATGCCAATGGAACTCTTCTGGAT